>DASXTS010000520.1:0-9729 GCA_036505275.1 Pseudonocardiaceae bacterium
ACGACCCCAGTAGGGCGCGTCCCCGGCTCAACGTCCCCGACTCAACCCCGGAAACCGGCGGCCAAACACCGAGACCGCAACCCCACTCCCGTCCCAAGCCAATTTTTGAACGCAAGCTTGCGGGCTCAACGCGCCCAGCCGTGGTTCGACCGTCACTCGGGCTGGCGTAACCACGACGATGGGAAGTCGGCCGAGACGGTGTACTTCGCCGGCCACAGCGGCCACCAGACCGTGGCCTGCCTGGCTGGGTCCCTCGGCTAGGGGCCGACCCGGGTTGCGTCGGCTGCAACGTGGGTCGACAGTTCCGGCGACCAAGGGACCGTGGGCGGCGGCTGGCCGCGGGCTCGGAACGTCGTTGTGCCTCGCGGCCCGTTCAGCTGGTCGGACACGGCTCTTAGGCGCAGCTGTAGGAGGAACTGGCGGTTACTGGTCCAGTGCCGTTGTAGGTCGCCTTCCGTGGGTAGGAGCAGATCGGCAAGGTCACGCTGCCGTTGGCCGAGGCCAGGTCGATGCGGCTAGGCCCAACGCCGTTCTCTACCCAGTTGCGCAGGGCCATGAACAACTCGTCCCGCCCGGTGGAGGGCTGCGGCAGCGGCACCTTGTTGGCGCTCGTGGGGGCGCCGGTCGCCGGGTCGATCGAAGCAGCCCGACTGAACGTCGAGTCGTGCGCAAAACCCGGGATCAGGAACAGCCGGTTGAACCTCTGCAGCTCCAGCGTGCCACCCATCGCCGCGGCGGCGCGGGTGAAGTAGTTGATCGAGCCTTGCACGAAGATGAACTCGTCGGCCAACCCGTGGTAGCTCAACACCTTCACGCCACTGTCCCGCGCGCCAATCAGATCCGGATTGTCGGTGTTGATGTTGCTGAAGTACGGCTGCAGCGCAAGGCCCTGGTAATAGGCATGAGCCAGACCGGCATAGTCCAGCGTCTGCCACCTGTCCATGCCATTGCCGGTGGCATTGGTGAATGCGGGCCGAGCGTAGGTCGGATCCTGCAACTCCAGCGCCACCATGTCGGCAGCAATGGGGAACGCGGTGGGGCCGGCGAGAACGCCGGTGCTGGTATTGCGCGGCAGGCCGTACCACAGGTGGTCGGCGCTACCCAAGGTTGGGCTCGTGCCATTGTCGACCAGCGGGTCGGGGTATGTGCCGGTCGCGGTCTGGCCGTACCAGATCTTGTTGACCGCATTGGCCTCCGCGAGGCTCAGGCACGCGGAGGCGTTGGTGTTGGTGCCGACGGCGCCCCCGTGGCCGACGGTGCCGACGCACAGCGCGGCCGCATCCGTGGTCGGGTCGTAGCGGCACAGCAACGGGTCGAGCAGAAAACCGAGGGTGGTGCCGCCGCAGGCCGCGCCGGCCGCCGCGCTCACCGCGTTGAGCTTCGAGGCCGGCAGGTTGGCGCCGAGGTCGCGGAGCATCACGGTCTGCGGGTACATCTCGGCGGTGATGAACCTGGTCCAGTTGAAGGCTGGTGCGCCGGCGAGGATGCCGTCGTAGTCGTCCGGGTACTTCTGCGCGATCTTGTAGCCCTGGCGGCCGCCCGTCGAGAAGCCGTCCCAGTATGCATAGCTTTGCGTCTTGCCGTAGAACGCTTTCACCAGCGCCTTGGTCTTGACCGCCAGTTCGTGCATGCTGCGCTCGGCAAAGTCGTGCCACAGGACGGTGTTGATGCCACCGTCCTCGCGCATTGCGAAGGAACCGTTGCCGCCGCCGGCGTTCGACCCGTTGTGGCCATGGTCGGAGGTGCTCACCACATAGCCCTTGCCCACGGCGGCCAGGTGGAAGACATTGCCAGCCCCGGTGCCGCCGATGCGGGTGACGTCGGTGTGAAATCCACCGGCCCAGCCCCCGCTGCCGTATGTGCGGATGATCTCGTTCCAGTTCGCCTTGGTGGGCAGCCAGACCTCGATCCCGATGCCCGCGGACGTGGACGGCGCGCCAGGCGTGCCCGGGTTGCCGGGGCCAACCAGCAGCTTGACCAGGCACAGGTCGACCGGGGCGGTCGGCGGCGGTGGCGTGGGCGGGGTGTTGGCCAACGCCACCGGCTCACCCGCCGCGAACGGCTTCACCAGCAGGACCGACGTTTGCCGGTCCGGGTGGAACGACAGCTTTATCCTGTCGTCGCAGGCGCCCTTGTGTGCAGCGGCGGCGGTCGCCGGTTGCACGGAGAGCAGCGCAACCGCGACGACGGCAGCCAACAGCGCCAATCGGCGCACGGCCGGACCAAACCTTCCGTCGCGGGCCAAGGGAGTCACGAGAATGCACTCTGGCCCCGGCCGATGTCCTTCGCGCCGGGTGAACCCCTAGTTCCAGGCTCGGTAGGTATTGGGCGGCGGCGCCGATACCGGTGATCGCTGTCAGGAGGCGCCGAAGCACACGAAGCCGAGCTGGCCGTGGTCGGCCTGGGCAGCGGCCAGGGCGGCCGCGGGAGCCAGGCCGGCGCGCAGGCCGGCGTGCAACGCGGTCATGACCTCGGCGGTGCGCTCGTCCGGCACCGGCACCACGCTGGCGATCATGGTGGCGGTGCCGCGGGTGAGCAGCGCGGCGGCCAGGCCCATCAGCTCGTCGCCGGGGTGCACGCCGGACAGCCCGCCCTCGCAGGCGGAGAGCACCAGCAGCCGCGGTCCGCGGCGCAGCCGGTCGAGGTCGTGCACGTAGAGCGGCCCGTCGGCCAGCTCGATCGTGGAGAACAGCGGCTGGTCGCTGCGGAACCGGCCGTGCGCGGCGATGTGCGCGATCCCTGCGCCATGGTTGTCCGCGCCGTCGAGGGCGGCCAGCACGGCGTCGACGGTGGACTGTTCCGCGACGAGCAGCCGCCCGCCGCCGGACGCATCGCGCAGTCCGACGACCTCGCGCACGGCGTGCTCCAGCCCCGGCCCGGCGACCCACACCGAGCCGGCGCCGCGGTGCGCGGCGAGCACCCGCACGGCGCGCAGCCAGGACAGCACCGATGGGGCGACGGTGACCGGCCGGCCGGCGCAGGAGGGCAGCGCGGCCCAGGGCAGGGCGTGCAGCGGCCCGGTCGGCACGACCACCATGGGCCGCTCGCCGACCTCGGGCAGCACCGGGCCGAGCAGCGCCTTGTCCAACGTGGACGCCGAGGCGTGCACCGCGGCCCGCACGGCCCGCCCGACCCGCGGCGAGACCCCGCGGGCCAACCGGTGCAGCCCGAAGCGCAGCGCGTCGACCTCGGCGTACAGCGGCTCGGCTGGTCCGAGGTCGTGCAGTGCGACCCGCCCGTCGACCACGGACACGGCCATCAGCCGGCCGCCGTGCACCATGAGGCTGAACAGCGCGGTGTCGCCCAGCGCGGCGTGCAGCGAGCCGAGGTCCAGCGGGTCACGCCTGGACGCCGAGGCAGCGCCAACGCCACTGGTGCCGCCACCGTTGCCGCCACTGTTGCCGCCACCGTTGCCGCCACCGTTGCCGCCGGACCGGGAGCCGGCCAGGGCCCGCCGCCGCACCGAGTGCTCCAGCCTGGCCACCCGCCGCTCGGCGGCCGGGTCGGGGCGGCCGGCCTCGACCGCCTCGCGGGCCGCCGCGACCGCCGAGCGCAGGGTGACCAGCTCGGCGGCGAGCGCCGGATCGGCCGGTGGGCGCACCGCGGGACGGGCCAGCGCGCCGGCCCGGTACCGCTCGGTCCAGCGCAGCACCGCGCGGGCGTCCCGGTCGGCCACGGCCACCCCGACCGCGAGCTCGGCGAGGTCACGGGCCAGCCGCGTGGCGTGCGCCTGCAGCTCCGCCGAGCTCAGCAGCGACGCGTACCCGTCCACCACCAGCAGGCCGGCCCGGCACGCCGAGAGGACCCCGCGGCGGTCGCCGTCCGCCTGGCGCAGCAGCGCCTCGGCGTACCAGGCGGCGGCGCGCACGTCGGTGGTACCGCGTGAGCGCAGCGCCGCCGCGCCGGCCAGCAGCGAGCGCGCCCGTGGCACGGCGCCACGAGCCAGTGCCACCCGGGCCGCCGTGATCAGCGAGGTGGACGACTCCACCCGCCAGCCGTGCCGGGCGCACTCCAGGGCCGCCCGCTCGGCGTCGCGCTGCAGTGCTGCCGTGCGCTCCCCGGCCAGCCACCGCGCGTGCACCCGCAGCGCGATGGCCGGCGGCACCCACCAGGAGCGGCCCTGAGCGCGGAACAGTCGGGCCGCCTCCTCGGCTCCGGAGCCGGCCCGGGCCAGGTCGCGCTGGCGCAGCGCGCAGTGGCCGGCCGCGAGGGTGGCCTCCGCCAGCTTGGCTCGGCCGGCATCGGCCAGCGCACGGACCGCAGCCTCGATCACCGGGCGGGCATCGTCGGTGAGGCCGGCGGCGAGCATGGCCTCCGCGCGGTCGACCATGGCCTCCGGCCTGGTCCGCAGGTCCAGCCCGAGCTCGACGGCCTGGTCGAACAGCTCGAGGGCGCGCGGCAGGTCGCCGGTGCGCACCGCGACAAAGCCCCGGTTGTTCGTCGCGCCGCCGGCCCGGTCCCGCTGCCCGAGCGAGATCCACAACTCGGCGGCCTTGACGAAGTCCGCATCGGCCGCCCGCAGCGCGTCCGTGTATGTGTAGGCGATCCCGCGTCCGATCAGGGCGTTCGCGACCCATCGGGTGTCGCCGTGCCGGCGAAGGCCGGGCAGCGCCGCCGTCAGCTCGGTTATCGCGGCCGACAACCGGCCGCTGGTGCACAGGTTGAGCCCGCGCATGCAGCGGGCCCGAGCGGCCGAGCGCCCGCGCAGCAGCGGCAGCGCCGCGTCCAGGTCGGCCATCGACGCGGCGGTCCGGCCGCGGTCCAGCTCCAGCCAGGCCAGCGTGACCCTGATCTGGGCGGCCCGTTGGTCCAGCCCGCCGCGCACCGCCGCCCCCAGCGCGAGCCGCGCCTGCCGCATGGCCGCACCGAGCTCGGCCCGTTCGGTGTGCGCAAGCGCGGCCGCGTGCCTGGCCATGGCGCGAAGCTCGTTGTCCCGCCCGGCAGCAGCCAGCAGCGCGGCGGCATTGATCAGCACCCCGTCCGGGTCGATGGCGTGCCGCTCACACAACGCCTCGGCCTGCTCCAGCCGTGTCGCCCGATTGTCACCAACAGACGACGGTCCGTGGCGAACGACGGCCGGCATGGTCTCAGACGGTAATCCAATCGGTGGTCGTTGCGCGCTCCCCCATACCGTGTAACACCAGGCTCAGCGGCCCGGACGGCACCCCGGCCACGCGAAATCGGCCCAGCTCGTCGACCGGTACCCGCAACCTTCCACCCGGATGGCGCACTTCCAGCTCGTCCGGACCCGTCGGAACGACCAACCCGATCAGACGCAACGTGCCGGACGGCTCGACCCCGACCTCGACCTCGACGCTGCACGCCTCGGGATCGGCTGTGAAGCCGAAGGTGACCAGCCGTGGGCCACCGGACGGGCCGGCGCCGGCGCGCACCCCGGCCGGCACCGGCTGCAGTGCGGTGTCGGCGAGCACGTCCAGCAGCCCCGCGTCGAGATCATGCCAGGCCGCGATGATCGACGGCACCGCGACGGCCGACGCGACCACGTGGTCGGGAATCGGGTCGAGCACGTCGAACATCGCGGCCAGTTCGTCGAGTACCGGGTCGCGGTCGACCGCGGGGTCCTCGTCGCTCATACCAATGACCCCCTCGGTCGATCCGGGCCACCGAAGTCGGCCCCGGTGAAGTCGGACGGGTTGAGCCGCCGGCGCAGGTTTTCCAGGCAGCGGCCGCGGGTCGGCCCGATGCTGCCGATCGGGATACCGAGCACCGAGCCGACCTCGTGATACGACAGCTCGGGCGCCGTGGACAGGATGCGCAGCAGTTGCTGGCAGCGTTCCGGCAGGCCGGCGAACGCGGTCCACAGCCTGCTGTCCCGGTCGCCGATGAGCACCATGGTCTCCGGACCGGCCGCCGGGTCCGGGTCGGGCTCGCCGGGCAGCGGGTCCGGTGTCTCCCGGCGCCGGCCGGCGATAACCCGCAGCGACTCGCGGCGCGCTGTGGTGGCGAGCCAGCCAGGCAGCCGCGACGGGTCGCGCAGCGTGTGCAGGTGCTCGGCCAGCCGCAACCACGTCGTCTGGCAGACGTCCGCGGCGTCGGCGTGGTCCAGCCGGTGTGAGCGGGCCACCGACCACACCAGCCGGGCGAACCGGCCTACCAGATCCCGCCACGCCTGCTCGTCCCCTGCCCGCGCCCCGGCGACCAGATCACCCAGCGGTGGCTTGTCCACCGGACCCTCCCCGCGGATGTCGACGAGCGAACCCATCGACAGTACCGGGGAGGGGGCTAGATCCGGAGCGGGCGCCGCGCCGGCCGTGAGCCAGTTCTCGCGGAGGTTGACGATCACCTTGGCGCCCGCATCGGGAACGCGGCGGTGGCCAGCCGCACCGCACCCTCGATGTCCTCGCCGAGGTGCCGCAGCCTGGCCACCTCGGCGGCCACCCGCGGGGCCGCGAAGGAGGTGCCGCTCCACTTGGCGAAGCCGTACTGGCGGTTCTCGGTATTGGGCGGGGTGCGGCCGGTGCCGGGCATCAGCTGGACGAAGGAGGACAGCACGTCGACGCCGGGTGCGGCGGCGTCCACCCAGGGGCCGCGGTTGGAGAACTCGGCGAGCTCGCCGTTCTGGCTGGTGGCCGCGACCGCGACCGCCTTGGGCAGCGCGGCCGGCCAGAACTTGCGGCTGGTGCCGAAGTTGCCGGCGGAGGCCACCACGACTGCGTCGGCGTACTTGGCAATCTCCCGCCGGACCAGCGGCGGGCACTCGTTGTTGGCGGTGTGGCAGCCGGAGGCGATCACCACGACGTCGATGTGAGTGCCGCTGCGGGCCGCGGCGTGCCGGGCGCCGCGCAGCCCGTCGACCACGATCACGTCGTCGGTGAGCCCGAGCGAGGACAGCACGCTGCGGTGCCGGAGCACCACCCCGGGGGCGTGCTGCAGCACGATGCCGGCGATGAACGTGCCGTGGCCGGCCTGCCGGTCCTGCCCGCGGTCGTCGTCGCCGTCGAGCACCTCGGGTGAGAGGCCCCAGTCGGAGAACCATGGCCGGCCGGCGAACCACGGGTGCGGGTCGAGGCCGGTGTCCAGCACGGCCACCGTCACCGGCGGGTCCCACAGCTCGTTCGGCGGCGTCGGCAGCGCAGGCACCTGGTCGGGGTCCTCGCCGGGGGTGCCGTACATGACCGGGGTGCCGTACATGACCGGCGTGCCGTACATGACCGGGCTGCCGGCCCACTTGGTGCGCAACGGCGTCGCTTCCGGCCGCCCTTCCGGCCCCGCCTCCGGCACCGCCCCTGGCACCGACGAGCAGCCGAGGTGCACGTGGTTGGCCGACACCGAGTTGCGGTCGGCGAGGTCACGCCGCGCAGGGTCCCCGTCTGCCTCGATGGTGCCGATGGCCGACGCGGTCTCCAGCGCGATCTCGACCGCGCGGTCCCGCTCCGCCGGCCGCAGCCGCAGCTTGGCCAGCCGCAGGTCATCCCGGAGGTCCTCGGCGCGCTCGTCGTCCAGCCAGCGCCGAAGCCGGTCGGTGACCGCGGGATAAGCCTGGTCGCCGACGACGATCTCGCCGGCGCGCACCACGCACTCGGCCGGGCCGTCCGGATCGTGTAGCAGCAGGTCCTGGCCGTAGTGACCCCACAGATCCACCAGCTGGCCGAGTTCGAGGGGCCGCGACGTCGAGCTGCCCTGCTCGCCCTGCTCGGGCATGATGACTCCTCTGCGTATCGGCGCAACCGCCGGCGGCAAGAAATGGGCACACGTATCGCCGGAAGGATCCACCGACAACCCGGCCAGATACAGACCGTACGAAGCCGGTTGCTTCTGTACCGATTCCGTGCTGTTGTGCCGAGAACCGGCGGTAAGCAGCGCCCCTGGCGTCACCCGGCTCGGTTGTTGTCATCTGCCGATTCGGGTGGTTCCCGCCGTTGCGGGTCGCCGAGGACCGGTCCATCCATCAACGATGGGACGGAACTCCCAGGTCAACGAATGGGGCGGTGTCGGGGCGGTGTCGGGGCTCAGCGCGCCAACGGGCGTCGGTGATGGCCGTGCTGACGGCTGTCCTGACGGCTGGGCCGACGGCTGCCGGTCGCTGTCAAGGCGCCGTGGCGGTGCCGCCCGGATCCTGGCCAGGGCCGGCGTGGTGGCCGGAATGGCCGGCCTCGGCTGGCTACTCGCCGCCACTACCGCGAGCGCCGCCACGTTGACGTTGACGTCGACGTCAAGCTCGGTGGCACCGGCGGACCAGTCGTCGACGGGGCTGTTCGGCGCCATCGGCTCGCTGCTCACAGCGGCGACGGGCCTGATCATCGACACGACGCAGCCGGTGGTGACGGCGGGCCTGCCCCTGCTGAACACGGTGATCGAGGCGTCCTCGTCGCCCGCCACCTCGGGCGGGTCGGCCGCCGCCGACGCGAGCTCGACATCCGCCGCACCGGCCCCCGCCGGCTCGGCGGCTGGCTCACCAGCCCAAGGGTCAACGGTCCAGGGGTCAACGGTCCAGGGGTCAACGGCCCAGGGGTCAACGGCAGCCCAGACCGCTGGCCAGGCGGTCATCAAGCCGGCGCCGACCGCCGAGCCGGCCGCGGCCGGCAGTACCGCGCTGTCCAAGCCGACCCCGCGCTCCATCGCCAGACCGGACGCAGCCGCGCCGGCCGGCAGCATATCGTCGGCACGTCAGACCACCGACGCGCCGCTCACCACGTCGGCCGTCTACCACCCAGCGGCAGTACTAGCCGGTGCGGGCGCCGGAGCCGGTGGCGGCTCGGCGTCCTCCGGAGGTGGCGGCTCGGCGGTGCCGGCCACCGCGTCGGCCACCGCATACGCTTGGCCGGCGAACGTGCCGCCGTGGCGTTCCCGATCGGCCGGCGACGGCGGCACGCCAGTGTGGCGCCCCGCGCGCGCCACCACCTCACCGGACTGAGCGACCGCAAAGGTCGCCCCAGCGCGGCCGGATCCCGGTCGCCTCGAGCAAGGGGCCGGCACGCGGCCGGACGACCGCACCCGAGCGGATCCGCCACGGCCGGCGGGGTCGCGGTCGCCGCGCGACCGCACGAACGGCCACCGTGGGCCGGACCATCCATTGCCGGCCCACCCCTCAGCCCCCCGATCCGACCGACCGCGCCCGGTCGGATCGGGATGTGAGCCCCGGCGTCGCGTTGCCCCCGCGGCGCCGGGGCGCCATTCCTGCGCAGGTCAGCCCGTCGCAGATTTTGTGTATCTGGGCGGGATGGCCACCGCTCTTTCCGGTGCAGTCGGTCGCAAGCCGGCTGCCCACCGTCCGCAGCTTCGAGGGGCAGCTGCGGCAGGTGGCAGTGGCGAGTGACGGCGCCGCAGGTGTGGAACACGCGAGTCACGGTCCGGTTCCGGGAGGGGTCCGGCGGGGGTGTGGCTCGCAGGAACCGGGCGGCTCGGCGGAGTCTGGGAGCGGCTCCGCCGGGTCGTCCGGCATCATTTCATCCTTGACCTATTCTGGTCGGCCTCCCGGTCCTTACCGGTAATTGACAGAATTATCGACAAATCTGTCCGGGCTGAGTGGCCATTCTGTTGTTCGATGTATTGCTCGGCGGCCCCGGTGCTCTGTTCTGGTGGAAGCCGGGAGGGCGGGCCAGCCGTACCACCCGTCGAACGAGCCATCGAACCAACCGACAGGAGCACTGCCGTGTCGACCGAGCTGACGCACCGGCACCACGCGCTGCTGCGGGCAGTCGGCGCTGGCCGCTGCGAGCTGACCTTCAGCTGCGAGCCCGATCTGTTCATCGAGGGGCGCACCTGCTG
>DASXTS010000521.1:0-3651 GCA_036505275.1 Pseudonocardiaceae bacterium
ACCGCACGTCCTGGGCATCGCGGCGCTGCATGTGCCCAGCACCGCCATCGTCGACTTTCGTGTCGTGGCCGCGACGCTCGCGGCCGAGCTCGTCCGCTCGGGCGCCGAGATCCGATTGCGCGCAAAGGTGCTGTCGATCCACGCGCGTCCGGCGGACGCCGTGGTGACGACGACCTCCGAGAGGATCGAATGCGGACAGGTGATCGCGTGCGCGGGGATCGGTAGCGACCAGTTCGCGCGGCAGATCGGAGGAACCGACAACGTGCGGATCTTTCCGTTCCGTGGCGACTATTACCGCCTGGCCCCGGAGCGTCGCGATCTCATCCGCGGCCTGGTCTACCCCGTACCCGACCCGCGGTTTCCGTTCCTCGGGGTGCATTTCACGCCGAGGATCGATGGCGATGTGTGGCTCGGCCCGAATGCCGTCCTGGCGCTCGGAGTCGAGGCGTACGGGAGGAGGGACGTCCATCTCGCCCAGGCTTTCGGGTTCACCACCTACGCGGGCTTTCGGAGGATGGCCGCACGGTATTGGAAGACCGGTGTCGCGGAGATCGCCCGCGACTACTCGAAGCGGCTGTTCCTCGGCGCGCTACGCCGGTACGTGCCCGAGCTGCGCGGGGCGGACCTCCTTCCCGGTCCTTCCGGGATCCGGGCGCAAGCCATCGATTCTGACGGCAAGATGGTCGACGACTTCTGGTTCGAGACGCTGCCGCGGGTGCTCGTCGTCAGGAATGCGCCCTCGCCGGCAGCGACCGCCTCGCTGATGCTGGCGCGAGAGATCGTGGATCGTGCGGACGCGTCGGTGTCGATGTGAGCGTCTTCGTGTCGGGGGAGGCGGCAATAAGGCGTAGGGCAGGCTAGCAAGCCCTCGTACGCCGACCGGACGCGTCCACCCGAGATCCCTCGTGTCCCTCGCCCGCGGAATTGAGCGCGTGTTGACGCCTCATTGAAGGCCCCGCCGCCCGGGCAGGGCGGCCCGCGGAAGGGCGCCCCAACGTCATGCGGTCCCGGCAGCTCTCCTCAATCCGGCTGCGATTGGATTCGCTTCGTGACCGCGGATGCTCGTGCACAACAGGAGGAGGCTGCGCCGTGAATCGCCGTCCACTACCTGGCGCGCGGGGCCACCTCCGAATAACGGGCATCGTGCTGGGCGGTCTCCTGTGGGGCCTGCTTACCCCGACCACGGCGCTGGCCGACGGGCCGATCGCGTCGTCCAATTTCGCGGGAGTGGAGAACCCGCTCTCCGAAGGTGGGACGTGGGTGAATCTGGCGTCGCTTTCGCAGAACGGCAGCAGATTGCAGAAGAATGATGGAGCTTTTCCCACGGAACCGACGAGCTGTACCAACGTGTGCAATCACGGGGGTGCCAGGACGACGGCCGCTGTTCCGGCCGACCAGTACTCGGAGATCGTCGTCGGTCATGTCGGAAGTGGGAGCAGCAATGTAGGCCCGCTCGTTCGCGTGCAGACGTCAGGGCCAGCTGTCGACAGCCACTATCTGTGGTGGGCAACTCAACCCGGAGGAAACGCGAATGGCCTTTATCGGGTTGACGCCAACGGGACCGGCTACTCGGCGAGCAAACTCGTGGACACAGCGGGCGTCGCCGACGGCGATCGCCTCCGACTCATCGCCCGCGGCCCGGTTATCTACGGGATCAAGAACGGGAGGCGCGAGTTCATCTACAACCCGCGCGCAGACTCATTCCTCTACCCGACCGGAACGACCGGGATCCTCACATTCGCGGGGGACGGCGTGGTGACGAACGCCAAGATAGCGTCGTGGTCGACCGGCGCCGCGCCGGTGTCGTCGGGGACCTGGGCGTCGACGAGCTTCGACGGGACCGAGGATCCTCTCGACGAAGGAGACCGTTGGTATCCGCTGCCCGGATATGAGGGGTTCCGCAAACAGGACGGCATGGCGATCGGGAGGAGCCCGAACCACAACGCCGCGGGCGTATGGGGTATCACGCCACCCGCCACGCAGTACTCACAGGTCACCCTGGGCACGGTGAGCAGGGCCGGCGGCGGGGGGCCGATCGTCCGGATCAACCGCACCGCCAACGGACAGACGGGATGGATGCTGCTTCTTTGGGGCCCTACGCCGGAGCTCTCGGGGATTTACAAGCTGAGCTCAGATGGAGGTGGCTTCGCGGCGGCCCAACTTTTCCCGACCGCGCCGGCCATCGTGGCTGGAGACGCCTGGCGCCTCGCCGCCGATGGGAACATCCTGACCGTTTCCCGAAACGGCGTTTCGCAGTTCAGCTACACGACCGACGGTTCCTATGCCACCGGCGACGTTGGGATCGAGGGGTATGACGGGTTCGCATTCTCGGCGTGGGAAGGTGGAGACGGTACGTTTACCGACACCGAGCCGCCCACGGCCCCGACGAACCTCACCGCGACGGCGGCGAGCGGCACTCAGATCAACCTGGCTTGGACCGCTTCCACCGATAACGGCGCGGTCACCGGGTACCAGATCGAGCGTTGCCAGGGTGCGGGCTGCAGTGACTTCGCGCAGATCGCGAGCGTGGCCGGCACCACATACAGCAACACCGGCCTGACGGGCAGCACGAGTTACAGCTACCGCGTTCGGGCGACGGATACCGCAGGCAATCCGAGCCTCTACTCGAACGTGGCGAGCGCGTCGACGCCAGACACAGAGGCACCGACTGCCCCCTCGAACGTGACCGCGGCGGCGGCGAGTGGCACGCAGATCAACCTCGCGTGGACCGCCTCTACGGACAACGTTGCCGTCACGGGCTACAAGGTCGAGCGCTGCCAGGGTGCGGGCTGCAGCAACTTCGCGCAGATCGCGACTGTGACCGGCACCACCTACAACAACACCGGGCTGACGAACGCCACGACCTACAGCTACCGCGTCCGGGCGACGGACGCCGCGGGCAACCAGAGCCCCCACTCGAACGTGGCGAGCGCGGCGACGCCCGACACCGAGGCGCCGACGGCCCCAGCGAACCTCACCGCGACGACGAGGACGAGCAGCCGGGTCGATCTGGCCTGGACCGCCTCTACCGACAACGTCGGAGTCACGGGCTACCGGATCGAGCGGTGCGTGAACAGTGGGTGCACGAACTTCGCGCCACTGACGACGGTCACCGGTACTGCGTACAGCGACACCACCGTTACGGCTGACAAGATCTATCGCTACCGCGTGCGCGCGACGGATTTCGCCGACAACCTGAGCGGCTATTCGAATATCGCGAGCGCAAACACGGACACCACGAAGCCAACGGCGTCCACCGCACTGACCGCGCTTGGGACGAGCTCGACCCAAGTCAATCTGATGTGGACGGCGGCGACGGACAACGTGGGGGTGACCTCATACCTCATCGAGCGGTGCACCGGTCTGGGCTGCTCGAACTTCACGCAGATCGCGACTACCAGTGACACGTCGTACAACGACACAGGGCGCACCGCGAACACGGTCTACAACTACCGCGTCAGGGCGACGGACCTCGCCGCAAACAAGGGCGACTACTCGAACACTGCGACCGCCACAACGCTCGCTGTCGGTCTCGGTCTCTAGAGCAGAGATGTTTGCGACGACACGGCGCCGGGCGGAGATGACCCGGCGCCGTGCATCGTCCGCGAGGAAACGTACGTCGGTCTGAGATGAACGCGTCGCAGGACGATC
>DASXTS010000522.1:0-18646 GCA_036505275.1 Pseudonocardiaceae bacterium
AGGATGTCGAAGGCGGGCGGGTCCTGGCCCATCAGCCAGTTGGACACCACGTAGTTGAAGATCAGGTCATTGGCCCGCAGCATGTCGAACGTGCCGGCCATCGACACGCCCTCCAGGTAGCCCTTGCGGGCCATCTGCTTCTCCAGGCGGCGGACGGTGCTGGCATCGGTGAACAGCCCCAGCGCGCCCGGGTCCGAGTAGTCGAGCATCGTGTTCAGCAGGGCGAGCGTGCCCACCCTGCTGTCCCCGTCCTGGGTCAGGTAGGCCGCGGTGATGGCGGTCATCGCCCCGCCCAGGCACAGCCCGATGATGTCGACGGTGTCCGCGCCGGTGATCTCCTGGATCACGTCGAGCGCCCGATGCGGGCCGTGCACCAGGTAGTCGTCCATGGTGACGCCGGACATCTCGGCCGACGGGTTGCGGTAGCTGATGGCGAACACGGTGTGGTTGTGCCGCACCGCCCACTCGATGAAGCTACGGCCGGGTGAGAGGTCCATCACGTAGTACTTGTTGATCCACGGCGGGCTGCACAGCAGCGGCGCGGCGTGCACCTTCGGCGTCTGCGGCTCGTACTGCAACAGCTCCATCAGCTCGTTGCGGTACACCACCTTGGACGGGGTCGCGGCCAGGTTCTTGCCGACGGCGAACGGCCGGGTATCCACCTGGCGCGGCCGGCCGTTGTTGTTCACCAGGTCGTCGAAGAAGTGCTGGGTGCCGCGCAGCACGCTCATGCCGTTGGTCTCGAAGGCCCGCTTGAGCGCCATGGGGTTGGTCGGCAGGAAGTTCGTCGGCGCCAGCGCATCGGCGATCAGGCCGGCCGCGAGCTGCGCCTTCGCCTCGGTGTCCGGGTCAAGTCCGGCGGCGCTGATCAGCTGCTCGCCGTACCGGCGCAGCGCAAGGTAGCCCTGCCGCAGCGCGAAGTACGCCGGGTTGTCGTTCCAGGCCGGGTCGTTGAAGCGCCGGTCCTTGGCGTCGACGGGAATCGGTGGCTCGGCGTCCACCCCCAGCCAACGGCCCAGCGCGGCCGGGCCGATCCTGGCCATCCGGTCGGCCAGCTCCATGGTCAGCGCGGCGACGCCGGCCGGATTGGCGGCCGACTGGCGCAGCGCGCTGCCCAGTGCCTTGCCGAACTCGGCGATGTCCGGATTGAGCAGGTCCGATTCGGGCGCCAAGACGCTGGCGGCGCGCTCGGCGACCTCGATCGGTGCTTCGTTGGCCATGCCGCCATCCTCGCCGCGGGCCACGAGTTCGGCGACTCTCGTCCCGCTGGTTGGAACGGAGGCGGCCGACGGATGCGGCGAGCAGCACGCTGAGCTGATGGACGTTCGGCTGGTGTCGGCTGCCGGCGTCGAGCGCCGCGATGTTGCCGAGCTCGGCGAGCTGCTGCGCCGGCGGGACGGCGTGCTCTGGGTGGACATCCCGGTCGGCGATGGCGCGGCCGCCGAGGTGCTCACCGACGTGTTCGGCTTTCACCCACGGGCAGTTCGGGACAGCGCCGAGCGCAACCCGATCCCGAAGGTGCACGTCTACGGCGACCACATGTTCGTGGTGCTGCACGCGCCGGAGCCGGGCGAAGGCGGGCACGTGCATTACGTCGAGCTCGACCTGTTCATCGGACCCGGCTACCTGGTCACCGTGCATGGGCCGATCAACCCGCAGGTCAACCCGAGCGCCGCGGCGGTCGAGACCGAGTCGGTGAGCCGGCGGCTGGAGGCCGGGCGGCTGCGGCCCACCTCGTCCTACCAGCTGTCCTTCGCCGTGGTGACCGCGCTCAGCAGCCGGATGCGCGACTACCTTTCCGCGCTCACCCAGGACGTATGGCGGCTGGAGCAGCGGGTCACGGCCGGCCACCTTGGCGACGCCGAGCGGTTCCTCGACGAGATGTTCCGAGTGCGGCACGGGCTGCTCACGGTGCGCACCATGGCCACTCTCAGCCGCGAGGTGTACGGGCGGATGGTGACGCTCGCCGTCTTCGGGTCCGGCGGCGATGCCACGCTGCTGACCGACCTGGTGGACCAGTTCCAGCGGATCGCCACGATGGCTGACGGCCAGAAGGACTACCTGCAGGGGGTGATCGAGTTCTACCAGACCCGCACCAACACGAAGATGACCATCGCGGCGGAACGGCTCGCGGTGATCGCCGCGGTCACCCTGCCGGTCACCGCCCTGTCCTCGATAGTCGGTATGAACGTCATCGTCAACGAGCGGACCCACCTCGGCCTGCTCATAGTTCTGCTGGCCGTGATGGGCGTCATGTCGGCGATGCTGCTGGTCTGGGCCAGGCGCAAGGGCTGGTGGTAACAGCACGACGCGGCCGGGTCGACTGTGCATCGACCCGGCCGCGGGTGGGCGTGGTGACGGGGGTCGGTCAGACCGACGCCCGGATCCTGTCGTACTCCTCGCGCGGCACCGGTTGTGCACCGGGCATGCCAAGGTCGTTCATGTGGACCCGGAAGGTCTCCCGCGCGGAGAACGCGGCGATGGCCGCGATGATCCCGCAGGCCAACGTGAAGCTGCCCACGATGAGAGGCACGTTCGACTTGGGCGGGGCCACCGCGGCGTAGATGGACGGCAGGAACGCGGTGATCATGGTGCCGATGTTCTGCGAGACGGCGAAGGCCGTGACCCGGGTTCTGGTCGGGAACAGCTCCTGGTAGAACGACGGGAACACCGCGTTGTAGAACTGGTACACCGTGCCCCACATCAGCATCGCGAGGAAGAACGTCAACACCACGCTGTGCTGGCTGATGGACCACAGGTAGGCGTACGACAGCACCGTGGAGCTCAGTGCCCCGAAGATGATGCACGGCCGGCGTCCTATCCGGTCGGACAGGTTGCCGATGAACGGGATCAGTATCACGGCGACGCTGTTGCCCACCACCGAGATCCACAGGTACGTCGTGGTGGTGTAGCCGTTGCCGTAGGACTTGTTCGTGGCGTACGTCGCTCCGAAAACCGTCGTCGCCAGTGGCACCGCGTTCATCAGGGCCATGCAGACCACGCGCAGCATGTCCGAGCCGCTCTCGCGGATGGCCTGCACGATCGGCGCCTTGGGGACCTCGCCGTGGTTCTCCTCTTCCAGGAACGCCGGCGTTTCGTCGACGCGCCGCCGGATGATGTAGCCGGCGATCACCACGACCACGCTGAGCAGGAACGGGATCCGCCAGCCCCAGGTCTGGAAGGCATTGTCCGGCAGCACGATGGACAGCGGCAGGAAGACCGCGGCCGCGATGATCTGCCCGGCCTGTACGCCCTGCAGCGTGAAGCTCGCGAAGAAGCCTCGCCGGCCGAACGGCGCGTGTTCGATGATCATGGCGCTGGCGCCGGATATCTCACCGCCCACCGCGAAGCCCTGGATCAGCCGCAGGATCACGAGCAGGGTCGGAGCCAGCACGCCGACCGCGCTGTAGGTCGGCAGCAGGGCGACCAGGAAGGTCGACGCGCCCATCATGAGCATGCACAGCACGAGCACGTTCTTGCGGCCGTGCGTGTCACCCCAGTGACCGAGCACGAACGCCCCGATCGGCCGCGCCACGTAGCCGACACCGAAGGTGGCCAGCGACGCGACGATCGCGACGCTCGGGTTGCCCTTGGGGAAGAAGATGTTCGGGAAAACGAGCGCGGCGGCCTGCGCGTAGATGAAGAAGTCGTAGTACTCCAGCGCGCTGCCGATCCAGCCGCTCGCCGCCGCCTTCTTGGGTGTCTTGTGGAACTCGGTGGGCTCGTGTGAGCCAGGTTGCTCGACGATCTCGTCCTGCATGCCTACCTCCTGACGATGGAGCCGCGCGTGGCACCGCCGACGATCTCGCCAGCGTGGCAGCGCCGACGATCTCGCCAATCGAAACCGCGCCCGTTTTTCGACGTCAAGGGACGTTTCCACTGGGCGGGCAGACGGGGACGCCGAGCTCGGATGTCAGGCTGAGATGTCAGGCTGAGATGTCAAGCTGGGATGTCATGCTGGGATGTCATGCGACCAGGACCGGTCGAGCACCTCTCTCGCGGCCGCCATCACAGTGCGGGCGGCACCATCGACGCCGCGCGCGACGAGCTCGTCCGAGATGACCTCGACGGCGATCACCACGGGCCGCACGCCGTGATCCCGCAGGGCGCGTAGCATCCCGGCGACATCGCCGAAGCCACGCCCCGGCGGCAACCGGTGGTGCAGCGACTCCTGGCGCGGCACCGGCATCGGTTCCGCTGCCACGTCGCAGAGCTGGATCGAGACGATCCGCTCGGCCGGCACCGGCCCCAGGTCGTCCGGCGCGGCCCGTGACCGGGTCCAATGCCAGGCGTCCACCAGCAGTGCGGAGTTGGGCTCCCCGCACCGGTCGACCACGGCCCAGGCCGTGGCCAGGTCCGGCACGCCGCTGTACGGCATGAACTCCAGGGCCACGGTCAGCTCGCCGGCTCGCCGGCACAGCGCGCCGAACGCCGCGGGCACGGCGTCGAGCGGCGGCTTCTCCAGCAAGCCGGCGTTGAGGTGGCCCACCCCGAACGTTCGGGCCAGGTGGAAGACGGTGCGCTCCTTCTCCTGCTGAGCCGCGTCCCGGTCGCCCTCGGTGCCCCACCCGGTGAGGTACTCCACCTCCATGACGGTCATCCCGTGCTCGCGAAGAACGGCGTGCATGGCGGCGTCGTCGAGGCCCGCGCGGCGGGCGTCGACGTAGTTCTCCGCGCGCAACCCGATGCCGGCGAATCCGGCCGCGGCGGCCGCCCTGACCCGCTCCTCGAAGGATGCCTCCGTGCCGAGGGTGTAGGAGCTGATCACCAGGGGCTGACTCACGGATGCGGACGGTCGGGTGCCGGTGGCGGCGTGGCCGGCATGATCAGGCGGCCGAGCCGGATCGCGGTCGTGCTCAACAGGTCGATTGCGAACAGAGCGGACAGGTCGCCACCGGTGGCTGCGGTACCGTTCTGCCTGGCCTTGCGCCAGATGTCACGCGAGTCGAGGGCGAGCGTCGCCCCGAGCGCCATCAGCCGGTCGCTGACCCTGCGCCGCACTGCCGTCATTCCGTCAAAGCCACCGCCAGCCACCTCACCCAGTCTAATTCGGTGTTCGGCGACCCCTTCTCTCAGGCTGCCGTTCGACCCGGTTTTCCGGCTGCGTGGCAACCGGCGAGGTAACCGAAGGTCAGCGCCGGGCCGATGTTGATGCCACCGGACGGGTAGTAGCCGCCGAGCACGTTGGCCTGGTCACAGCCGGCGGCGTACAGGCCGGTGATCGGCTCGCCGTCCGCGCCGAGCACCCTGGCGTGCGCGTCGGTCCGCAGGCCGGCGAACGTGCCGAAGCTGCCGGGCAACACCTTGATCGCGTAGTACGGGGGACGCTCGATCGGGCCGAGGGAAGGGTTGGGCCCGTGGTCCGGGTCGCCGGAGCCGCGGTTGAACGGTGTGCAGCCGCGGCCGAACCGCGGATCCTCCCCCACGCGGGCGTGCTCGTTGAACTCCCGCACGGTGCGCACGAGCCCGCCCGGGTCGATGCCGCAGGCGCGCGCCAGGTCCGGCAGCGTGCGACCGCGCCTGAGGTAGCCGGAGCGCAGGTACGGCCAGACCGGCACCGGGAACGGCTTCGACATGCCGAACGGGTAGCGGCGCTGGAAGGCGTGGTCGCAGAGCAGCCAGCACGCCACCTCCTGGCCGTCGGGGACGGCTGCCACCATCGCGGCGACGAAGTCGTGATAGCCGTCCGCCTCGTTGACGAACCGCCGGCCGTCGGCAAGCACGGCGATCAGCCCCGGCTTTCCGCGGTCGACGATGTGCGGGTACAGGCCGACCCGGCCGTTGCGGTACGGCACCTGCGACACCGGGCACCAGGCCACCGGCGAGGCCAGCGTGTCGTCGAAGCGACCACCGACGGACTCGCCGAGCCGCACCCCGTCGCCGGTGCACGACGGCGGCGCCAGCGGCCAGTGCTCCCGGCCGGTCGGGGTGCGCGGGAACAGCCGCCGCCGCTCGACGTCGTGCGGGAAACCGCCGGTCGAAAGCACCACGCCGCGGGCGGCGCGGATCGACACCTCGCCGTCCGGTGTGTTGACCACGGCGCCGCTGACCGCGCCGTTCCCGGTGAGCAGCCGCCGGGCCGGGCTGGCCACCAGCAGCCGCACACCGAGATCGTCCGACGACTTCAGCAGGCGGGCGACCAGCGCGGGGCCGTTGACAAGCTGCATGCCCCTGCGATGAACGGCCAGGTCGAGCAGGTGCAGCCCGAGCCGCCAGGCGGCGTGGCCGAACGCTCGCGGCGACCGGGTGGCGTGCAGGAAGGCCTGCAGGTCGGGGCCGGCCATGATGCCCATGCCGAGGAACGAGGTCTCGTACAGCTGCCCGCGCAGGATGCCGCGCAGCCGCTTGGGCAGCCGGCGCGCGTTGTACGGTTTGGGCCCGACCGAGCGGCCGCCGGTGCCGGCCCCCGGCACGTCGCCGCGGATGTCGGCGATCCAGGTACCGCTCACGAACCGCGCCGCGGTGTGCTCGTGCAGGAACGCCACCATCTGCGGCCCGTTGTCGAGCAGCGCGTCGACCCGCTCCTCGTCGTACCGCTCGCCGAGCACGTGCCGCAGGAACTCGCGGGGCCGCTGCGGATCCTCGACGATGCCGTCGGCCCGGGACAGCGGGTTCAGCGGCACCCACGCCCAGCCGCCGGACCAGGCCGTGGCGCCGCCGCATACCGGCTCCTTCTCCACCACGACCACGTCCAGGCCGTGCCACGCGGCGGTCACCGCGGCCGACAGGCCGGCCGCGCCGGAGCCGACGACCAGCAGGTCGCAGTCCACTGCGCCAGCTCACCACGCGGCCGGCGGCGCACCGCACCGGCCGCGCGGCATTTTCGGGCAGCGGAACGCGGTGGCACACTGCGGGTTCAGCCCCACGAAGGGAACAGCGGATGGCGTTCGTGGCAAGCCTTGTCGTCGTCGTGCTCGGCCTGATGCTGACCCGGACCGGCGACGTGCCGGACGACATGCGCCTGTTCGGCTGGATTCTCGTCGCCATCGGCATTCTCGGACTGCTCGCCAAGATCGTGCTGTCGCGCGCGAAGTGGTGAGCCCCACTGCCATTGACTGGAACACCGGCCGGAGGTGGGCGCGGCGGCTCCCTAGGCTGTAGGGAAATCACTGGAGAGGAGACCGGTCCGCCGTGCAGTTCGACCGCCGGACCGCCCTGTGGATCTGGGCGGCCGGACTGTCCGCCTACGTCGTCGCCGTCTTCCACCGCTTCTCCCTCGGCGTGGCCGGAGTGCAGGCCGTGGAGCGGTTCGGTCTGAGCGCCGCCGGGCTTGGCCTGTTCTCCGTGGTGCAGCTCGCGGTCTACTGCTCGATCCAGGTTCCGGTCGGGTTGCTGGTGGACCGCTTCGGCTACCGGCGGCTGCTGGTGGTCGGCGCGGTGCTGATGGCGGCCGGGCAGTGCGTCTTCGCCTTCGCCGGCGACCTGCCATCGGCGCTGGCCGCCAGGGTGCTGCTCGGGTTCGGCGACGGCCTCACCTTCATCAGCATGGTTCGGCTGGTCGCCGCATGGTTCCCGGCCCGGCGCAACCCGCTGCTGCTGCAGCTCACCGGGCTGGCCGGGCAGCTCGGCGCGATCGCATCGACGGTGCCTTTGATCTATGTGCTCAGCCACGCCGGCTGGCGCGCCACCTTCCTCGGTGTGGCCGGGCTCGGCCTGGTGGTGGCCACCGTGGTGGCGACCGCGGTGCGGGAGCGGCCGGTGCACGCCGCGGTCGCCGCCGCGCCGGCACAGAGCCTCGCCGAGGTGGTCCGCGGCCTGCGCGAAACCTGGGCGGAGCCGGGCACCAGGCTCGGCCTCTGGACGCACTTCGTCACCCAGTTCCCGTCGATGGCCTTCGGGCTGCTCTGGGGCTACCCGTTCCTGGTCACCGCGCAGGGGCTGTCGCCGCAGGCGGCCGGCCTGCTGCTGACCGTGCTGACCATGTCGTTCATGTGTTTCGGCCCCGTGCTCGGGCACCTGGTGAGCCGCTTCCCACTGCGCCGCTCCCGGATGGTGATCGGCATCGTGGTCGCCACGGCGATCGCCTGGACCGCGGTGCTGGCCTGGCCGGGGCGGGCACCGTTCTGGCTGCTCCTCACGCTGGTCGTGGTGATGGGCGCCAACCTGCCCGGATCCATGATTGGCTTCGACTTCGCCCGCACGTTCAACACGCCGCGGCGGCTGGGCAGCGCGTCCGGCATCGTGAACATGGGCGGCTTCCTGGCGTCGCTGAGCACGGTCCTACTGATCGGGTTCGTGCTGAGCCTGTTCTCCGAGCCCGGCTCGGCCAACTACCCGCCGGAGGCGTTCACCTGGGCGTTTGCCGTGCAGTACCCGATCTGGGCGCTGGGCCTCACCCAGGTGCTGCGCCACCGCCGCCGAGCACGCCGCGCCTACGGTGGTGCGCCGGAGCGCGCCGCTGTGCCCAGCATGGCCGCCGCCTGATCGCCGCCGGCCGCTACAGGCCGGTGGCGACGATCTGGCCGGTGCGCGCGGCCTCGACCACCGCGTCGGTGACCAGCAGCGTGTTGAGCCCGTCGCGGCCGCTGACGATGGGTTCGGCCGCGCCGCGGATGACGGCGGCGAAGTGCTCGATCTGGTTGGCCAGCGGGTCGGTGCGCTCGATGGGCTCGGAGTAGGCCTCGAACGGCTCCCACCAGGACCGCGCCCCGCGAAAGACCTTGACCCGCATGGTGGGCACCGACAGCGACCCGGCGGTGCCGGCGATGTGGTAGCAGTCCTCGTCGCCGTACGTGGAATAGCTCTTGTTCTCCTGCGAGGTCTGCTCCCAGCTGCGGGCCGAGCCGGCCGTGTCGGACAGCAGGAACGTGCCGAGCGCGCCGCCGGCGAACCGGAAGATCATCGCCGCGGTGTCCTCGACCTGGAAACCGCGGGTCGCATTCGAGGTGACGGCCTGCACGCTCACGATGTCGCCGACCAGCGACAGCAGGTTGTTCACCTCATGGGTCAGGTTCAGCAGGATCGGGCCGCCGCCGGGCTGGCGCCGCCAGCCGCCGCCGGCGTCGAAGTAGTCGTCGGGCTTGTAGAACAGCGCGGTGCCGACCACCGCGACGATCGGCCCGAGCAGGCCGCTGCGGATGATCTCGCGGGCCTTGGTCATGATCGGGCTGTGCTGCCGGTGGTGGCCGGTGAGCAGCGGCACCTTCGCCGCCTCGGCGGCCTCGACCAGCCGGGTGGCGCCCTCGACGGTGTCCCCGATGGGCTTCTCCACCAGCACCGGTACGCCGGCGTCGAGGCACTCCAGGCCGCCGACGACGTGCAGCTGGTTGGGTGTGGCCAGGATCACCCCGTCCGGCCGGTCGGTGGCGAACAGCTCCTTCAGCGACGGGTACGCCCGGACGCCAGCCTCGGCGGCCATTTCCTCGGCGGACGGCGCCGGGTCCACGATGGCCGCCAGCTCCGCCGACGAGCTGCGCTGCACCTCCTCGATGTGCCGGCGGCCGATCAACCCGGCGCCTGCGACGGCGATCCGGACGGGGCGGGCAGCGGCGCTCACGCCTGCTGGGACAGCGCGTGCAGCCCGTTGATGGCCAGCACGTAGCCGTGCACGCCGAAGCCGACGATGATCCCCCGCGCCACCGGTGAGATGAACGAGTGGTGCCGGAACTCCTCCCGCTTGTGGACGTTGGAGATGTGCGTCTCGATCACCGGCAGGCTGGCGCCCTCGATCGCGTCGTGCAGCGCGACGGAGGTGTGGGTGAACGCGCCGGGGTTGAACACCGCTCCGATGCAGGCGCCGGCCTTGACCTCGGCGCCGGCCTCATGGATCCAGTCGATGAGCTGGCCCTCGTGGTTGGACTGGCGGAAGGTCACCTCGAGGCCGAGCTTGCCGGCCTCCTGCCGGCAGAGCTCCTCCACGTCGGCCAGCGTCGTGCTGCCGTACACCTCGGGCTTGCGGGTGCCGAGCAGGTTGAGGTTGGGACCGTTCAGCACCAGGATGCTGGTCACCCGTTCCTCCAGTTGGAGAAGTCGATCCAGGTCTTGCCGGGCACCTCGCGGACCGAGGCCAGCGCGGCGGCCGCCTCGTCGGCCGGGAAGCCGGCCTGCACGCTCTGCTCCGGGGCCAGCGAGCCGTCGGTGACCGCCGCCATGGTGGCGGCGAAGTCCTGCGGGTGGTCGTAGATGTGCTGGCCGACGATGGTCATCTTGCGGTTCACCAGGTCCATTGACGAGAACTGCAGGGGCGCCGGGTGCATCCCGATCATGATGAGCTTGCCGAAGTTGGCCACCGAGTCAAATGCGGTCTGCCAGACCTGGGGCACGCCGGCCGTCTCGAACACGAACGGGTAGCGGTCGCCATCGTGCTCCTCGGCCCGCTTCGCGCCGAACTTCAGGGCGAGCTCCAGCCGCCCCTCGTGCGGCTCGGTGACGTACGGCTGGGCGCCGCGGGCCAGCAGCGACTGGCAGACCAGCTGGCCCTGGGAGCCAGCGCCGATCACCAGGCAGTCCGAGCCCGGTGGCGCGCCGGCCCGGCGCACCGCGGTGTCCGCGACGCACAGCGGCTCGAAGCAGGCCAGCGCGACGTCGGACCAGGAGTCCGGGATGGCCCAGGTGTACTCGGCCGGCGCCGCCACCCGCTGGGCCATGATGCCCGGGGTGTTGATCGCGAGCACCACCCGGTTCAGGCAGGCCGAGGTGTGCCCGGCGCGGCACTCGGCGCAGGTGCCGTCGGCGTAGTTGGGCTCGATGATCACCCGTTCGCCGACCTGGCGGTCGGTGACCTCGGAGCCGACGGCCACCACGTCGCCGCCGCCCTCGTGGCCGAACACCCATGGCATCCGCGGCACCTCGCGCTTGCCGTCGAACACCGACAGGTCCGAGCCGCACAGGCCGACGCCGCGGACCTGGATCACCACGTCCAGCGGCCCGCACTCCGGCTCCGGCCAGTCGTCGACGATCTCCACCTGGCCTGGCGCGACCAGAGTCACTGCCTTCATTGTCGAGCCTCCTGCCGGTCGGACGAGTCGGGCGGGCCGGGCGGGCCCGGTTCTCTGGACGGGGCGTCGAGCAGCCGGGCGGCCGCGTCGCGCGCCCTGCGGAGGAACGCCGGGATGCCCAGCCGGGCGGAAAGCTGCAGGTTCGGCGCCTCGATCGCGACCGTCAGGTCGGGCGGCACCGCGGCGATGATCTCCCGCAGCGGCAGCTCGCCCTCGCCGGGCAGCATGCGCGCCACCCTGGCCTCCAGCTGCGCGTCGTCGACGTCGGCCGGCTGGCCGCGGGGCAGCCGGTGGTGCCGCGGCAGCCCGGACGGCTCGGTCAGCATCCCGTCGCAGAGCTGGAAGTAGCCGAGCAGCCGCGGGTCGAGCCGGCGCAGGTCGGCCGGGGTGTCGCCGCAGCGTTGCAGGTGCAGCGGGTCGACGATGATGCCCGCGGCGGAGCCGTCGATCACGGTGACCGCGTCGGCCAGGCTTTTCAGCCCGCTGTAGACCATCGGCTCGATGCACGGCCGCAGCCCGAATGGCGCCGCCTCTTCGGCGATCGCCGCGATGGTGTCCGCGGCTCGCCGGTGGTCGGGGTCGAAGTCGATGACGTTGACGAACCGGGCGCCGAGCTCGGCGCCGGTCTCGAACAGCCCGCGCAGGTCGGCGGCCCTGGTCTCGGGGGACAGCCGGATGATCTCCACGTCGGCCACCCGCACCCCGGTGTCGTCCATCCGGCGCAACGTCTCGCGCAGCATGGGCGAGCCGACGGCCATCGGCCACGGTTCCTCTGTCGGGCTGGCCACCGCGGCCCGCAGGCCGACCGCCTCGAACCCGGCCCGGCCGGCCAGCACGACCAGGTCGGGGGGCGCGACGTCCAGCAGCGTCAGGTGCCCGAGCCCGACGGGCCGCCGTCGCTGCCCGGTCGGTTCATCCCGTCCAGCCGTCATCGGCTCACCTCCTCGGTCGCTTCCCGCACCGTCCGCCAGACGAACACGCCGTCCGGCTCGCGCACCCGCTGGGCGGCGCCGCGCACCTCGTGGTACGCCAGGTAAGCCAGGATCTCGGCCATCGCGAAGTGCCGCTGCGAGCCGGTGAGTTCGCCACGGAACATCTCCGCCGTCAGCTCGGTCACCGTCCGGCCGCGGGCTGAATCACCGGCCCCGTTCTTGTCGGCGCTGATCAGCGCCAGTACCTGCGCCAACCGGCGACGCTTGCCGCGGTCGATGGCCTCGGCTCGGCGTGCGCCGTTGTGGAACGGCTCGCCGTGCCCCGGCAGCACAAGGTCCGGCTCCAGCGCCCGCACGGTCTGCAGCGACCGCAGGTAGGAGCCCATCGGGTCGTGCTCGAAGCCGCGCTCGAACGTGACCGGCGGGGACACCCCTTCGAGCAGGTGGTCGCCGGAGCACAGCAGCCGGTCCTGGGCCGCCCACAGGCAGATGTGTCCCGGCGAATGCCCCGGCGTGTGCAGCACCGACCAGGTGCGATCGCCGGCTCGGAACGACTCGCCGCCGTGTAGCCGGGTGGTCGGCCGGCCGATGGACGGCATCACCGGCATCCACTCCAGCAGAACCTCGGACGCCTCGGTGAGCTGCCCGCCGTACAGCCCGTGGTCGGCCAGCATCAGGGCACGCCGGTCGACGGACTCGTCCGGCTCGGCGTACTTCGCCAGGTCGCGGTCGGTCTCGGCATGCATCCAGAGCTCCGCGCCGGCATGCCGGACGACCTCGCCGGCCAGCCCGAAGTGGTCGATGTGCGCATGCGTGATGACCAGCCTAGCCAGCCGGTCGAACCCGCTGCCGCACGCGGCCAGCGCGGCCGCCAGCGGTTCGGTGCCGTCCTGCGATGTCAGGGCGGTCCCGTTCGCGGCTGGCGCGCAGATCGCGATGCCGCAGTCGACCAGGGTGTCGCCGTCGTCGTCAGCGAGCAGGTAGGCGCTCATGCTGGGGATGTCGTGGATGCCGAGCGGCAGCACGAGCCGGTACACGCCCGGCACCACCTCCGCGACCTCGGCGACCGCTGGCACCAGACGAACGTCACCCATTCCCGACACGTTGGCAACCACACCTTCCGCCCAGCGGATGCCGGCGCAGCGCGCCGTGGGCCAGCTATCGATGCACAAGGACAGCGCCGCGAGGCGCCCTGTGAGCGCTCGCGGCGCTGCCAGCGATCCGCGGGAAAGGGTCTCAGCTCTTGAGCTGCTCCTTGATGGCGCCGAGGAACACCTGGGACATCTCCCGGACGAAGTCGGCGTGCGTGGTGGCCAGCGCGGTCACCCACTCGGTGCCCACCCCGCTGGCGGCCTTCTCCTCCAGCTTGAGCATGCTCTCGAGCACTCGCTCGTAGGCTTCCAGCCAGGTCAGCCCGTTCTTCTTGGACAGTTCGATCATCCGGTCGCTGAGCTCGCGAACCCGCTTGCTCGCCTCGTCGATGTCCGGTGTGAAACCCGCTCTGGTCATCGTCTGCTCCCGTCCGACATCGTCTCGTAGTGCACCACCGCCATGCCGGTGATCCACGGGTAGATCGGCTCGTAGGCCAGGGTCCGGGCCGGTGTCGGCGCCACCGCGCCGGCGATCGCCAGCCAGCTGCGCATCTCGTGGTTGCCGTTGCCGGCCAGCTCGATCTCGCTGTCCGGCATGTCCAGCACGTCGTCGAGCTGGCCGCTGGACAGCCGATCGAGGAACCAGCGGTCGAACTCCTCGTCGATGTCGCCGACCCGCGGGGTGCCGATCCAGTGCGACAGCCCGCCGGCGCCCACCAGGGCGACCCGCTCCAGCCCGTCATAGGAGCGGATCGCGTCGCCGAGGGCCTTGCCGAACTCGTAGGCGCGCCGCACCGGCATCAGCGGCGGCACCGCGCAGTTCTGCACGATCGGCACCAGCGGCAGCTTCATGTCGTGGTCGAGCTCGTAGTACACGGTCACGACCCCGTGGTCGAGCTCGAGCAGGTGCGAGAACGCCGGGTCGAAGCCGGCGTTCAGGGTGTACTCGGTGATGTGGTTGGCCAGGCCGGGATGGCCGGGGATCCACACCTTGTCGATCGGCAGCCACTCCTCCGTCGGCCCCCAGTTCTTCTCGCCGAGACCCACGCAGATCTGCGGGAAGTTCTCCAGGAAGAAGTTGGTGAAGTGCTCGTTGGCCAGCACGACACAGGCCTGCACGCCGCGCTCCTGGGCCAGCCCGCGGATGCGGTCCAGCGCACCGAAGAAGTTGTTGCGCTGCTCCTCCGGCGCGGACATCCGGGCCGACGACATCATCGGCGCGTGCGAGGAACAGTAGGCGAGAACTATCTCTGCCACCGGCCCCTCCTATCCTCCTGCGTGCCGAACGGTTCCAGGATCTTGCGGTATTCGTCACGGGCGAAGCCGGCCGCCCGGGCGAAGCGGTTGATCAGCACCGGGTGCACGCCGAGCTGGTACAACGCGGCGACGTCCCGGTTCTCGAATGCCTTGCGCTCCTCGTCGGTCAGCTCGTAGCCCGACGCGTCGAAGGACTCGCGTCCCCCACCGGCCGTGCTGACGACCTCGCCGGCGCGTACCCAGTCGTATACGCACCGGTGCAGCTGATACAGGCTCATCGGCGTCACTCCAACCGGCTCCCGGCATAACAGCCTGGTGAAGTCGATCTTCCAGTCAGGAAGTCTGCCACCGGCGCGAGGTCGCCCAATACCGGAGTACGGCTCTCTTCCAACCAGTGAGAGACACTGGCCCACCATGCCCACCGAGCCCACAGTGGAGGAGCCCATACCTGGGGAGGACCCCCATGCCCGCTGCACAACCTGAGAGCGCGCTGGACGTCCACGCGCATGCCATGCCGCTGCCGCTTCTGCAGCGGCTCGCCGACCGGGGCCTTGCCGACCTCGACGAAATTTCGCACGAGGTGGTCCGGCTCGACCCGCAGGTCAGCGGCGTCGGCAAGAACGCGCCGCTGCCGCTGGCTCGCTCCATGTACGACGTCGCGGTCCGGCTGGGCGAGATGGACGACGTCGGGGTACGCCAGCACGCCGTCTCCATGCCGCCCTTCCTGTTCTGCAGCACCGCGGACAACGCGCGCCTCGTCAGCGACGTGATCCGGCAGGGCAACGACGAGCTGGCCGAGTACGTGGCCGAGGGCCACGGGCGGCTGTCCGGTCTCGGCTCGGTGCCGCTTGGCTGGCCCGACGCCGCCGCCGAGGCCGCCAGATGCCTGGACGAGCTGCATCTCGCCGGCATCGCGATAGGCAGCCGTGGTGGTGGCCGTGACCTCGACGACCCGATCAACGACGACCTGTGGTCGCTGCTCGACGAACGGGACGTGTTCGTTTTCCTGCACCCCAGCGGGGTTCCGGATCCGCACCGCCAGGCCGACTTCTGGCTGCCGCAGCTCGTCGGCTACCCGATGGAGACCGCCCTCGCCGTGGCCCGGCTGGTGTTCGGCCGGGTGCTGGAGCGCTTCGCGCTGAACCTGTGCCTCGCCCACGGCGGCGGCTGCCTGCCATCCCTACGGGGGCGGCTGGACATGGGCTGGGAGCGCAAGGCGGTGGCCAGGACAACGAGCGTGCCACCGAGCGAGTTGACCGATCGGCTGTACTACGACACCGCGGTGTTCGACACCACGCTGCTACGCCGGCTGGTCGACGATGTGGGAGTCGACCATGTACTGCTCGGCACCGACCACCCGTTCGAGCTCGGCGACCGGCATCCCGTGCAGACCGTGCGCAACCTCGGGCTGAGCCGCAAGGACACGAAGGCGATCCTCTGGGACAACGCGGCCGCCCTGCTCGGCATGGCGGCGGTGCCGGCAGGGCACTCCGCCCGCGGCGGCCAGGCCGGGTAGCTTCTCGAGATGGACGTCGTCGATCTGGCGCAGTTCGGCAACCACACGTGACGGCGCTTGACCGGCGCCTCCTGCGGCAGGGCCGCGCCGGGCGGGCGTTCCTCGCGGTGTCGGTGCTGCTCGGGCTCGGCACCGCGGCGTGCGTGCTGGCGCAGGCCCTGCTGCTGGCCTGGGTGATCGCCGCCGTGTTTCTCGGCGGTGCCGGCGCCGGCGCGGTGGCCCCGGCGCTGGTGGCACTGCTCGGGGTCGTCGGGGTGCGGGCCGGGCTCGCGTACGCGCAGGAGGTGGCGGCCGCGCGGGCCTCCGCTGCGGTGAAGTCGAGGCTACGCACGGCGCTGCTACGGCGGTCCGTCGACCTCGGCCCGGAGTGGCTGGCCGGGCGGCGCACCGGCCCGCTGACCCAGCTCGCCACCGGCGGCGTCGACGCCATCGACCCGTACTTCGCCCGCTACCTGCCGCAGCTCGTGCTGGCCTGCGTGGTCACCCCGCTGTTCGTGACCTGCATCTGGCTGGCCGACTGGCTCTCCGGGCTGGTCGTGCTGCTCACCGTGCCGCTGGTGCCGGTGTTCATGGCACTGGTCGGGTTGGCCACCGGGCGGCAGGTGGCCCGGCAGTGGCGCACGCTGGAGCGGCTCGCCGGGCACTTCCTCGACGTGGTGGACGGGCTGGCCACGCTGCGGGTGTTCGGCCGGGCGGGGGCGCAGCAGCGGTCGCTTGCCGCGGTGACCGCCGACTACCGGCGGGCCACCATGCGGGTGCTGCGCACCTCGTTCCTGTCCTCGTTCGTGCTGGAGCTGGCGACCAGCCTGGCGGTGGCGCTGGTGGCGGTGCAGATCGGGCTGCGGCTGGTCGGCGGCACGGTCGAGCTGCAGCCGGCGCTGGTGGTGCTGTTGCTGGCGCCGGAGGCGTACCTGCCGCTTCGCCAGGTGGGCGCGAACCACCACGCGGCGGCGGAGGGCCTGGCCGCGGCGCGGCGGGTGTTCGAGGTGCTGGACGTTCCGGTGGCCAGTCGCGGCACCAACGGCACCGGCGCCGGCGCCGTCCCGCGAGTGGCGGCGTCCGGGCTGGTGGTGAACGGGGTGAGTGTGACCAGGGTGCCCGGCGAGCCGCCCACCCTGCCGCCGACCTCGCTGCGGGTGGCGCCCGGCGAGGTGGTGGCGGTGGTCGGCCGCAGCGGCGCCGGCAAGTCGACCCTGCTGTCGGTGCTGCTCGGCTTCCTGTCGCCGTCGGCCGGCTCGGTGCTGGTCGGTGACGTGACCCTGATCGGCGCCGGCCATGTGTCGGGCGCGGATCTGGCCAGGTGGCGCGCGGACGTGGCCTGGGTGCCGCAGCGGCCCGCGCTGCTGGCGGGCACGGTGGCCGACAACGTGCGCTGCGGCGACGACGAAGCCTCGGACGACGAGGTGCGCCGCGCGCTGGCTCGGGCCGCCGCGGCGGAGCTGTCCCCGTCGCTGGTGCTCGGCGAGCAGGGCGCCGGGCTCTCGGCCGGGCAGCGCCAGCGGGTGGCTCTGGCCCGCGCGTTCCTGCGTGCCGAGCGGGGCGCCGGCCTGCTGATGCTCGACGAGCCAACGGCACACCTGGACAGCGCCACCGAGGCCCGTGTGCTCGCCGGCATCAGGGAGCTGGCGGCGGCCGGGCGGTGCGTGCTGCTGGTGGTGCATCGCCCGGCCCTGGCCGCCGCGGCCGACCGGGTGGTACCGATCGGCACGGCCGTACCCACGACAGCGCCAACCGAAGCCACGCCAATCGACGCCGTGCCAATCGAAGCCGTGCCAATCGAAGCCGCGCCCATCGAAGCCGCGCCAGCCGAAGCCGTGCCAACCGAAGCCGTGCCAACCGAAGCCGCGGCCGGGGTGGGGTGATGACGCCGTTGTATCGCCTGCTGCGGCTGGCCCGACCGGACCTCGGCCGGTTCGCCGGAGCGTGCCTGCTGGGCGTGCTGTCGGCGGCCAGCGCGGTGGCGCTGACCGCGGCGGCCGCCTGGCTGATCTCGGCGGCCGCTCTGCAACCGCCGCTGCAACTGCTCGCGATGGCCGTCGTGGCCGTGCGGGCGTTCGCGATCGGCCGGGGCACCTTCCGCTACCTGGAGCGGCTGGCCTCGCACGACGTGGCACTGCGGCTGCTGGCGGGACTGCGGGTGCGGTTCTACCAGCACCTCGAGCCGCTGGCGCCGGCCGGGCTGCCGGCGTTCCGGCGAGGCGACCTGCTGTCCCGGCTGGTCGCCGACGTGGACACCCTGCAGGACCTGCCGCTGCGCGTGCTGCACCCGGCCGTGGTTGCGGCCGGCGCCGCCGCGGTGTCGGTCGCCCTGGTTGGCGCGCTGCTGCCGGCGGCCGGCGGGGTGCTGCTCGCCGCGCTGGTGGCCGCGGCCGTCGCGGTGCCGGTGGCCGCCGGGTGGTCCGGCCGCCGGGCCGACGCCCGGCTGGCGCCCGCCCGTGCCGAGCTGTCCGCCGCGGTCCTGGAGCTGCTGCGGGCCGCGCCGGAGCTCGTCGCGTACGGTGCCGCCGACCGGCAGCTGGCCCGCATCGAGCGGCAGGATGTCGAGCTCACCCGGCTGGCCAGGCGAACCGCGGCGGCCACCGGGCTGGGCGCCGGCCTGGCCGCCCTGTGCGCCGGCCTCGCGGTATGGGGTTGCCTGGCGGTCGGGGTGCCGGCCGTGCGGGCCGGCACCCTTGACGGCACCGCGCTGGCCGTCGTGGTGCTGGTGCCGCTCGCCGCGTTCGAGGCCGTGCAGCTGCTGCCGACCGCGGTGCTCGCGCTGGCTCGCGTCCGCAGCAGCGGCCGGCGGGTGCTCGAGGTGCTGGACACTCCCCCGCCCGTGCCCGAGCCGGAGCCGCCCATGCCGCTGCCCGCCGGCCCATGGGCGCTGCGCCTGCAGGGGGCGCGGGCCCGCTGGCCCAGCGCGCCGGCCGA
>DASXTS010000523.1:0-1920 GCA_036505275.1 Pseudonocardiaceae bacterium
TTGGGCGTTTCGATAGACGGCCAGCCCGTCGGCGAGGTCAACGCGCGGAGCCCAACCGCCTAACTTGCACGGCTCAACCGCCAAACTGGAGTGATCGAACCGGCGAACACGGGCGACCGAAGCGGCGAACACGGCCGACCGAAGCGGCCAACACGGGCGACCGAACCGGCCAACACGCGCGACCGAACCGGCCAACACGGGCGACCGAAGCGGCGAACACGCCGGAGGAGTGTCAGGCGTAGCGTTCGACGATGCTGGTCTCGGCGAGGCGGGAGAGTCCCTCGCGCACCACACGGGCCCGGGCATCGCCGATGCCGTCGACGGACTGCAGATCGTCGGCGGTGGCGGCGAGCAGGGCTTGCAGAGACCCGAAGTGCGCCACCAGGCGGTCCTGCACGACGTTGGGCAGGCGTGGCACGCGGGCGAGCAGGCGGTGACCACGAGGGCTGATCTGGCGGTCGAGGAGCTCCGGCGTCGGTGGGTAGCCGAATGCGCCCGCGATTCGCACGAGGTCCAGCAGCTCAGTGCCGTCGAGGCGGTCGAGGCCGGCGAGCACCGCGTGCTCGGCGGCGGCGCCGCCGGCAGTGCCACCCTCGGCCGACTGGTAGTCGCGCACCACCAGCTGTCGGTCAAGCCCGACGCCGCCGACCAGCTCGTCGAGCTGCAGCGCGATCAGCCGCCCGTCGCTGCCGAGCTCGATGACGTGGCCGGCGATCTCGTCGGCGATCCGGCGCACCATCTCCAGCCGCTGCACCACAGTCATGGCGTCCCGGAGCGTGACGAAGTCCTCGATCTCCAGCGCCGACAGCGTCTGGGTGACCTCGTCCAGCCTGGCCTTGTACCGCTCGAGCGTGGCCAGGGCCTGGTTGGCGCGGGACATGATGGTCGCCGAGTCGGTGAGTACGTGGCGGCGGCCGTCGATGTAGACGCTGACGATGCTCATGGACTGGCTCACCGAGATCACCGGGTGCCCGGTCTGGATGGCGCTGCGTTCGGCCGTGCGATGCCGGGTGCCGGACTCCTCGGTCGGGATGGCGGGGTCAGGTACGAGCTGAACATTGGCCCGAAGGATGCGGCGGGCGTCGGTGGCCAGCACCACCGCACCGTCCATCTTGGACAGCTCGCGCAGCCGCGTCGCGGAGAACTCGACGTCGAGCCGGAACCCGCCGTCGCAGATCGACTTGACCGCGTCGTCGTAGCCGAGCACGATCAGCCCGCCGGTGCGGCCGCGCAGGATGCGCTCCAGGCCGTCGCGCAGCGCAGTCCCTGGCGCCAGCCTGGCCAGGGTCTGCCGCAGCAACTCAGAGTGCCCCCGCTCGCTCACCGTTCGCCCTCCTGCGCCGAGCCCGTAACTCGAAACGACTCACCCCGTCACGAGTCTACGAACATCCGACTACCGTGCGTCGAGTGACCGATCCCATGTTGGCCGTCGCGCTGAAGGAGGCCAGGCGCGGGCTCGCCGAGGGCGGCATCCCGATCGGGGCTGCCCTGTTCGGCGCCGACGGCGTGCTGCTCGGCCGCGGCCACAACCGTCGGGTGCAGGACGGCGATCCGTCCATGCACGCCGAGACCGCGGCGTTCCGCGCCGCCGGCCGCCGAGCCGGGTACCGGGACACCGTCATGGTCACCACGCTCTCGCCGTGCTGGTACTGCAGCGGCCTGGTCCGCCAGTTCAACATCGGCGCCGTGCTGATCGGCGAGGCGCGCACCTTTTCGGGCGGGCACGATTGGCTCGCCGAGCACGGTGTGCGGGTCACCGTGCTGGATGACCCCGAGTGCATCGTCCTGATGACCGAGTTCATCGCCGCCCACCCTGAGCTGTGGTCGGAGGACATCGGCGAGGGCTGAGCGCCCCCGCACCAACGGCCGCAGCGCCGAGGGCCTGCAGCGCAGCGTCGAGGTCGGCCACCACCGTGACCC
>DASXTS010000524.1:0-5025 GCA_036505275.1 Pseudonocardiaceae bacterium
GATGGACTACTTCTGGCCTCACCTGCGCGTGCAATCACCGCGGGTATCGGTCGAGCCCCCCGTCGGCGTTACCGCAACTCCATGATCGGCTTCGCTGCCGAGCGATGCTTGCGCTCCGTGATGCTCAAAGTGAATCATGGACGCGAACGGTTGGCCAATCCCCCTAATTGGCGTAACGAGCCCAAACCCATACCAGGCGGAACGCGCCGCGGTTTCGAGGAGATCACCCAGTCGGGGTAGGTGACACTATGTGCTCACCGCCGAATGGGTGCTCACCGCCGAATGGTGCTCACCGCCGAACGGGCGTCCTTGGCTCGTGCTCGAGGTGCCGCAGCCCGTTCCAGGCCAAATTGACCAGGTGCATCACCACCTGCTCCTTGTCCGGGCTGCGCTCCTCCAGCCACCACTGCCCGGTCAGCGCCACCATCCCGACCAGCGCCTGGCTGTACAGACCGGCGAGCTTGGCGTCGTAGCCGCGGGCCGCGAACTGCCCGCCGAGGATGTGCTCCACCTGGCTCGCGATGTCGTTCAACAGCCCCGAGAACGTGCCGGTGCCGCTCGCCACCGGCGAGTCCCTGACCAGGATGCGGAACCCCGCACTGGAGTCCTCGATGTAGTCCAGCAGCGCGCCTGCGGCCCGCTCCAGCAGCTCGCGGGGGTCGGTAGTGCCGGACAGCGCCGAGGTGATCCGGTTCAGCAGCCGGTCCATCTCGCGGTCCACGACCACTGCGTAGAGGGCCTCCTTGCCACCGAAATGCTCGTACACCACCGGCTTGCTGACCCCGGCCCGGTGCGCGATCTCCTCGATCGAGGTGCCATCGAAGCCCTTGGCCGCCAGCAGCGACCTGCCGACGTCGAGCAGCTGCTCGCGGCGTTCCTTGCCGCTCATCCGCACCCGGACCGGCGACTCCCGCTCGCTGTCCCTACCCACCTCCACCACCCTACGTGCCGCCATCACAACCATCCGTACAGCTCAGCAGCTTGGTGCCTGGCTCACGGCGATCAGGCATCCGCGGGCTCGGGCAGCCCGGTGCCAGCCCCAACTCGAGCGACCCGGTGCCAGCCACCTCGGGCCGACCGGGTGCCAGCCAGCTCAGGGCGACCGGGTACCAGGCACCTGGGCCGGCCCCGGCGCCAGCCGCCTCGGCCGGCCCGGCGCTAGCCGCCCCGGGGGGCCCGGCGCTAGCCGCCTCGGGGGGTCGGGTGCCAGCCAGCTCGAGCGGGCCGGCGCCACTCAGCTCCGCGGTCCGCAACCATGCCACCCCGTGCGGCTTCCACCCACCGGTGATCACCGAAACTGTCGAGTGGAGACGCGGGAAGCGAAACGTGAGCCGACACTTCCGGTGATCATGGGTGACCGGCCGGCCGGCGCGCGACCATCGGTGACCGGCCGGCGCCTGATCACGGCACGTCGGCCGGCCGTGGCCATCCCTTGGCCCCCGGCGGCCAAGGGATGATCCGCCGGCTCCTCCGTCATTCGGCCGTGATCCGGGCCAACCGCTCCGTCGACGGCCAGCGCACCTGCCAGGCCCAGCCGAGCCGCTCGAAGAGCCAGATGACCCTGGCCGAGATGTCGATCTGGCCGGGGAGCACGCCGTGCCGGGCCGAGGTCGGGTCGGCGTGGTGCAGGTTGTGCCACGACTCGCCGGCGGACAGGATCGCCAGCGGCCAGAAGTTGGCCGACTTGTCGCGCGCGGTGAACGGCCGCTCGCCGACCATGTGGCACACGGAGTTTGTCGACCAGGTGACGTGGTGCAAGAAGGACACCCGCACCAGCCCGGCCCAGAAGAACGCGGTCACGGCGCCGTGCCAGGACCACGACCACAGGCCGCCGACCACCGCGGGGGCGAGCAGGCTGAGCGCCGCGACGGCGGGGAACCACCTGTCCACCCGGCGGATGGCTCGGTCGGCGAGCAGGTCGGGCGCGAAGCGCGCGATGTTGGTCTCGTCGCGGTCGAAGAGCCAGCCGATGTGGGCGTACACGAAGCCCTTGGCCATGCCGGCGGCCGACTCGCCGAAGCGCCACGGCGAGTGCGGGTCGCCGTCGCGGTCGGAGAAGGCGTGGTGGCGGCGGTGGTCGGCGACCCACTGCACCACGGAGCCCTGGAAGCCGACCGACCCGGCCACCGCCATCGCCACCCGCAGCCAGGGCTTGGCCTTGAACGAGCCGTGCGTGAAATGGCGGTGGTACCCGACGGTCACGCCGAGGCAGCCGATCGCGTAGAAGACCGCGCCGATCAGGATGTCCCGCCAGGACAGGCCCCAGCCCCAGGCCACCGGCACCGCGGCGATCAGTGCCACGAACGGCCCAAGGACGAAGACGTAGATCAGGACGTGTTGGAAGGTGGATCGGCGCCCGTCGATGATCGGTTTTGGTTCGGCGGCCGCGCCAGCTGCTCGAGTGGTTGCCTCTGCGGTCGTCATCTGCGTCTCACCTCGGTAGCTCCTAGGGCGTACTGGTGACGGCCTGCGTGGCAGGCTTGATTACGGCTACGTAACCGTAACCTACGCAAGCGTAGGTAAGGGTGGGCTATGTGAGGAAACCCTCGGGTTCCCCGTACAGATCGGGTTGAAACCCGGCAGGTTGGTGCCGAAATGGCTCTACCCCACGTGACGTTTACGTGCCAGGCTTGCCCGATCGGGTGACCGCCATCGGTGTATGCCGCGACGGGGGGCGTCGCCCGTTGCTTGTTGTCGCCACTAGGAGGTGGCCGCACTGAACCGGGTGCAAACAACCGAGTACGAGACCGCGGTCCCACCGGCCGCGCCCACGACCGGCGCACTCGACGAGGCGTTCTACGGCGAGGCTCGTCAACTGGTCGATCGGGCGTGCACGGGCGACCACCGCGAGCGCGGCCAGTGCGCGGTCATGATCGACGACCTGCTGGACCGGGCCAGGAGCTCGCTGCGCGGCGGCGAGCTCAGCCCGCCGACCTTCGCCAGGGTGCTGCGGGCGGGCGCGCTGGTCCGCAACATGGCCCGGCTGCCGGAACTGCCGCCGGACCCGCTGGTGCACGACCTGGTGGCGCACACCGTCCGGCACGGCCTGGCGGCCCACAACGCGGCCGCCCAGGCACTGCGCGGCACGCTGGCCATCTCCCGCGGCCTGGTCGACGAGGCGCTGGACGCGGCGGTGGACGCGATCGCCACGGTCGAGCTGCTCGACGAGCACACCGTCGAGCGCGCGTTGGCGATGGGTGACACCGCGGCGCTGCTGGAGCAGCTCGGCCTCGGTGAGAAGGCCTGCGAGATGTACGGCAAGGCCGCCGCGGCATTCGCTGAGATCGGCATGCAGCGCTACCAGGTGATGGTGACCGATGACCAGGTGCGCACCGAGGTGCTGCACGGCATGTGGTTGGAGCGGCTCGGGCAGGCCACGGCCGGCGCCGAACGGTTCGCCGCGGCCGCGCGCGTGGCCGGGGCGGGCATGCGGCTGTGGCGGGCCAGCGAGTCCGTACTGGACATCGAAGAGGAGTTCGTCGCCAGCTTCTACGCCGCCCTCGCGCTGGCCGACCCGGACGGCGACCACGAGGGCGCGCTGCGCAAGGCCACCGGCCGGATCGCGCTGCCCGGCCAGATCCTCGCCGGCCTGGCGCTGATCAGGCTGCTGGCCAGGACCGGACGGCTGGTCGAGGCCGAGGCCACGCTGGCCGATCTCCGCGCGGCGTGCCGACGCTTCCAGCTCAGCATGCCGGTGCGGCTCGCGCTCAGCCGCGGCGTGCTCGAGGTGCCCCGTGAGGACCAGGACGGCTCCTCGTTGGTGGCCTACCTCGGTCAGCTCGAGAACGAGCTGTGGGTGATGCGCACCGCACGCACCCGCGCGCTGCACGCCAGGCTCGAGCACGAGCGGCTGCGCCGTGGCCAGTCGCTGCTGCGGGCGCTGACCGCCAAGGATCCGGTGACCGCGCTGCCGGACCGCACCGTGCTCGACGAGATGCTCGGGTTGCAGGACACCCCGGCGGGCGGCACGGCTGATGGCGGAGCACCGCAGATGGCACTGGCCATGGTGGACGTCGACGACCTGGAGCTGATCAACCAGCGGGGCTCGTTCGCCGACGGGGACGCCACGCTGCGCGCGATCGCAGTGACCCTCCGCAACGCACTGCGACCCGAGGACTCTGTGATCCGCTACAGCGCCGACGACTTCGTGGTGCTGATGCCTGGCCGCACCCTGGACGAGGCGGCCGAGCTGATGCGCGGCGTGGTCCGCGCGGCCACCAGGCTGCCGTACGACCGCGGGCACGGCGCCACCCTGTCGATCGGTGTGGTCGCCGTCGACCCGGAAGAGGGCGGCGAGAACGCGTTGGTCCGCGCGGACGACGCGACCGCCAGGGCCAGGGAGCGCGGCGGCAATCAGGTGGCGGTGTCCCCGGCTACCCCGGCGCCCAGGTAGCACTGGGTAGCGGCACCGGGCGTCTGCGCGCGCCCCGGCCGTGACACCATGGGTTCGGCACGATCCGCCGTGGTGTAAAGGCAGCACCTCGGATTTTGGTTCCGATGGTCCAGGTTCGAATCCTGGCGGCGGAGCGCCTGGTCAAGGGCATCGCGGCCGAGGTCGAGTCCGCACCTGGGGCTAGCCTAGTGTGGTTGCGTCGCCAGTGGCGGCGAATACTTTGAGCCACGATCCACGAGACAGGCCGTAATGCGGGTACGGCGCCGCGGGATTGTGCGGGGCCGCTTCTCGCAGGTCAAGGGCGCCTTGCGGCGTCGCCCTGCGGCAGTCCGTGCGGCGTGTTCGGTTGGCCGCGGCGCCGCACCGTGCCGTCCCGTTGTCCGGTCTGGTACGGCGCCGCGGTTTCCGCCCTCCTTGCCCAGCGGCTAGGTTGGGCATGGGTGCATGGTATTTCGCCGTGGTCGTCGCAACGGATCAATATATCTTGGCGGGTAGAACACGGGCCGTCCATCGATGATGGCGCATTCCCAGTCGGAATGGTGCACCAGCCGGTGATGGCGGCCGCACAGCAGCAGCAAATTGTTGAGATTCGTGGGACCGCCATCGGCCCAATGCGCGATGTGGTGCCCGGC
>DASXTS010000525.1:0-32153 GCA_036505275.1 Pseudonocardiaceae bacterium
CGCGCGTGCAGGCCGAGCGCGCGGACAATCCTGGTCGGCTCCGCGTCCTTCTCCAGCACGAGCGCGTGCACGCCGTGCAGCCGCAACTCGCTGGCCAGCATCACGCCGGTCGGTCCGCCGCCGGCAACGATCACGTCGATCATGACATCCCCCATTCAACAAGGTTGCATTTCGGCCAGCTGCTCCGCGCAGTCCGGCGGCACGCCCACCCGCACCCCCGCACCGAGTGCCCGCACCTCCGCACCGCGGGTCCGACCGGCGGTTCGACGTCCCGCGAGACCCATACGTCGACAAGAGCACACGTACTTCGCGAATCCCTGAATTCCGCAGGTTCTGGCTTCGGCCGGAGATTCTGCGGCACGACCCGGGTCTTGCCGCAAGGCCCCCGGTGCGCTATATGTTGAGAAGGGCAAGGAGTGGGTCACCTCCTTGCCTTTGCCTTTGTCGGCCGCTGTGGAGGGACAAGCTCCTCCCGAAGCGGTGACGCGCCGCGTACGGCGATGCCAGCTGAACACACCTGGGGCTCATCCCTCCTCGTCCTTGTCGGCGTTGTCCGTGGCCGGGTCGCGCAGGGGCCGCAGGCCGCCGCCAGCGCGCTCGCGTGCTTCGGCGGGGGCAGCGCCCCGCAGCTGCTCGACGGCGACGTCCAGATAGCGGGCGGTCCACAGCACGGCCGATTGAGGACCAAGCCGAGCGCGCCGAGCTGGTCCTCCGCGCAACCAGGGAAGTCTTCAGGTTCTCCCTGCGGGTGCGGCCGTCGCCCAGGTGCACGAAGGCGTCCAGGAACCCGGTCCAGGAATCGACCTCGAACAGCAGGTCCGGCACGTCGATCTTCGAGGGGCTTCGCCGCGGTGGTCGACCTGAGCCAGCGCAGCGGCTTCGGCTCACCCAGCGCGCTGAGGCGGTCCACGTTCAGCTCGAGGCGGCCGTTGGGCTGCAGCTCGAAGCTGAGCTTCGCGTTCTGCGGGCACCCGCCCGGCCAGGTTTTCCTCGACCGGCTCGTCCAGGCTCAGGCCGTGCAGGACGTCCTCGGAGACGGCCTCCAACTGTTTGCCGTCCAGCAGCCTCGCCCGCGGGGGTCGAGCACGAACGGCTGCGGTCCGAACTGGGCGGATGACGGTCAGTGGGTGTCGCGGAGCTGGAACACGATCAGCCCCGCGATGACCGCTGCGGCGGCGTACAGGGACAGGACGCCGAGCCCGGCCCACGGCCCGATGTGTTCGGCGGCGAGGTTGCGCGTGGCCTGGATGGTCAACCCGGCGTCCATCAGGGAGAACCGGTGGATGCGGTGCTGCCATGTCGGGTCGTTGACGAACGTGGCGACGACCGGCGATCCGTAGAGCAGCGCCAGCGCTGCCGTGACCGCACCGGCGGTGTCCCGCAGAAGGAGCCCGAGCCCCGCCCCCAGCAAGGTGACAAGTCCTATGTAGAGGACGGTTCCGATGGCCGCCCGCCGAGTGAGATCGTCGGCGAGCGACAGCGCCGGAAAGCCGTGCGCCGCCGTGAACCCGTTGCCGGGCAGCATCGTCCGGCCGGCCGCCAGAGACCCGGCAACCGCCAGCACCCCGGTGGTCGCCCCGAGCATCGCCAGGACACCGAGCTTGCCCAGCACCACCAGGAACCGGTGCGGCACCGCGATCAGCGTCGGCTGGATCGTCCGGGTGCTGTACTCCGCCGTCACCGCCAACACTGCGAGGACCACGATCCCGACCTGGCCGAGGCGTACGCCAGCCAACGAGAGCTTGGTGGTGTCGACGGTGCACGGCGAATCGCAATGGGTGTAGTCGAGGGATCCGGTGATGGCGAGGGCGAGGCCCACCGTGCCGAGGATGGCGAGCAGCATCAGCCATCCCGTGCTCGGCAGGGTCCTCAGCTTCGTCCACTCGGCCCTGATGGCGCGCAGCGGTCGAGGCGCGGTCATGCGTCGCGCTTTCGCAGCTGCCACCAGGCGAGCCCCAGTGTCACCGCGGCCCATGCCGCGACCACACCGATCCCGGCCCATGGCCCGATCATGGCCCACGGTTCGGCCAGTGTGATCGTCGGCGGTTTGGCCCGCTGGGTCGCCATCCCGCCCGCAAGCGTGGTGTACATCAGCCACTTGGGCGAGGTGCCCGGCAGGATCATGCCGATGATGAGCGGTCCGAGGACCAGCACAATGGTGATCGTGATCGCGGCCGCGCTGTGCCGCAGCAGTACGCCGATCGCGAGGCCGACGACGGCGACCCCGGCCATGAACGCAGCGGTCAGCAGCAGCGCCCGCAGCACGGAGCCATCCGTGAGGGACGGTCGGGGGAAGCCCGGCGGCGTGAAGCCCTGCTTGCGCAGGACCGGGATTGCGAGGACGAACGATCCGACGGCACCGGCCAGCCCCACGAGGAACGAGGTGGTGCCGAGGACGATCGCCTTGGCGGCCAGCACACGGCCCCGGCGCGGGGTCGCGGCGAGCGTCGTGCGGATCATGCCCCGGCGGTACTCCGAGGTGGCGTAGAGGACGCCGATCGCGATGAGGGCCATGAGCCCGGCGATGACGCCGATCAGCGCCGCCTCCACCATGTCATCATCCGGCGGACGCGGGCCGACCTTGCCCGTGCCCACCACGGCGTAGCCGCCGTTGGCCTCGGTGACCTGGCCGCCGCCGCTTACTCCGCCCTTCTCGTCGAGTCGAGCCTGATCGCCGACCGGCACGCCGTGCCAGGTGCCGCCCGATCCGAGCTGCACATTGTCGAACGTGGCCTGGGCGCTGGTCGGCCGCTCGGTGACCGACGAGCTGCCGCCGCCCCGTGACGTGTACACGGTCGCCGGCGACGAGACATAGAAGCCGATCTCCGCTGTGGACGGCAGGTTCTTCGGCGTCGCCGTGCCGATCTTCTGCCACGCGGCGCCGTCGGCCGACTCGTACCCGGTGATCGCGTTGCCCGAGCGCACGAGCCGCAACCAGCGGGCCCCGCTGCTCGCGCTGCCCTTGCGGTCCGCGTCGAAGTCCCATTGCATGTACACGCCCTGCGCGGCGGTCAGCATCACCGAGGCATACGACGAGCCGGGCCGGGTACTATCCTTGATCATGATTCCGGCCGCGGGCTGGGCAAACGGACTCGGATCGTTCAGCGGGACGAGGCTGTCGCCTTCGCGCGGGTTCAGCTGGGCCCGCCCCGGCACGGGCGTCAGCGACGCGACCCGCACGGTGAGCGTGGCGTCGCCGGTGACCTGTTGGTGTACGAAATAGAACGCGTCGGCGACCGGTTCGCCGTGCGGCCCGGTGACGAAATCGGCGTGCGCGTTGATGTTCGTCTTGTTGCCCGACGCGGCCAGGTAGCTCAGTCCGATGGTGAGCGCCGCCGCGCCGATGAGCGTGATGACCCAGCGGCTCACCGACCGCAGCTTGGTCCACTCGGCCAGCAGCAGGCGCGGGAAGGATTCGCGAGCGTTCACCGCACGCTCCCTTCGACCGCCGGCGCGCCGGTCTCGGGCGCGAACTCGATGGCGCCGCGCGTGAGGTCCATGTACGCCTCCTCCAGGGAGGCCCGGTGCCGCCGCAGTTCGGAGAAAGAGATGCCGGCCTCCGTCAGCAGCGCCGACACCCGGTCGCCGGGCAGCCCTTCGACGACGACGGTCTCCGGGCCTGCCACGGTGAGGGTCGCGCCCGCGTTGGCGAGGACGGTCGTCGCCTCGGTCCGCTGCGCGGTGGTGACCTCGACGTGGTCCTTCGACGCCGCCGCCAGGAGCTTGGCCACGCTCGTGTCGGCGATCAGGCGGCCTCGGCCGACCGCGATCAGATGGTCGGCGGTGTCCTCCAGTTCGCCCATCAGGTGGCTGGAGACCAGGATCGCCCGGCCCTCTGCGGCCAGCGACCGCGTCAGGCCGCGGATCCAGGCGATGCCGTCCGGGTCGAGCCCGTTGACCGGCTCGTCGAACATGAGCACCGGCGGATCGCCGAGCAGCGCGGCGGCGATGCCCAGCCGCTGCTGCATGCCGAGTGAGAAGCCACCGGTTCGGCGGCGGGCGGCCGAAGCCAGGCCCACCTGGTCGAGCACCTCGGACACCCGGCGCTTGCCGATGCCATTGCTGTGCGCCAGCCAGAGCAGGTGGTCGCGGGCTCGCCGGCCCGGATGCAGAGCGGAGGCGTCCAGCAGGGCGCCGACATGTGTCAGCGGCATACGCAACGAGCGGTAGGGGCGGCCGTTGACCAGAGCCTCGCCCTCGTCCGGCGCGTCCAGCCCGAGGATCAGCCGCATCGTCGTCGATTTGCCGGCGCCGTTGGGCCCGACGAAGCCGGTCACCTCGCCGGCCCGGACGGTGAACGACAGCCCGTCCACAGCGACCGTCGTGCGGTAGCGCTTGCGTAGCGCGCGTACCTCGATCGAGGGTTCCATGGCAGGCAGGTTATGCGGCGGCGACCGGCGGGGGCGTCACGGCGCAGAGGGGTCTTCTGCCGGTGGCCGCCTCCCCCGTGCGGGGGAAGCTGGGGGAAGGTCGCATCCCTGCCAGGATGGACGACACCGGAGTCCGGGCCGCTCACAATGGCTGGCGTGCGGGGGATGGGGCTGGCCGCGCCAACGGCCGCCCTCGGCGCCGTGGCGGTGACCGAGGTGGTGGCGCGCGCGCACGACCCGCCGCCGATGGCGTTCGCGGCCCTCCTCGCTCTCACGGTGGTCGCCCCCGTCGCCCTGGTACGCCTCTGGCCCGCGACGGCGGCCGTCCTGTCCGCTGTGGCGGCCTTGTCCGGCCTGATGGCCTCCTATCCGGTTACCGTCGCCGGGGTCATCGCTCTGGCCGTGCTCTACGGGGTCGCCGGCCGCCAGCGTCCACTGAGGACAATGTGGGCTCTGGTCCTGCCGTTTGCCGTTTACGCGGCGGTGCCGCTGTCGAGCGACCGGCCGGGCGGGAAGTCCTTCGCCCTGATCCTGCTGGCGGTCGCGGCGCTGGCCACGGCTACCGGGGCGACGCTGCAACTGCGGGACGAGCGGCGCCGCCACCGGGCCACCGAACAGTCGGCCGCCGCATCGCTGATGGAGTACGCCGCCCGTGGCGAACGAGCCCGCATCGCCCGGGAACTCCACGATGTGGTGGCGCACCACATCACGATGATCGCCTTGCAGGCCGAGGCGGCCCGGCTCGCGACACCGGGCTTGCCACCGGACGGGGCTCGCCGGCTGACTGCCATCGGGGACACCGCGCGTACCGCGTTGACGGAAATGCGGCGTTTGCTGGGCGTACTCCGGGAGGACGTGGACGCCGAGCGGACCCTTCGCCCCCAACCCGTGCTCCGCCAGCTCAACGCCCTCCTCGACGAGGTACGCGACGCGGCCACGGGCAGTGGCGTACGCCTGATCGTGCGCGGCTCGGTCGAACCGCTCGACCCCGGTGTCGAGCTGACGGCCTACCGCATCGTGCAGGAGGCGCTGACCAACGCCCGCCGCCACGCGCCCGGCGCGGCCATTGACGTCGAGCTGCATTACGGCGGCGATGACCTCATCGTGCGGGTATACGACAACGGCCCCGGCCCGGCTTCGGATGGCGGCAGCGGGCACGGGCTGGCCGGGATGCGGGAACGGGCGGCTATGGTCGGTGGCCAGGTCGCGGCCGGCGCCGCACCGCGCGCCGGGTTCCTCGTCGAGGCCGTCCTGCCGACGAAGGGAGCCACGCCGTGACGGCCACCCGCATCGTCGTGGTCGACGACCAGGATGTCGTGCGTGCCGCCTTCGAAGTCCTGCTGGCGACCCAGCCCGACTTCGCGGTCGTCGGCTCGGCCGCCGACGGCGAGCAGGCCGTGCGGATCTGCCGCGCCCAGCGCCCCGACGTCGTCCTCATGGACATCCGCATGCCGGGGATGGACGGCATCGAAGCGACCCGCCGCCTCCTCAGCGACCCAGAGCCGCCTCGGGTGCTGATCCTGACGACGTTCGACCTCGACGAGCACGTGTACGACGCCCTCGACGCGGGCGCGAGCGGCTTTCTCCTCAAGGACGCGACCGCCGAGCACCTTTTCGACGCCGTCCGCATCGTCGCCGCTGGGCAAGCACTGCTCGCCCCGACGGTGACCCGGCGGCTCGTCGCGGAATTCGCCAGGATGCGCGTGCGCCGCCGTGAACCGGATGCGGCGCTGCACGCGCTTACCACACGGGAGACCGAGGTGCTGCGGCTGATCGCCGAGGGGCTGTCCAACCCCGAGATCGCCGCCCGGCTCGTCGTCGGGGAGGAGACCGTCAAGTCCCACGTCAGCCGGATGCTCGCCAAGCTCGGCCTGCGCGACCGCACCCAGGCCGTCGTCGTGGCGTACGAGTCTGGCCTGGTGGTTCCAGGCGACCGGTAAAGATCAGCTGGTGCTGTCCTCGAAGGGAGAAGCGAGCCCACGCCGCCGTCCCGAAGACGACCGCGTAACTCGACCGGCGCCACACCCGTGACAAGATCGTTCTGCTACTCGGGAGCCACTGACGTCAGGATTCGTCGCAGCCGCGGGCCGCGGGTGGGTTGTCGCTCGATCACCAGGTGACCCGGCGTCGCCCGGCGACGACGGTGACATCGGGCCCCTGAACAGGGAAACGCGGTTCCTACGCTGCCAAGTTTGGTCCACCGCAGGCCGACCGCAGGCCAGAGGCCGGTTCCACGGCGACGCCTCGGTATTCTCGATCGTGAGGTACCTGGCACTACGGACTGTGACCGTCGGCAGGAGCGGCCCCTTGATCGGTATCTGACGGCTCGGGCGGGTTCTCTACTTGACGATAAATGTAACGGCGCAGTGTCCGAGAGCGACATCGTTGTCACGCTGCGACGCGATCGGGTTGGAGGCGAGGGGGAATGGACGAGCTGCACCGGCAGCCGGAGCTCAAGGCACGCGCGGAAAATCCCGCACAAGAGGAACGCTTGCCTCCGTACCTGGTCTCGGGCAACCGTTTCGCGTCGGCTGGCCTGCCCTGCGCCATCGTGGGATTCGTGTGCTCCCTGACGGCGTTCTTGCAGTTCGTAGGGTGGATTTCGGCCGCGACCGGAGCAACCTTGGCCGCCATCGGATTCGTCAAGTACTGTCGTGGCGGTGCCACCAATAGGGACGCGGCGGTGGTAGGCGCGCTCTTGGCCTGGGTCGCACTTGTGATTCTGCTTACCCGCGCATCGGTACCTTTGCAGATACCGATGACACCTATTTAGAACATTCGCCGCGCAATCGAGATCCCGTACCACCTCACACGGTCAGGTTGGGGTCGATGGTCCGGGGTACCCAGCCCGCATGGTCAGGCTGATCCATTTCCTGTACGTGATGCTGTACGCGCTGGTGGCCGGGGTGATGTGGGGCACCTGGCTGTCGCTTGGCCGGACGATGACCCGGTACGACGCGGCGACGTTCCTGGCCGACGGCCAGCACATGATCGCCAATCTGGCCACGATCATGGCCGTTCTGATGATCTCCACGGCCGTGCTCGGCGCTGTGGTCGTGGTGGTGCTCTTCGTGCGGCGGTCCACCGCCGCGGCCTGGTTGGGGCTGGCCAGCCTGGTGCTGGTGGCCGCCGTCATCGCGGTGACGTTGGTGGTCAACGTGCCGATCGACAACCTGATCAAGACCTGGACGCCGACGACCCTGCCGGCGGACTGGCCGGACATCCGAGCCCGATGGGCGGCGTTCCACACACTGCGCACCTTCCTGTCGCTGGCCGGGCTGGCCGCCGCGGTGGGAGCCGCACTCACCATCCGACCAGCAGCGGCTCGGCTGCGCGGCGACGGTGTCGCGTCGCCGGTCAACTCACCAGCGGGCGGACCTCATCGGCCACGAACCGGATGAAGCCCTCCGGGTCCGGATCGTCGGCCGTCGGCTGCAGCACGACAGCGTCGGCTCCGGCGTCGGCGAACCGCCCGATGGCATCCGCGACCGCGTTCGCGTCGCCGGCCACCCCGATGCCGGCCGGGTCGCCGGCCCAACCCCGGACCTCGGCGTCGAGGCGCTCCGCCGCACCCGGCCCAGTGGCTGTGAGCAGGTAGACGGTCAGCGGGTGTGGCCCGGCTAAGCCGGCATCGGCACGGCCCTCGTCCACCAGACGCCGAGCCCGCCGCACCCCGTCCGTGGTCGTGCTCGCGGTGAGAACGGTGCCGTCGGCGAGCTCCCCGCATAGCCGCAGCGAGCGCGGCCCGGTGGCGCCGGCGAGCACGGCCGGCACGGCCGATGGCGGCCAGTCCAGGGCCACATGGTCGAGCCGCAGGTAGCGGCCCTCGGTGGTGACCTCCTCGCCGCGCAGCAGCGCGCGCAGCACGCGCAGGTACTCGCGCAGCAGCGTGAGCGGAGAGTCCACGGCCGCGCCGACCTGCCGCATCCAGTCCTGCACGCCGTGCCCGATGCCAACCAGGAACCGGCCGGGGAACAAGCGATGCAGAGTGGCGATCTCCATCGCGGTCAGCGCCACATTGCGCAGCGGCACCGGCAACAGGCCGATGCCGACCCGCACCCGCTCGGTCCACGCCATGGCGGCCGCCGCGCTGGCCACGCCGCCCTCCCGGAAACAGTCCTCCCAGAGCCACAACTCCTGCAGGCCGGCCCGATCGGCGGCAACGGCGACGTCCCGCAGCCGCTCCGGAGGTAGCTGGGGCAGGAAAACGGCACCCAGCGTGGTCATCGCGTAGGCCGCCTCGCCGGCCGCTGCGTGGTGTCGCCGCACTTGGTGATCCGCACTGCGCAACGCTATTACAGCAATTCCGCCGTTTGGGGTGCCCCGATCGGCTGACGGTGCCATCCTTGCGCGCGCAACGTAACAGCTCGCCCGCTCACGCCCAGACCCGGAGAGCTGCCCATGGCACGGCACGCCTCGCACTTGCGACCGCGGAGCGGCTCTCGCCCGGTTGCGGCGCTCGCCGTGGCCACCGCCCTGGTGGTGGCGGGCTGCGCCGCCGCCCTCCTGCTGTGGAGTTCTCGCCAAGCCCCCTCGCCCTCCCCAGCCGCGCCACCGCCGTGCGGGACCGCCGTTCGGGTGGTCACCGCGGCGTCGTTCGCGCCGGTGCTGTCCGCCCTGGCACCCGCGCTCGCCGCCGGCGAGGACTGCGCGCGGCTCGATGTGACGGTCGCCGACGGCCGTGCGGCGGCCGGACGGGTGGCCGAGATCGACGCCGATGTGTGGATTCCCGACGACTCGGCCTGGGCCGGCGTGGCCGGCGCGACGAAGCTGGCCAAGCCCACCGTCGGCGGCTCCGGCACGGTCGTCGCCACGAGCCCCATCTACTTCGTCACCGACGCCGCCACCGCCGAGCGGGTGGCCGCGGCCGGCGGCTCGTGGCTCGGCCTGGCCGGGCTGGTCACCGGCGGCTCCGGGGTCAGGATGGTCGTCCGGGACCCGGCGGGCTCGGGCGACGGCATGGTGGCGGCCGGAGCGTTCGGCGAGGTGGTCTGGGTGGCCTCTGGGATGAACGCATCGTCCGAAGCGCTCGCGAATGCGCTACCGGCGACCCGCACGGTGCCGGGCACCGCCGCCGCGCTGCCGGCCAAGGACGGCGAGGTGGGCCTGGTCCCGGAGTACGCGCTGCTCGGCGAGGCGGCGGTCGGGGCACGCGGCCGCACCGTGCTCGCCCCGTCCGACCACACCGCCATCCTGCGCTTCACCTGGCTGCCGACCGCCGACGCGGCGGCCGATCCGACGATGGCCGCGGCCATGGACCGGGTGCTCCATACCCTCGCTGGCCCGGATGCCGACCAACCGCGCGCGGCGGCGAAGCTGCGTGGGCCGCTGCGCAACCCGCCTCCCGCGGGCACCGGCGACCCCGGCGCCGGCCAGGGTACCGGTCTGAGCCCCGCCCCCGGTGCCGAACCCGGTGCCGCCCCCGGTGCCGAGTCCGGTGCCGAGTCCGGTGCCGAGTCTGGCGGGCCGGGCGCCGGGACCGGGGCAGGCCAACTGCCGGCGGTATCGGCCGCCCCATTCGACGTGCTGGGGCGGCACCACGTCGAGCACGTGTTCGCGACCTGGTACATCGCAGACCGGCGAGCCGACATGCTCGTCGTCGTGGACGTCTCCGGTTCGATGGCGGCACCGGCACCCGGATCGGGCACGCCACTGATCGACCTGGTGCGGCAGGGCTGCAACCGGGTCGGCGAGTTGTTGCCCGAGGACGCGGAGCTGTCGCTGTGGGAGTTCGGTTCGCGGCTCAACCCGCCGGTCGACCACCGCGAGCTGCTACCGAGGGCAGCGATGACTGCCGAGCACCGGCAGGCACTGACCGGCGCGACCGGGGCGCTGGCGGCCCTGCCGACCGGCACCGGCCTGTTCGACACGTTGCTCGCGGCGTACATCTCGGCCAGGGACACCCACCGCGAGGGGCTGCCCAGCCACGTTGTCCTGTTCACCGACGGCCGCAACGAGGACGACCCTGGCTCGATCTCCGCCGAGCAACTCACCGAACAGCTCCTGGCGGCCCGCGACCCGAATCGGCCGGTGCAACTCACAGTCCTCTCCTTCGGGCTCACATCGGACACCGACCTGCTGGCCCGGACACTCAAACCCGTCGGCGGCTACGTCCAGAACCTGACCACGGCGGACCAGGTGCGAGCGGCGTTCATCCACGTTGCCGCGGGCGGCATCCACTGACCTGCGGTCTGATCGGCGCGTACGGTCGCGGCATGGCGATGAGGTGGCAGGTGACGATCGACTGCGCCGAGCCGGCGAAGCTGGCGCATTTCTGGGCGCTGGCCCTTGGGTACGAGCGGGAACCACCGCCACCGGGGTTCGGGTCCTGGCAGGAGTGGTGCGAGCACCACGGCATGCCGCCGGAAGAGGTCGACGAGGGGGCCTCACTGATCGACCCGGCCGGCGTCGGCGCGCGGCTGTTCTTCCAGCGGGTGCCCGAGCCGAAGGTGACGAAAAATCGGCTGCACCTCGACCTGCTGGTCGGGGCGGGCACGGATGCGCCGGCGGAGCAGCGCTGGGCGCGGGTGACCGAGACGGTCGACCGGCTCCGCGCGGCCGGTGCCACCGTGGTTCACCAGGACGAGTGGCAGGACCGGCCGCACCATGTAGTGATGGCCGACCCAGAGGGCAACGAGTTCTGCGTGGTGTGACGTGGCCTGACCTCCCACTAGACAGCGGGTTGACATGTAGCCACTTGGCTGCCTATTTTGGGGCAATATGCAGCCCGTTAGCTGCGTATTTGGTAACGGGATGGCTTGATCCATGGACGAGGTGTTCAAGGCACTGGCCGACCCCAGCCGCCGGCGACTGCTCGACAGCCTGAATGCCCGCAACGGGCAGAGCCTGCGGGAGCTGTGCGCCGGGCTGGATATGGCCAGGCAGTCGGTCAGCAAGCACCTCGCGGTGCTGGAAGCGGCCGGTCTGGTCACCACCATGCGGCGGGGCCGGGAGAAGCTGCACTACCTCAACGCCGCGCCGATCAACGCCATCGCCGAGCGCTGGATCAACCGGTACGACCGCGACCGGGCCAGCGCGCTGGCCGACCTGACGACGGCATTGGAGCAGGACCCGATGAGCAGAACAGCGTTCGTCTACACCACGTACATCAACACCACCCCAGAACGGCTCTGGCGGGCGTTGACCGATCCCGCCTTCACCCGGCGCTACTGGGGGGTTGCCTTCGACACCGACTGGAAGAAGGGCTCGACGATGACGTGGGAGCAGGACGGAGTGACGATCGCCGATCCGGCGCAGGTCGTTCTCGAGTCCGAGCCCGGCTGCCGCCTGGCCTACACCTGGCATACGTTCACGCCGGCCTTCGCCGCGACCGTCGGGCTGACCGGCGAGGTCCTCGCCACGATCGCGGCCGAGCGCCGGTCCAGGGTCACCTTCGAGATCGAAGCGCACGGGCAGCTGGTCAAGCTGACCGTGGTGCACGACGACTTCGAGCCGGGCAGCGCCGTGCTGGAAATGGTCAGCGGGGGCTGGCCGCAGCTGTTGTCCAACCTCAAGACCCTGCTCGAGACCGGCGGCACCCTGCCGCAGCAGGGACGGTGACGTGTCCGTGAACGATCGGCGACGCCGCGGTGATGGCCCCACCCGGAGCATGGGGCCCTAGGGCGCGGCGGGTCGAGGGGTGGCTCGCTTCGCTCGCCCGTGAGTGGCAAATGGTGCTCCAACACCATTTGCCACTCACGACTTGTCCACAAGGTGTGGCGCTGGGGGGCGCCCGCCGATCAGCTCAACGGATCAGCGGTCAAGAGCCTTTCCCGCTCGGCGGCCACGTCGAAGTCGGCCTCCGGGAAGCGCGGCCCCAGCTCGCGCAGCGTCTCCAGCAGGATCCGGGCCACCGCCCAGTTGCGGTACCACTTGCGGTCGCCGGGCACCACATACCAGGGCGCGGCCGGCGTGCCGCAGCGCTGCAGCGCGTCGGCGTAGGCCCGCATGTAGTCGCTCCACCCGGCCCGGACGTCGAGGTCGTCCGGTTGTGCTTCCAGTGCTTGTCGGGGTTGTCCAGCCGGGCCAGTAGCCGGGCACGCTGCTCCTCCGGCGAGATGTGCAGGAAGCACTTGACCAGGGTCACGCCGCTGGCCACCAGCTCGTCCTCGAAATCGTTGATCTCGTCGTACCGGCCGTGCCACTGCGCCTCCGGCACGAGCCCCGTGACGCGCACCACCAGCACGTCCTCGTAGTGCGAGCGGTCGAACACGCCGATGATTCCCGGCGCCGGCACCTGCCGGCGGATCCGCCACAGGAAATGGTGCGACAGCTCCTCCGGCGTCGGCTTCTTGAACGACGCGATGTGCAGGCCCTGCGGGTTGAGCATGCCGGCGACGTGCCGGATCGTGCCGCCCTTGCCAGAGGTGTCCATGCCCTGCAGCACGAGCAGCACCCGGCGCTGGCCGCCCGCGGCGACGCCGTCCGCATAGAGCGCCTCCTGCAGGCGGTCCAGCTCGGGGGCGACCCTGGTCATGTCCGCGGCCGCCCTGCCCTTCGACGTCGGCCCCACCGGGATGGCCGCCGGGTCGATCCGGCTGGGGTCCGCCGGTGCGCCAGGCGGCCGCCGCAGCGCCGCGCGCACCGACGCGTGCTCGCTCGTCACGAGCCACGAGCCTAGATCACGGCCACGGCTCGCGGTTGGAAACGAATCGCCCGTCCACGGGGCACACCGCGCAACAAAGCCATGCATGGCGCAACGGTGTGCGGATGAAACCGCCACCAATGTCCACCTAACCTTGGTGGCATGACGGTCACCGACATCGGCACACACACCAGCAGGGGCGTCACCGCGGACTACATCGCCCTGGACGAGGCGTGGAGCACGCACAACTACCACCCGCTCCCGGTGGTGATCGCGTCCGCCGACGGCGCCTGGGTGACCGATGTGGACGGCCGGCACTACCTGGACTTCCTCTCCGGCTACTCCGCGCTCAACTTCGGCCACCGGCATCCGGAGCTGGTCGCCGCGGCGGTCGAGCAGCTCGGCAGGGTGACGCTGACCAGCCGGGCGTTCCACCACGACCAGCTCGGGCTGTTCTGTCGCGAGCTGGCGGAGCTCACCGCCACCGAGATGGTGCTGCCGATGAACTCCGGTGCCGAGGCCGTCGAGTCCGCGATCAAGGTGGCGCGTAAGTGGGCCTACCGGGTCAAGGGCGTGCCGCACAACACCGCGCAGATAATTGTGTGCGGCTCGAACTTCCACGGCCGCACCACGACGATCATCTCCTTCTCCAGCGACCCGGTGGCGCACGCGGACTACGGTCCGTACACGCCCGGCTTCGTGATGGTGAAATACGGCGACGCCCAGGCCCTGGCCGCGGCCATCACGCCGCGGACGGCCGCGGTGCTGATCGAGCCGATCCAAGGCGAGGCCGGGGTGATCGTGCCACCGGCCGGCTACCTGGCCGAGGTGCGGCGGCTGTGCGACGAGAACGGCGTACTGCTGATCGCGGACGAGATCCAGTCCGGGCTCGGCCGCACCGGCGCCCTGCTGGCGCTGGACCAAGAGGGCGTGCGGGCCGACCTGTACACGCTGGGCAAGGCACTTGGCGGCGGCATCGTGCCGGTGTCCGCCGTGATCGGCTCGCGGGCCGTGCTCGGCGTCCTGCGCCCCGGCGAGCACGGCTCGACGTTCGGCGGCAACCCGCTGGCGTGCGCGGTCGGCCGGGCGGTGATCCGGCTGCTGGCCACCGGCGAGCCGCAGGCCCGTTCGGCCGAGCTCGGCCGGCACCTGCACGAGCGGCTCGGCGTGCTGGTCGGGCGCGGGGTGGCCGAGGTGCGGGGCCGCGGCCTGTGGGCCGGCGTGGAGATCAGCCCGGGCGGCCCGACCGGCCGGGAGGCGTCCGAGGCGCTGATGCGGCGTGGGGTGCTGTGCAAGGAGACCCAGGACACCACGCTGCGGGTCGCTCCCCCGCTGGTGATCGACCGCAACGACCTCGACCGCGGCATCGACGCGATCATCGAGGTACTCGGCCGCTAAGGTGCTGTGGTGACCCGCATGGTGCCGGTCGACCTGCTGCCGCACCTGCGGCGGGCTCGCGACCACATCGACCGGCACTACGAACTGCCACTGGACCTCGACGAGCTCGCCAGGGTGGCGTGCGTGTCGAAGTACCACTTCGTGCGGTGCTTCGAGGCGACCTATGGCGAAACGCCGATCCGGTACCTGACCCGGCGCCGGGTCGAACGGGCGCAGGACCTGCTGCGGTCGGCGAACCTCACGGTGACCGAGATCTGCATGATGGTCGGCTTCGCCAGCCTCGGGTCGTTCTCCTCGCGGTTCACTCAGCTCGTCGGCGAGAGCCCGACGGCGTACCGGGACCGGTGGGCGGCACGCGGCGGGCCGCGCGTGCCGGGCTGCTACCTGTTCATGCGCGGGCCGCTGGACCTTGCCCGCATCGAGGGCGCGCGTCGAGGGCGCGCAATTTGAGAGAAGCCGCCGCCCGGTGCCCCCGTCCTAGGCTTGTCGCATGATCACCAACGTTTCCCTGGTCACGGTGTACTGCCTCGACCAGGACCAATCCCGCGATTTCTACGTAGACGCCCTGGGCTTCCAGACCCGCTCGGACGTCACCATGGGCGACGGCTTCCGCTGGGTCACCGTTTGCCACCCGGACCGGCCCGAGCTGGAGATCACCCTGATGGTGCCGGGACCACCGCTGGACCCGGACGCCGCCGACTTCATCCGACGCGAGCTCGGCAAGGGCCAGCTGGGCGGCCTCGGCCTGCGGGTCGACGACTGCCACAAGACGTACGAGGACCTGACTGCCAAGGGCGTGGAGTTCGTCCAGGAGCCGTCGGACCGCCCGTACGGCATCGAGGCCGTCATGCGCGACAACTCGGGCAACTGGCTGGTGCTGGTCGAGCCCAAGGAGTACACGGCGGCCGACTTCGCCTGACGCGCGGCGCGGCCGGGACGTCAGCCGGATGGACGAAGAGCGCGTTGTCGATCATCTTCTAGCGTGACTCCTTCGAGGGACACTCGAAGGAGGTCAATGGTGATCAGACGAGTGCGAAACGTGTTGTTCGGCGCGCTACTGGTGGTACCGGTGATCTCGGTGGCCGCGGCGAGCACCGCGGGCGCCGGACCGGCCGGGCCGGACGGCGCGGCTGCGCCAGCCCAGGCGCCAGCCCAGGCGTCGCTGCGGATGCCGTCCAAGACGCCCACGCTGCTGCGCCAGCAGGCGGCGAGGATCGGCGCCGAACTCGCCGCGCGGGGCGGCGGCGGGCTGAGCCAGGCTCAAGTTTCCCGCCTCGGGGCCGGCGTGCTCGGCGTGGATACCACCGGCGGCATCGACGTACTGGTGCACGCGGCCGCACCGGCCACCGCGGCGCAGACGGCGCAGCTCGCCGCGCTCGGCGCCAGGGTGCTGGCCAGCTCGGCGGACTTCGCCGCCGTCCCCGGCGTCGACCTGCCGACCACCGGGCTGGTGCGCGCCGTGGTTCCCTATGACCGGTTGGACGCGGTGGCCGGGCTGTCCTGGGTGACCGCGCTGCGGCCCGCGCTGCGCCTCGCGGTGGACGTCGGCCCGATCACCGCCGAGGGCGTGCCGCTGCACCGCGCCGACGTCGCGCAGGCGAACGGGCTCTCCGGCGCCGGGCAGAAGGTCGGCGCGATCTCCGACGACGTGGACAGCCTCGCGTACTCGGTCGCTCAGGGCGAGCTGCCGGCCGACGTGCAGGTGGTCAAGCAGGCCGGCTACGACGGCGACGAGGGCACCGCCATGCTGGAGATCATCCACGATCTCGCGCCCGGCGCGCAGCTGGCGTTCGCCACCACCGGCGAGACGCTCGCCGAGTACGTGGACGCGTTCCACCTGCTGGCAGCCGCCGGCTCGACGCTGATCACCGAGGACATCGCGCTGGACGACGAGCCGGCGTTCCAGCAGGGCATCGGCGCGGCCACCGCGGAGTCGCTCGCCCAGAACGGCATCTGGGTCAGCTCGTCGGCCGGCAACCTCGGTGCCAGGCACGCGCCGCGGGTTTCCGCGGTCGGCACCGGCCGGGGTCCGGACGGGGCGACCGGCCCGTTCGTGGATTGCCCCACCGCCCCGGACAACACGGTGAACCTGCGCGGCACGGACAACACCTACAACCTCAACCTGCTGCCGGGCGCGACCTTCCTCGGCACCCTGCAGTGGAGCGAGCCGCGGGCGATCTACCCCACCGCGGGCCAGGGCGGATTCACCGACCTCAACCTGTACGTGATGGACGCCGCCGGCACCCGCTGCCTTGCGGTGAGCAACGCGGTGCAGGCCGACGGCGTAGGCGACACCATCGAGCAGCTGATCTACGAGAACACCACGGGCGCCGCCCAGCCGGTGCGGCTGGTGGTCGACGTCCAGGGCACCTCGTCGGCCCGCTCCGCGCCGCTGCTCGACCTGCGCTGGCGGGCCCTCTCGGCCGGTGTGCAGACCCTCGACCCGCCGGACCGGGCCGGCTCGCTCAACCCCGACTCCAACTACCTCGGCTTCGCCACCAGCGCCGGCGCGGTGAACGCCAGCGTGTCCGTCGACCCCAACACGGTGCCACTGGAGTCCTACAGCGCCGCCGGGCCGGTGCAGATCCTGACCACCACGCAGTGCCGCGGCGGGACACCCGGCCCGTGTCAGGGGGTGCCCGGCGGCCTGCGGCGCACCGCGCCGGGCCCGACCTGGGCCGCCTCGGACGGCGTGTCGGTCAGCGGCGCCGGCGGGTTCGGCGCCGGCACCTGCCCGACGACGGTGCAGGGCCAGTGCCGGTTCTTCGGCACCTCGGCGGCGGCCCCCACCGCGGCCGGCGTCGCGGCGCTGACCAGGGAGGAGTTCGGAGGCACCATTGCGCCACGGAACCTGAACGACATCCTGGCCGGCCGGGCGGTGGTCCGCACCGGTTTCGGGTACGGCGCCGGGGTGCTGAGCGCGGTCTGATCCGCCCGCTCGTCGGCAACTGTTAGTTAGTGCGACGATGTGACATTTCCCCACCTAGAGCGGGGCGATGTCACATCGTCGCACTATGTGAGCGGCCGGCGGGCCACCCGCGGCTCGTCCCACACCGGCCGGTGGGTCTCGACGACGGTGCCGTCCCCGCGGAAGATCAGGAAGCGGTCGAAGGAGCGGGCGAACCAGCGGTCGTGGGTGACGGCGAGCACCGTGCCCTGGAAGCCGGCGAGCCCGTCCTGCAACGCCTCGGCGGAGACCAGGTCCAGATTGTCGGTCGGCTCGTCGAGCAGCAGCAAGGTCGCGCCGCCGAGCTCGAGCAGCAGGATCTGGAACCGCGCCTGCTGGCCACCGGAGAGCGTGTCGAACGGCTGGTCCGCGGCGGCGGCGAGGCCGTAGCGGCTCAGCGCGTGGATGGCGGCTCCCCGGTCCCGCCCGACCCGCCCTGCGTCGCCGCGCCACAGGATGTCGGCCAGGGTGCGGCCGGTCCACTCCGGGTGCTCGTGGGTCTGGGCGAACATGCCGGGCACCACCCGCGCGCCGAGCTTCCACGCGCCGGTGTGCGCGACGTTCGCTTCCCCGGCGAGCAGCCGCAGGAAGTGGCTCTTGCCGGAGCCGTTGGAGCCGAGCACGGCCACCCGGTCGCCGAGGAACACCTCGACCTCGAAGGGGGCCATCAGGCCGGTCAGCTCCAGGGCCTGCGCCGTGACCACCCGCACCCCGGTGCGGCCGCCGGTCAGCCGCGGCCGCAGCCGCTCGACGCGGGGCAGCTCGGGCGGCGGGCCGGCCTCCTCGAACTTGCGCAGCCTGGTCTGCGCGGCCCGGTACCGAGACGCCATGTCGTCGCTGATCGAGGCCTGCTGGCGCAGTGTGCGCACCAGCTCGCGCAGCTTGTCGTGCTCCTCGTCCCAGCGGCGGTGCAACTCGGCCACCCGCTCCCAGCGCGCCTCCCGAGCGGCGTGCCAGGTGGCGAACGAGCCGCCGTGGGTCCACGCCGTGCGGGCCTCAAGCGTCACCACGTTCGTCGCTGTCTGAGCCAGCAGCTCGCGGTCGTGGCTGACCAGCAGCACCGCCTTCGCGGTCTCCGCCAGCCGCTGCTCCAACCACAGCTTGCCGGGTACGTCGAGGTAGTTGTCCGGCTCGTCCAGCAGCAGCACGCCCTCCGGCCCGCGCAGCAGCGCCTCGAGCACCAGCCGCTTCTGCTCGCCGCCAGAGAGCGTTCGCACGCCGCGGTGTTTGGCGCGGTCGTACGGCAGGCTCAGCGCGGCCACCGTCACGGTGTCCCAGAGCACCTCGGCGTGGTAGCCACCGGCGTCGCCCCAGGCGGCCAGCGCGTGCGCGTACCGCAGCTGGGTGGTCTCATCGTCGGCCGAATCGGCGTCCATCATCGCCAGTTCCGCCGCGTCCAGCTCAGCGGCTGCCTGTCGCGTTGCCGCGGAGGCGACGGCCAGCAGCAGGTCCCGCACGGTGCGGTCGTCGCGTACCGAGCCGACGAACTGCGGCATGACGGCGAGGCCACCCTGGACCGCGACGCTGCCCGTGGCCGGTGTCAGCTCGCCAGCCAGAATGCGCAGCAAGGTGGTCTTGCCCGCCCCGTTGGCCCCGACCAGCGCCACCACCTGGCCGTCGCCCGCGCGCAGCGACACGTCGCGAAACAGCTCGCGCCCATCGGGCAGCACGTACCCGAGCCCGCCGGCCTCCAGAAACGCCACGAGCGGCCATTCTGCTGTGCGACGTCGCTGTGGCGCGACGCAGATTCCGCGTTACCTGAACTCCCGGCCACACCGCGCCAAGCCGAGCCGACGGCGGGGCGTCGTGGTGGGATGGGCGTCGTGGACCGACTGTGGCCGGTAGTCGAGCCGCCGGAGGCCGACCCGATCGAGCTGTACGACTACCCGCCCGACCTGCAACGCCCCTTCGTCCGGGCCAACTTCGTGTGCAGTGTGGACGGCGCGGTGACCCTGGAGGGCCACTCCGGCGGGCTGTCCGACCGGGCCGATCGGGACATTTTCGCGTTGCAGCGGGCGATGGCCGACGTGATCATGGTCGGGGCCGGCACGGCGCGGGCCGAGGGCTACCGCGGGGCGCGGATATCCGAGGAGCACGCGGCGCTACGCCGCAAGCTGGGGCTCCCACCCGTACCACCGATCGCCATCATCACCGCGACCTGCTGGCTGACCTCGGAGCACGTGCTGGTCACGGACACCGCCGTGCCACCGATGGTGATCACGGTGGCGTCCGCGCCGATCGAGCACATGCGGGCGCTCGCCGACGCCGGCGTCCCGGTGCTGATCGCCGGGGAGCACCGGGTGGACCCGGCGACGGCGCTGCAGATGCTGGACGAGCACGGCATGCGCCGGATACTGACCGAAGGCGGCCCCGAGCTGTTCGGCGACCTGGTGGCGGCCGATCTGGTGGACGAGTTGTGCCTGACGATCTCGCCGCGGCTGGTCGGCGGCACCGCCGGGCGGATCGTGCACACCCTGCAGGAGGTCGGCCCCCGGACGCTACGGCTGGCCTCCGCCCTACACGCCGAGGACGCACTGCTGCTGCGGTACCGCCGAAACCAGGTCGAGGACCAGGCAGGATAGCGACCATGCTGCCGTTGACGCCGCCGATCGAGCCGATGCTGGCAACCGCGATCGACGGGATCCCGCGCCGGGACGGGCTGGTCTTCGAGCCGAAGTGGGACGGCTATCGCTGCATCGTGTTCCGCGACGGCGCCTCCGTCGAGCTTCAGTCGCGCTCGGGCAAGCTGCTCACCAGGTACTTTCCGGAGGCCGTCGACATGCTCCTGGAGGCGCTGCCGCAGCGTTGCGTGCTGGACGGCGAGCTGGTGGTGACTCGGGGCGGCCGGCTCAGCTTTGACGCGCTGAACGAGCGGGTGCACCCGGCGGCGTCGCGGATCGAGCTGCTCTCGCGGGAGAGTCCGTCCTCGTTCATCGCGTTTGACCTGCTCGCCATCGACGACACCGTGCTGCTGGAGGTGCCATATCGGCAGCGCCGCGAGGCCTTGGAGGAGGTCCTCGACGTCGGCACCCACGTGCACCGCACGCCGATCACCGACGACCCGGACGTGGCGGCGCAGTGGTTCGATCTGTTCGAGGGCGCCGGGCTGGACGGGCTCATCGCCAAGCCGGTCGACGCGCCCTACCAGCCGGGACGGCGAGCCATGTTCAAGATCAAGCACGCCCGAACGGCGGACTGCGTGGTGGCCGGCTTCCGCTGGCACAAGACCGGAGACGTGGTGGGTTCGCTGCTGCTCGGGCTGTACGACGACCACGACGTGCTGCACCACGTCGGCGTGGTCGGCGCCTTCCCGGCGGCGCAACGCGCCGCGCTGGTCACCGAGCTCGCGCCGCTCCGGGAGGGTGCCCAGGACGGCCACCCATGGCTCCCCAGTGCCGGCAGCGGTGCCGGCAGCGGTGCCGACAGCGGTGCCGACAGCGGGCTGCAGCGGCTGCCCGGCGCCGAGAACCGGTGGCGGGCCGGCGGGCTGCCGTGGGAGCCGCTGCGCCCGGAGCGGGTTGTCGAGGTGGCCTACGAGCACACCGAGGGTGGCTTCCCGTACCGGTTCCGGCTCAACCCCCGGTTCGTCCGCTGGCGGCCGGACCGCGACCCGCGCTCGTGCCGCTACGACCAGCTCGACGAGCCGGCCCGGTACGACCTCGACTCGGTGCTGCGCGGCGAGGTGCGCCCCGCCCGGGTTTGACCCGGTCCTCACCGCCCGGCTGCGACGCTAGCGCGGCCCGGTTTTTTGGCGACGATGTGACATTTCCCCAGTAGAACCGGTGCGATGTCACATTCTCGCCAAACGACCACCGTCGCACCGTGAAGGAGCAGCCGTGACCGGCGTCGGGCGATGCGCCGCACTGCTCGGCTCGCTCGCCCTGCTGCTCGGCGGCGGCACGGGGTGCACCGTCGGGCCGTCCGACCGCCCGGCCGTCGCGGTGCGGGACGCCCCGTTGCCTCCGGCGCCGCGGCCGAGCCCCACCGCCAGCGCCGTACCACTGCCGGAGCTGCAGCCCTCCGGCACCGATTCGATCGACTTCGGCGACTGCACCACACAGACGCGGGAGCGCCTGGGCGCCGCCGCCACCCGCGACGAGCTGCAGTACGAGTGCGGCTCGGTCACCGTCGACCTCAACCCGGACGAGCCGCGGCGGCGGGCCGGCATCGCGGACATCCACGTGCTGCGCACGGGCAGCGGCCCGGTGCCGCTCGTCGTCGTCGGTGACGTGGCGGGTGAGCCAGGCTCGCTGCTGGCCGCGCGGCTGGCCAACCAGGTGCCGCCCGAGCTACTGACCTCGTTCCGGCTGATCGGCATGGACCGTAGGGGCACCGGGGAGTCCGAGGGGATCCGCTGCATACCCGGCGACGTGCGGCAGCGGCTGATCGCCATCGACCCCGGCGCGGCCCAGCCGGCCGGCGCACAGGCCGTCCTCGATGCGGCCAACGAGGCCACCCGCACCTGCGTGCAGCAGATCGAGGACATGCTCCCGCTCATCGACTCCTGGCGCGCCGCAGGCGACCTGGAGCAGTTACGCAAGGCCCTGAACACCAACCGGCTCAACGCCATCGCCATCGGCGACGGCTCGCGGGTGCTCGCCGCGTACCTCGGCCGGTTCAGCCAGTACGTCGGCCGGGTCGTGCTGGACGGCGCGCCGGATCCCACCCAGGACGCCATCGGCGCGGGGCAGGACCTGGCCATTGCCGCCGAGCACGCCTTCGACGCGTTCGCCACGGACTGCGTCGCCACCGGCTGCCCGCTCGCCCCCGACCCGCGGCAGGCGCTGATCAACACCGCGGAGGCGCTGCGCGCCAAGCCGGACAATGCCGCCGACGGCACCAGGGTCGGCGCCGGCACGTTGTTCACCGCCGTGCTGGTCGGGCTCGCCGACACCGCCACCTGGCCCGCCCTGGCCAGAGCGATCGCCGACGCCGGCCGCGGCGAGCTCAACGGGGTGGCCCGGCTGGTGCGCCCGCTGCTGGACAGCGGCACCACCGAGCCGGCCAGGCTGGACGCCGCGCTGCTGACCGCCTGCAACGACACCACCACCCGGGTGCCGCCGGACCGGGTCGGCCAGCTCGCCGGCGACTGGCAGGCCCGCGCCCCCCTCTTCGGCGCCTTGTTCGCCCAGCGCCTGCTCGTCTGCAGCCCCGCGCCCGTGCCGACCAGAACCGTGCAGCCCCCGCGCGCGGCCATCATCCCGCCCGTACTGGTCCTCGGCACCGACGGCGACCCGCTCATCCCGCTCGTCGGCTCCCAGCGGATGGCCGACGCCCTCGCCTCCGGCCTCATGGTCACCTGGCAGGGCAGCGGTCACGGCGCGTACCCCCGCACGCCGTGTGTCACCTCGGCCGTCCAGGCCTTCCTCGTCGACGGCGCGCTCCCCCACGACGGCACGGTCTGCCCGCCGTAAAGCCGGCAGTGCTCACTCGGCCAGTGCTCACTCGGCCGGGACGATGGTGCCGGTGGTGTCGGGACGGGAGCGGGACGGCTGCACGCGCTTGGGCTCGCCCGGCATCTTCGGGTAGTCGGGCGGGTAGGGCAGGTCGCCGAGGCCGCGGTCGCGCTCGTCGCGGGCCACCCAGTCGAGCACGGTCTCCAGGCCATGGGCGACGTCGTCGAGCGCGGCGTGCGGGTCGCCATACTCGCGATAGAGGTCGGGCACGGTGCGCACGTCGAAGTCGTCGGGGTCGACGCTGGTGAGCTGGTCCCAGCGCAGCGGCATCGACACGGTCGCCCGCGGGGTGCCGCGCACCGACCACGCGGACGCGATGGTGCGGTCACGGGCGGCCTGGTTGAAGTCGAGGAAGACCCTCTGGCCGCGCTCCTCCTTCCACCAATCGACGGTGGCCTTTGCCGGCACCCGCCGCTGCACCTCGCGGGCCAGCGCGATCACGGCCCGCCGCACCTGGATGAACGTCCATTGTGGACGGATGCGGACGGCGACGTGGATGCCGCGGCCGCCGGAGGTCTTGGGAAAGCCAACCAGGCCGGCCTCGGCCAGCACCTCGCGGAGCGCCAGGGCCACCTCCGCGGCGTCGGCGAAGTCGGTGCCCGGTTGTGGGTCGAGGTCGACGCGCAGCTCGTCGGGGTGATCCACGTCGGGTCGCCGCGCCGGCCACGGGTGGAAGTCCAGCGTGTTCATGTTGGCCGCCCAGATGAGCGCGGCCGGCTCGGTCGGGCACAGCTCGACCGCCGTGCGGCCGCTCGGGAACGTGATCTGCACGCCCTCGATGTACGCCGGGGCGCCCTTCGGCAGCCGCTTGGAGTAGAAGACCTCGCCGGCCACCCCGTCCGGATAGCGCTTGAGCGTGGTCGGCCGCTCCCTCAGCACGCCGAACAGCGGTTCGGCGACGGCGAGGTAGTACTCGACCACCTCGCGCTTGGTGATCCCCCTTGCCGGGAAGTACACCTTGTCCGGGCTGGTCAGCCGCACCGTGCGCGCCCCGTGCGGACCCGGCACGGTCAGTTCGATCACGTCCCTGGCGGCCACGGCGCAGCACGCTACCCGGTCACACCAGCACTGCGAGCAGGAACAGCAGTGCCTCCCACACCGCGAACACCACGCCGAGCAGCATCAGTCCGACCAGAATCACCGCGAGGGTCCGGCGCGGGCCCCGGGCGCGACTGGCCGACTCGGCGAAATCCCGCACCCCGGCCAGCGATCCCTCGACCGTGAAGGACGGCGGCGTGCGCTCCATCCGGTCCAGGTGCGCGGCGAAGGCCTGCACGTCCGGGTCGGCGGGATCGAGGCCGATCAGATCGTCGGCGAAGCGGCCCCGCGGACCGGCCTGGTCGTCGTCTGGCTGACCGGCTCGGGGCATAAGACAACGGTAACCCGTGCCCGAACGGGCGCACGCGTAGCGTGGAGCGCATGAAACCCGTTGTTGGCGCGGCTGTTGGCGCGACCCCGAAGGTGGTCAAGTCCGACGCCGAGTGGCGCCAGGAGCTGTCCCCGGCCGAGTACCGCGTGCTCCGCGAGGCCGGCACGGAGCCAGCCTTCACCGGCGAGTACACCGACACCGAGACCGCCGGCAGCTACGAGTGCCGGGCCTGCGGCGCCGAACTGTTCCGCAGCGACGCCAAGTTCGAGTCGCACTGCGGCTGGCCGTCGTTCTTCACCCCGCTCGCCGGCGACGCGGTGATCCTGCGCGAGGACCGCAGCCACGGCATGGTGCGCATCGAGGTGCTGTGCGCAACCTGCCTCAGCCACCTCGGCCACGTCTTCGAGGGCGAGGGCTACGACACCCCGACCGACCAGCGGTACTGCATCAACTCCGTCGCCCTGCGGCTGCTACCGGACACTCAGAGCTAAGGCCTAGCCCCTTGCCGGCGGCCGCCACCCAACCGCACCATGTGCGCCTATCGTGATTGTCGGCGCGGCCGGAGCCTCAGGTTCATGGCTGCGGCCCCGGTCCGAGTCCCAGGCTCGCAGCAGGGCATGCGGGCACGGCCGTGCCCCATGAAACGTCACATGCGAGTGCCCGGGGCTGACGTCCGGGCAATCGCCGTCTACGGGGCCCTCAGCTACGGCAGCGCGGCGACGAGTTCGGCGACCGGGACGCGTGGGCCGGTGAAGAACGGCACCTCCTCACGGACGTGCAGGCGGGCGCCGGTGGCGCGTAGGGCGCGCATCAGGTCGACGATGCGGTGCAGCTCATCGGCCTCGAAGGCGAGGAGCCACTCGTAGTCGCCGAGCGCAAAGGCCGCGACGGTGTTCGCCCGCACGTCCGGGTAGTCCCGGGCGGCCTTGCCGTGCTCGGCGAGCAGCCGGCGGCGCTCGGACTCCTCCAGCAGGTACCAGTCGTAGCTGCGCACGAACGGATAGAGGCACAGGTAGCGGCGGGGCTCCTCGCCGGCCAGGAAGGCCGGCACGTGGCTCTGGTTGAACTCCGCCGGCCGGTGCACGCCGGTGTTCGACCACACCGGAACGCTGGCCCGGCCCAGCGCGGTGCGGCGCAGCCCGTTGTAGGCGGCCTGCAGCGCCTCGACCGTTTCGGCGTGCCACCACACCACGTAGTCGGCGTCGGCGCGCATGCCGGCGATGTCGTACACGCCCCGAACCACCACGCCCTTGTCCGCAAGGGCATCCAGGTAGTCTGCCGCCTCCTGGCCGGCGGCTGCGCGTTCGGCCGGGAGTCGGCCGGGCTCGACCCGGAAGGCCGACCACATGGTGTAGCGGATCGTGGAGTTCAGCTCGGCGTAGTTCAGGCGGGCCATGCCGCTATGGTCTCAGACCTGCTCGGACACCCACCTCAAGTAATCCTGGCTGCCGCCGACGATCGGCGTGGCGATGATCTCCGGCAGGTCGTACGGGTGGTGCCGTCCGAGGTGCTCGACCAGCTCGTCGAGCCGTTCCGCCGTGGTCTTGGCCAGGCACTGCCACTCCTGCTCGGCCTGCACCACCCCCTGCCACCGGTAGACGCTGCAGATCGGCCCGACGACCTGAACGCACGCCGCCAGCCGTCCGTCCACCATGCCACGCGCGAGCCGCTCGGCGGCCTCCTCGGAGTCCACCGTGGTCAGCACCTGCACACAGTCAGCCACGGCACCGCACGCTACCGGCCACGCCCATCTCGGCGACGATGTGACGTTGTCCCGGACCTATTGGGGACCCGGACCTAATGGGGACCCGGACCTATTGGGGACCCGGACCTATTGGGGACCCGGACCTAATGGGGACCCGGACCTAATGGGGAGATGTCACATCGTCGCCAAATGCGGGTGCGTCCGTTCGGGTCAACTGGGCGGCGAGGCGGTGCGCGGCGGCATCGGCGGTAGCGATGCAAGCCGGGATGCCGATGCCGTGCAGGGCGGCGCCGGCCACCGCCAGACGGGGAAGTTCGGCGACGCCGGCCTCGATGGCGGCGACCCGGTCCAGGTGCCCGACGGCGTACTGCGGCAGGCCGCCGCCCCATCGGGTGACGACGGTGTCGGCGGGCGCCGCGGTGATGCCGGTGAGCTCTGCGAGGTCGCGGCGCACCAGCCGGACCAGTTCGGCGTCGTCTGCCCGCAGTGTCGCCGGCTCGCCGTGCCGGCCGAGCGAAGCGCGCAGCACGGTGGCGCCGGTGTCGAGATGCGGCCACTTCACGGTGGAGTAGGTGAAGGCCTTGCTGCTCAGCGGCTCGCCGGTGGCGACCAGCACACCCGAGGACGAGGGCAGGCGGACGGTTCGTGGCAGGGCCAGCGAGACGATCACGCTGGACGCCACGTCGATCCCGGCCGCCGCGGCGGAAGCAGCCGGGTGCAGGGGTGCGAGCAGCCGGCGCAGGGCCGGCGGTGGCACGGCGAGCAGCACGCCGTCCGCGTCCAGGTGCTCCGGCGCCGGCGCGGCGCCGATCTCCAGGCGCCAGCCATTCGCGGTGCGGGCCAGGCCGCGCACCGGCAGCCCGAGCCGCTGCTCGGCACTCGCGGCCCGCACCAGGGTCTCGACCAGCACTGACATCCCGCCGCGCAGCGCGCCGAACAGTGGTCCGCCCGTGCCCCCACCGGCGGACAGCGCAAGCGCCGCGGCGGACAGCAGCGACGGGGGCCGGCCGGCGGCGGCCAGGGCGTCCAGCGCGGCGGCCAGCGGCGGCATCGTCGGACGCAGGCCCAGCGTCTCGGCCCGCGCCGCGTACACGCCGCCGAGCAGCGGGTCCACCAGCCGCGTGGCCACCTCGACGCCGAGCCGCTCGGCCACCAGCGGCCCGACGGCCACATCGGCGCCGTCCCACCGCATGGGTTTGGAAGGCTCGGCGCGGACCATAGCCAGTCCGGCCGGGGACAGCAGGCCGTCGAGGTCGTCGGCGCCGGCCGGCACGCCCAGCACGGTGCGCGCCGGCAGCGGCGCACAGCGGCCGTCGAAGCGCACCTGCGCCGCGGCCGGACCCGGGTGCACCAGCCCGCCGGCCAGGCCCAGCTCACGGACCAGCGCCAGCGCCTCCGGCCGGCGCACCAGGAAGGCCTCCGCGCCGACGTCGTACGGCACCCCGGCCAGTGGCACGGTGCGCAGCTTGCCCCCCGCCGCAGTGGCCTGCTCCACAACCGTGATGCGCGCTGCACAGCCGAGCAGGCGGCGCAGCCGGTAGGCCCCGGCCAGCCCGGAGATCCCTCCGCCGACCACGACGACGTGCACCGGCGGCGACCCCGCGATCACAGCGAGTGGACCAGTTGCACGATGCGGGTCAGCACGTCGGGGTCGGTCTCGGGCAGCACGCCGTGCCCCAGGTTCATCACATGCCCGTCCGCGGCGCCGCCCTCGGCCACCACCCGCCGCACCTCGCGCTCCACCACCGGCCAGCCGGCGAAGAGCACCGCCGGGTCGAGGTTGCCCTGCACCACGGCCGGCCGGTCCGGACGGGCCGCGCGGATCCGCCGCGCCGCGGCGTCCAGCGGGGTGCGCCAGTCCACCCCGACCACGTCGGCGCCGGCCTGGGCCATCGAGCCGAGCAGCTCGCCGGTGCCGACCCCGAAGTGGATCCGCGGCACGCCGTGGTCGGCCAGCCCGTCGAGCACCGCCGCCGAGTGCGGCAGCACGAACTCGCGGTAGTCCCGGTCGGAGAGCCCCCCTGCCCACGAGTCGAACAGCTGCACGGCGTCCACCCCGGCGTCGACCTGCACCCGGAGGAAGGTCAGGGTGAGCCGGGCCAGCCGCCCGGCAAGCTCGTGCCAGGTGTCCGGATCGGCGTGCATGAGCGCCTTGGTCCGCGCGTGGTGCCGGCTCGGACCGCCCTCGACCAGGTAGGACGCGAGGGTGAACGGCGCGCCGGCGAAGCCGATCAGCGGCGTGTCGCCAAGCTCGCCGACCAGCAGCCGGACGGCGGCTGCCACCGGTTCAACCGCGGCCGGATCGAGTGCCGGCAACGCCCCCACATCGGCGGCCGTGCGCACCGGGTGCTCGATGACCGGGCCGGTCCCAGCCACGATGTCCAGGCCGACGCCGGCCGTAGCCAGCGGCACGACGATGTCGCTGAACAGGATGGCGGCGTCCACCCCGTGCCGGCGCACCGGCTGCAGAGTGATCTCGCAGGCCAGCTCGGGGGTCAGGCAGGCGGACAGCATGTCGGTGCCGGCGCGCAGCCGGCGGTACTCCGGCAGCGACCGGCCGGCCTGCCGCATGAACCACACCGGCGGTCGGGGCGGGCGGCCGCCACGGGCGGCGACCAGTAACGGTGCGGTGTCCAGCGCGCGGCGCTGGCTGACTGGCGCGGTCATCTCGCCAGCCATCGTCGCACGGGCGGGCACGGCGTCCGGCACAGCAGGCGTCCGGCACAGCATCAGCATCGCCCGGCGCCCGAAATCGCCGGCCGCCCCGAACCGCCCGGCACACCGAATCGCCGGGCGGCCGGCGTGGCATCCCGCGACCGGGGCCGCCGCCGTGGCACCGTCCTCGCCAACATGACCCTGGCGCGGAGGTGGGACATGGCCGAGCGGCGGCACGACGGTATCGGACCCGCCGGGCTCGAGTTGCGTGTAGAGGTGCACTGGTGCCTGCAATGCCGGGCCGAGCGCACCGTGCAGATCATGCAGCTGGCCACCGATCCGGAGCCCATCGCGGTTTGCGTGGAATGCGGCGCCGGGGTCGACATGTGGCTGTCCGCCGACCTCGTCGACCCCGCGCCGCCTCTGCAGCGGCACGGCTCCGACGAGCGGCGCAGCGGCCAGCAGGGTGCCGCGTGACCGAGCGCCGGCGGCGCGCCTGCAGCGGCATCTCCGGTAAGGCTCCTACAGTTCGACATGTGTCCGTAGGCAGGGCGCGCCCTCCGGCGCCGCGCGACCGGCCGGCCGCGGAAGGTCCTGCGCCGGCCCTGTTCGCCGACGCCGTCGCCGCGTTGAGCGCCGCGCGGCCACGTCCGGAGATCACCATCGGCCCGCTGCCTGCGCCCCAACGCCTCGCCCCGTGGACGCACGCCATCAGCGCCGAGGTGAGCACCGCGGCGGACACCGGGGACGACGACTCCCCGGTGGCGACGGCGCGGCTGGTGCTGCTGCACGACCCGGACGGTCACCAGGCGTGGGACGGCGTGCTCCGGCTGGTGATCTACGTGCGCGCCGAGCTGGACGACGAGTTGGCCGGCGACCCGCTGCTGCCCGAGGTCGGCTGGTCATGGCTCACCGAGGCGCTCGAGCTCTCCGGAGCCCGCTTCACCGCGCTCGGCGGCACCGTCACCCAGACCTCCTCTGCCCGCTTCGGCGACATAGCCGGACCCGTGCACAGCCACGAGATCGAACTGCGCGCCTCGTGGACGCCGCTGGACGCCGAGCTGACCTCGCACGCCGAGGCGTTCTGCACGTTGGTGGCCACCGCCGCCGGCCTGCCCCCGGTCGGCGTCAGCACGTTCACCCGGTGAGCGGACCGGCATCGGTGACGTTCGGCAAACGTGAGGAGCCGGTGTAACCAACTGGAGTCCCAGCTACCGGATTGTCTCGCCGCCTGATCTCATGATTTCGAGCGAGCCCCGGGCCGATCGGGTGGATGCCGAGGGCGGAATTGTCCGCGCAAGCGACCGACCACGTGATCAAGCGCGACACGTATGCCGACGCCAGCATTCCGCATTACCGGATCGTCGATTCGGACGAACCAGTGTCGATCAACGGTCGTCACCTTGCCGGCGAGTTCAGGTACCAGGACCCTGGTGCCGGCGGCTCGACCAACTGCGCTACCGCTACACCATCGCGTGGTCCTTGTCAAGCATCCGTTCGGCGCAGCCGCGGATTCTCAGCGTGCCAACCCTGACACGTCGCGTCAGCACGACCCAGCGTTAACGGATCGGCCGCATGGTCACGCTACCGAGCGACACGAGGACGGTTGGTAACAACCCGATCGGTAAATCGTCCGGTCGAATGGCCCCGTTGAGCCGCTTGGGCGGCTACGCTTCCCCCGTCTACACCACCCCCGAGTGGTCGGCGGCGCGGTCGATCGGTCGGGGGTCCCGGTGAGGTCGGGGGGCACGACCGATCAGGGAGGTAGTGACGTGGCTGCCGTTGGCCTTGGCGCGGCTGTTCGCACACCCGCCGGCACAATGCCGGCACCAATGGTCCCGCACCCGCGGGAGGAACTGTTCTCGGTGCTTGTGGTGGATGACCATCCGCTGCTTCGCGAGGCGATCGCGACCCGGCTGTCGCAGATGGGCGCGGGCACCGTGCACGAGGCCGCCACCGTGGCGGAAGCCCGCGCGAGGGCGCTGGCCAGTGGTCCGTGTGACCTCGCGATTCTCGACCTGGGGCTGCCGGACGGCAGCGGGCTGGACCTGGTTGGCGAGCTGCGCTCGCTCGGTTGGCCGCGCATCGTCGTGCTGGCCTCGTCCGACGACCCGTTCGCGGTCCGTTCGGCGTTCCAGGCCGGGGCGCAGGCCTATCTGCTCAAGTCGGCCTCGCCGTCGATCGTCACCGACGGCGTCCGCCGGGTGCTGGACGGCGGGGTGTACGCGGACCCGAACGTCGCGCCGATGCTCGCCGCCGGCACCAGGGTGCCCGGCACCGACAACACTCCGCGGGAGCTCTCCGCGCGCGAGGTGGAGGTGCTGCAGTTGGTGGCCGACGGGCGGTCGAACAAGGAGATCGGCGAGGCGCTCAACCTCTCCGCGCTGACCGTCAAGAGTCACCTGTCGCGCATCGGCCGCAAGCTCGGCACCGGTGACCGTGCGCAGATGGTTGCCCTGGCGATGCGAGCCGGGGTCATCCGCTGATGCAGGCAACCCTGCCTTGACCCAGGACGCCGCCAGCGAGGCCGTGCCGCTGCTCGTGCCGTCCGGTGGCGTCCCACGCGTTATAACCGACGCGGCCGCGCTGGACTCAGTGACCAGCCGGCTGACTGCCGGGACCGGTCCGGTCGCGGTGGATGCCGAACGCGCCTCTGGCTACCGTTACTCGCAGCGCGCGTACCTGGTGCAGCTGCGCCGCGAGCCGGTCGGCACCGAGCTCATCGATCCGATCGGCATGCCGTCCGACGCGTTCGAACGGCTCGCCGCCGCGCTGGCCGGGGTGGAATGGGTGCTGCATGCGGCGTCGCAGGACCTGCCGTGCCTCGCCGAGCTAGGACTGGCGCCGGACCGGTTGTTCGACACCGAGCTGGCCGGCCGGCTCGCCGGATTCGAGCGGGTGGGCCTGGCATCCATGGTGGATCGGATGCTGGGCATCAGCCTGCGCAAGGGGCACGGCGCCGCGGACTGGTCGTCGCGGCCGCTGCCCCACGACTGGCTCACCTATGCAGCGCTGGACGTCGAGCTGCTGCTGCCGCTCCGCGAGGCGTTGCTCGCGGAGCTGTCCGCCCAGGGCAAGCTGGCCTGGGCCGAGCAGGAGTTCGAGGCCGTGCGGCTGGCACCGCCACCACCACCGCGACCGGAACCGTGGCGGCGCACCTCCGGCATCCACCGCGTGCGGCGTCCCCGCCAGCTCGCCGCGGTGCGTGAGCTGTGGGTGGCCCGCGACGAGTTGGCCGCGCGGCGCGACCTGGCGCCGGGTCGGGTGCTGCCGGACGCCGCGATCATCGACGCCGCGGTGGCCGACCCGCCGTCCCCGGCCGAGCTGACCAAGCTCCCGGTGTTCCGCGGTCGCGCTCAGCGGCGGCTGGCGGGGGCCTGGGCCGACGCCCTGCACCGGGCCCGCACCCTGCCGCGCGGCGAGCTGCCCGAGGTCAGCCCCAGCACCGACGGGCCACCGCCGATCAGCCGCTGGGCCGACAAAGACCCGGCCGCCGCAGCCCGGCTCGCCGCCGCCCGCACCGCACTCAACGACCTCGCCAGGCTCCACCGGCTGCCCGTGGAGAACCTGCTGCAACCCGAACTGGTCCGCCGGCTCTGCTGGCAGCCCCCTGACGGCGCCGCGCCACCTGCCGTCGCCGGTGCCCTGCGCGCCGGCGGCGCCCGCCAG
>DASXTS010000526.1:0-6865 GCA_036505275.1 Pseudonocardiaceae bacterium
CCCACCGGCGAGCCCACCGGCGAGCCCACCGGCGGGCCCAGCGGGGTGCCAAGTGCCTCGACCAGCCGCCAGGTCACGGTCCGCGCCGCCGCGACCGACACCTGCTGGCCGAGCATGGCGCGCAGCACAAGCTCCGCGCCGTCCACCGCACCGGGCACCCGGATCCCCGGCGCGGCCAGCACCGACGGTGCCAGCGCCGGATCGGCGGCAAGCACGCTGTCGACGTCGACCGGATCGGTGTCGAGGTCCATCAGCCGCCGCAGCCGGTACACCGCGGTGCCGAGGTCCCGCAGGTCGCCGAGCCGCAACACCGCCTCCACCGTGGAATCGACGACCCCCAGCCACACAGTTCCCGGTGCATGCGGCAGTGCCAGCGTGCGCCCGTACCGACCGTCCGCGCCGGACTCCACTCCGGGCACGGCCCGCTTGACCAGAAACGACAGCACGGCATCCCAGTCAGCAGGCCGAACTGGCAACCGAGTCGGCAGCCGAAGCGAGACCGTGCCTGGCCGGGTCGTCGCGGGCATTGCCGGCAAAACGCCGAACGCCGGCACCAGCGCCTCGTCCAACTGTCGCAACCCGGCGTACCCGGCGGCGTACGCCACGTCGGCACGCGGCAGGTCCGTCAGGTTCAGCAGCATCCGCGCGGTGTGAGCGCGGTACGCCTCGGCCAGCGCGAGCGGCCCGGCGCCCAGCTCGGCGAGGAGCACCGTGCTCAGCTCCCGATCCGTACAACCGAGCCGAACGGCCAACCCCGGCACGCCGTGCCGCTGCACCACGCCGTCGGCGATCAGCCGCAACGCTCTGGCTGGGAGGTCATTGCGCACCCGCCACGCCGGCGACCAGAACGCCCTCTCCAGCCAGCCGTCCAGCCAGCCAAGGTCCAGCCAGCCAAGGTCCAGCCCGCCAAGGCCGGCCTCCCGGCCACGAGCGTCCGGCGGCACACCGGCCATGCTGCCACCGGCTGCCACCGGCCGGCCCCGGAGCGCCCACCGCGGCACCTACACTCGCCGCACGTGAGCCTGACCCTCGGCATCGTCGGCCTGCCCAACGTCGGCAAGTCCACCCTGTTCAACGCGCTGACGAAGGCCGACGTGGTGGCCGCCAACTACCCGTTCGCCACCATCGAGCCCAACGTCGGGGTCGTCCCGCTGCCCGATCCCAGGCTGGAGGTGCTCGCGGAGATCCACAACAGCGCCCGGATCGTGCCGGCAACGGTGTCGTTCGTGGACATCGCCGGCCTGGTGCGCGGCGCGTCGGAGGGTGCCGGCCTCGGCAACAAGTTCCTCGCCAACATCCGCGAGGCGAACGCCATCTGCCAGGTGATCAGGGTGTTCGACGACCCCGACGTGGTGCACGTCGACGGCCGCATCGATCCGGCCAGCGACATCGAAACGATCAACGCCGAGCTCATCCTTGCCGACCTGCAGACCCTGGACCGCGCACTGCCCCGGCTGGAGAAGGAGGCCCGCACCCAGAAGGAACGGCGACCGGCGATGGACGCGGCGCGGGCCGCCAGGGCGACACTCAACGGCGGCAGAACACTGTTTGCAACGCGGTCGGAGCTGGACGCCGCGCCGTTGCGGGAGCTGAGCCTGCTCACCACCAAACCCTTCCTCTACGTGTTCAACGCCGACGAGGCCGTGCTCACCGACTCGGTGCGGCGAAAGCAGCTCGCCGAGCTGGTCGCGCCGGGCGACGCCGTCTTCCTGGACGCCAAGATCGAGTCCGAGCTGGCCGAGCTGGACAGCGAGTCGGCCGCGGAGCTGCTGGCCGAGATCGGCCAGCAGGAGCCGGGGCTGCATGCCCTGGCCCGGGCCGGTTTCCACACCCTCGGCCTGCAGACCTTCCTCACCGCCGGCCCCAAGGAGTCCCGCGCCTGGACCATTCCGCGCGGCGCGACCGCCCCGCAGGCGGCCGGCGTCATCCACACCGACTTCGAGCGCAACTTCATCAAGGCCGAGATCGTCTCCTATGACGATCTCGTCGCCGCCGGCTCTATGGCCGCCGCGCGGGCCGCTGGCAAGGTCCGCATGGAGGGCAAGGACTACCTCATGGCCGACGGTGACGTGGTCGAATTCCGGCACGGACAAGCATCTCGATCAAACTGATGAATAGGCCGCTGGTGGTCGTGCCGAGCGGGTGCCGGCTCCGCCCGCGGCGAGGCCCGCCCAGAGGTTGTGGTCGAGCTCAGCGTGCTGCTCGACCACAACGTCGGACCGGCGAGGCAACTGGCGCTCCCGCAGCGACAACTACCTGTTCGGCGGTAGCGAGCCGTCCAACGCCGGGCTGGTCGCCCGTCTGATCCGCCGGATGCGCGACCATCAGCTCAGCTGACGGCGGCGGGTGTCCCAGTGATCAAGTAAATCAGCTCTTGGACGGCGGCGCCGGGCGCGGCAGAGTGAACGGCTGAACTGCCGGTGCCAGCGTCGCCACAGTCAGGAGCAGACGCCATGAGGAAAGCCCGCCGCGTACTCAGGTGCCAGGCCGCCGCGGCCGTCGCGTCGACCACCGTCTTGACCACCGCATTGACCATCGGGCTGTCCATTGCGCCGCCGGCGTTGGCCGACCACACGCCGCAGCCGACCGCCGTGGCCGTGCCCGGCTCGCACAACTCCGAGATGGGCTGCCCCGGCGACTGGCAGCCGGACTGCCCGCAGGCGCAGCTCGCTCGCGACCCGATGGACGGCGTGTGGAAGGGCAGCTTCACGCTGCCGGCCGGCTCGTACGAGTACAAGGCGGCGCTGAACAACGCCTGGGACGAGAATTACGGCCTACACGCTGTGCCCGGCGGCCCGAACATCCCGTACACCACGGCCGGCGGCCAGGTCGGCTTCTACTACGACCACGGCACGCACTGGGTGACCAGCACCGCCGAGGGCCCCATCATCACCGCACCTGGCAGCTACACCAGCGAACTCGGTTGCCCCGGCGACTGGATGCCCGAGTGCATGCGGACCTGGCTGCAGGACCCCGACGGGGACGGCGTCTACACCTTCACGACCACCGGCATCCCGGCCGGTCAGTACGAGGCCAAGGTGACCCACGGGCTGTCATGGGCGGAGAACTACGGCGCCGGAGGCGTGCCCGGCGGGGCGAACATCCCATTCTTCGTGGCTGCCAATGGGGACACCACGACGTTCTCCTACGTGCTTGCGACGCACGTGTTGACGGTCATCGCCGGCGTGGCGCCGCCGAATCTGCGCGAGCAGCGGGCCCAGTGGCTGACCCGCGGGTTGCTCGCTTTGGATCTGCCCGCGGACATCACCGGCTGGACATTCCGGCTGTTTTACGCGCCGGAGGGCGGCATGGCGGCCACCGCGAGCGGGGTGACCGGCGGTGCCTGGGTGCCACTGACGCTGGACCCGGACGGGCTGCCGGCCGACGTCCGACAGCGGTACCCCCACCTGGCGTCGTACGAGGCGCTGCGCGTGCCGACCACCATCGACGCCGGATCGATCCTCACCGGCCAGGTGGCGGTGGCCGCCTTCGACGCCGCCGGGCACCTCGCCGACGCCACCGGCGTGCAGATCCACGGCGTGCTCGACGAGGTGTACGCCGCCGCGGCGCAGGCCACCGACCTCGGGCCGACCTGGGATGGCTCGCGCCCGTCGCTGGCCCTGTGGGCACCGACGGCGAAGAACGTCGCGATGCTGCTCGATCCAGCCGGCGCCGAGCCGGAGCGGCGGGTGGCCATGAGCCGCGGCGGCGACGGCGTGTGGCGGGTCAAGGGCCTCCCGTCGTGGCGGGATGGCCGCTACGCGTACGAGGTGGCGGTGTACGTGCCGGCCGAGGACGCCGTGCTGACCAACGTGGTCACCGACCCGTACTCGCTCGGGCTGAATACGAATGCGCAGCGGTCCATCGTGGTGGACCTGCACGACGGCGCGCTCAAACCGCGCGGGTGGGACGGGCTGGCCAAGCCGCCGCTGGCGCAGCCGGAGGACTCCACCATCTACGAGCTGCACGTGCGCGACTTCTCGATCACCGACGAGACCGTGCCGGCCGGGCACCGCGGAACCTACCTCGCGTTCACCGACGCGGACAGCGACGGCATGCGTCATCTGCGTTCGCTCGCCGCGGCCGGGCTGAACTCCCTGCACCTGCTGCCGACCAACGACATCGCCAGCATCGAGGAGCGTCGCTCCGCGCAGCAGGAACCGCCCTGCGACCTGGCCTCGTTCGGCCCGGCGTCCCCCGAGCAGCAGGCCTGCATCGAGCCGGTGCGGGACACCGACGGCTTCAACTGGGGCTACGACCCGCTGCACTACACCACACCGGACGGCTCCTACTCGACGAACCCGGACGGCACCGCACGTACCCGCGAGTTCCGCGAGATGGTCGCCGGCATCAACCGCGCTGGCCTGCGGGTGATCATGGACGTCGTCTACAACCACACCCCCGCGTCCGGGCAGAGCGACAACTCGATCCTGGACAAGATCGTGCCCGGCTACTACCAGCGGCTGTCCGCCACCGGCCGGGTGGAGAACTCCACCTGCTGCGCCAACACCGCCTCCGAGCACCGGATGATGGAAAAGCTCATGGTCGACTCCGTGGTCACCTGGGCGCGCGAGTACAAGGTCGACGGGTTCCGCTTCGACCTGATGGGCCACCACTCCAAGGCCAACCTGCTCGCCATCCGGGCCGCGCTGGACTCGCTCACGCCGAAGAAGGACGGCGTCGACGGGCGCAGCATCTACCTCTACGGCGAGGGCTGGAACTTCGGCGAGGTGGCCAACAACGCCCGCTTCGTGCAGGCCTCCCAGCTCAACATGGCCGGCACCGGCATCGGCACCTTCTCCGACCGGCTGCGCGACGCGGTCCGCGGCGGCGGCCCGTTCGACTCGAACCCGCGCATCCAGGGCTTCGCCACCGGCCTGTTCACCGACCCCAACGGCGACGCGGTCAACGGGTCGTTGGACGAGCAGCGGGCCCGGCTGCTGCTCTACCACGACCAGATCAAGGTCGGCCTCGCCGGCAACCTGCGCGACTACACCTTCGTCGACCGGACCGGCGCGCTCGTCCGCGGCTCGCAGGTCGACTACAACGGCCAACCGGCCGGCTACGCCGCCGACCCGAGCGAGACCATCACCTACGTCGACGCGCACGACAACGAGACCCTGTTCGACGTGCTGCAGTACAAGCTGCCGCAGCCCACCTCGATGGCCGACCGGATTCGGATGAACACCGTCGCGCTGGCCACCACCGCGCTGGCCCAGGGCCCGTCCTTCTGGCACGCCGGCAACGATCTGCTGCGCTCCAAGTCGCTGGACCGCAACAGCTACAACTCCGGCGACTGGTTCAACCGCGTCGACTGGTCTTACCACGACTCGACCTGGGGCTCCGGCCTGCCGCCGGCCGGCGACAACCAGTCCAAGTGGCCCTACATGGTGCCGCTGCTGTCCGACCCCTTGTTGGAGCCGGCCTCGGCGGACATCGCCGCCGCCCACGACCGCGCGCTGGACCTGCTGCGCATCCGGTTCTCCTCGCCGCTGTTCCGGCTCGGCTCGTACGACCTCGTGCAGCAGCGCGTCGCGTTCCCCACCGGCGGGCCAGGGCAGTCGCCTGGCGTCATTGTGATGGCCGTGGACGACCGCGCCGGCCCCGACGTCGACCCCAACTACGAGGGCATCGTGGTCGTGTTCAACGCCTCCGATGAAGCCACCACGCAGACCATCCCGGCCCTGGCCGGCGTCGGCTACCAACTGCACCCCGTCCAGGCCGCCGGCGGCGACCCGGTCGTCCGCGCCGCCGCCTACAATGCCCTGACCGGCGCCTTCACCGTCCCACCCCGGACAGTGGCGGTGTTCGTCACGCGGTAACCAACACCAGCAAATACGGCCCGTGTCCGTCGTCATCCCGATGGGAGCCGGGGCGCCGACTGCTGACCGCTGACCGCTGACCGACCCGTCCGCGGTCCTTGATCGCCGCGAATGTCGGCTGGCGTTGCGGAAGATGCAATCGCGCTCGACAGTTCCGGCGATCATGCCGGACCGCGACACGGGATCCCTCATCGATCCGGCGCGATTGCCTCGGCTGGGCACGTCGAGCCTTCGGCCTTGCGTTCAAGGATGGCCTTGGACGAGAGCGAGGTTCCGCTCTCGGTGTTCGGCCGGCGGTTTCCGGGGGTGGTCGGGGACGTTGAGCCGGGGACGCGCCATACTGGGGTCGTTCTTTATCCGGTGGCAAGATGACGCCCGAAGGAGCTTGTCAAGTCGTCTGTGTAAGTGGATCGGTCAAGTGGTCGGCCATTTTGTCGCCATTGATCGTCTTCCGCCGCTTGTCGGTGTCAACGTCGTTCGTCCTCGCTGCGCTGCGGGCGCTCCACGTTGACGCCTCCGGCGCGGCGGAAAGGAGATGGCTGGGGGCGACGAAATGGCCGGATGTGCTCATGCCAGGTGTCCGGCGAGCCGCTCGGGGTAGGCCAGGGCGAGGGCGCCCAGTGCCTGCTTCCAGCCGTGCACGGCGGCGCCTTCGACCAGCCGGCCGGGGGCCTTGCGCTGATCGCGCGGGGCGCCTTTCTCCTTCGCTCGTTGCCGGGCGCGTTTGTCCTCGATGTCGCGGATGGCCAGCCACAACAGCTTGATCACCGCGTCGTCGGTGGGGAAGTGCCCCCGATTCTTGATGATCTTCCTCAGCTGGTAGTTCAACGACTCGATGCTGTTCGTGGTGTAGATGATCTTCCGCAGTTCCGGGGGGAAGGCCAGGAACGGGATGAACCGCTCCCACGCGTTCTCCCAGGTCGCGACCGTGGCCGGGTAGCGGTGGCCCAGGTCGGATTCGGCGAAGCCCAGCAGTTCGGACTCCGCGGCGTCCACGGTGGGCGCGGTGTAGATCGGGCGCAACGCCGCGGCCACCGTCTTGC
>DASXTS010000527.1:0-16165 GCA_036505275.1 Pseudonocardiaceae bacterium
GGCCGGTGGTGACCGCTCCCGATGGCGGCTCGGCCGGGACGTCGGCCCGACCGGCCTCCCGGACCGCCTCGGCGAGCGCGGTGAGGTCGTCGGCGGTGGCCTGCGCCTCGGCGAAATCACCCTCGTGGCGGACGACCTCCCAGCCGAGGGGGGCGGTCAGCCGCAGCGCGTGCCGCTCGCACAGGTCGTATGAGTGCGGCTCGTCGTAGCTGGCCAGCGGGCCGACCACGGCCGTCGAGTCGGCGTAGGCGTAGGTGAGGGTGGCCACGGCGGCGTTCGGACACCCGGTCCGCGAGCACTTCCGCACCTTGCGCACGAGTCCGGACGATAGCGCCACCGCCGTCGCGCCGGTGGCAGATGCGGCTCGACACGCGCTGCCGCGGCGTACCCTCACGCCTATGGTGCTGGCACAGGGTGCACGGCGGGCCAGGCGACGCGGCCGTGACCGCCGTGGCCGCGGGCTGCGCGGCACGCTGTACCCGCAGAACACCCCGGCGGCGCGCAGCCGCGCCGAGCGCTTCGACGCCGCCGTGCTGGAGGCCCTCGAGCCCATCGAGCAGCGTTGGCACGACCAGCTCACCCAGCTCGACGTCGCGGTGGACGACGTGCCGGAGGTCACCGAGACCAGCGCCGAGGACCTGCACTGGGGCGAGGACGTGGTGCAGGACGGCAGCGTGCCGCTGGCCAAGCTGGTGCCGGCCGGGGTCGACCGCACCGGCCTGCCGACCAGGGCCCGGATCGTGCTCTACCGCCGGCCGCTCGAGGCCCGCGCCGCGCACGGCGCCGACCTCACCGATCTGCTGCACGACGTGCTCGTCGAGCAGGTGGCCAGCTACCTCGGGCTGGACCCGGACACGGTGGACAACGCCTAGATTGTCGCTGCGCCTAGGTTTCGGACTGCTCGGCCGGAGGAACCGCGGTGACTGCGGTGAACAGCGCCAACGCGAGCTGCACCAGCAGCAACAGCACACGCACCGCTGATGAACGCTCCAACCGCACGTCGGCCGCCTCGGCCGGCACCGGCACCGCGACCAGGTGGCCCCAGGCCCTGCCCACCTGGGTGCGCCGGCCGTTGACGGTGGCCAGCCAGCCGTCCTCCATCTCCGCGGCCACCACCATCAGGCGGCCCCTGGGGCCGGCCTCGGTGCCAAGGCCGACCGTGGGCGGCGCGGCCGGCACGCCGACCACGCCCTGCCGGCCGTAGTCGGCCGGCGGCGCGCCGCCCGTGCGGGCCCGGTCGGCGACCTGCGGGGCCAGCACCACCACCGGGTTCGGCGGCGCCGGGTATGGCTGGGGCAGCAGCCGCACCGTGGGCCGGCCGTCGCTGGTGTCCGACGCAGCGGCTGTGACCGGGCCGGCGGCGCCCAGCAGCGCGGCCGCGCTGGCGCGGTCCGGCAGCACCGCGAACTCGAACCCGGCCACGGCGGCCTCCAGCACCGCGGCCTGCGCGGTGGTCTGCTGGCCCGACCGCAACGCCGCCGCCCAGCGCGCCATCCTGGCCGGCGCGGTGGCCACCGGCGCCAGGTCGTCGTCGCCCGCGGCGGGCAGCCGACCGACCGCGCCCCGCACCGGCTCACCGGCCGCGCCGACCACCAGCACGCCGGTGCGGTCCGCGCTCACCTCCGCCTGGATCGCGTCCGCCAGCCGCGGCCGCGTGGTGCCGAGCGCGCCACCCGCGCCGATGAGCACGGTGGCGCCGGCCAGCGCGGTGATCACAACGCCAGCGCCGGCCTGGGCTGCGCGCCGTCCCAGTGCCGCCGCCCGCCATTGCGACGATGTGACATTTCCCCAGTAGGACTGGGACGATGTCACATCGTCGCCGAAGGCGGGGCGCGGCCGGCGGCCCGGAGCTGACCTGATCGACAGCGCGAGGGCGGCCCAGAGCAGCCCGCACGCGGAAAGCAGCAGAGCGGAGCCTGGCCAGCCGGGGCGCGCGGCGCCACCGGGGAGCGGCACCGCCTCCAGCGTGCCCACCATGAGCGCGGCGATCATCCCGAGCGCGGCGACCGCGAGGCCGGGCACGGCGGCCCGGCCTGGCCGCAGCGCCACCGCGCCCAGGCTGACGGCCACAACCAATCCGCCGAGCGACGCGGCGGCGCCGGTGCCCGCGGCGTCCAGCATGAACAGCCGCAGCGGGGACGACGGATGCTCAGCGACGATCATCCCGGCACCGTGCAGCAGCACCGATGGGTGCTGCACCACGACCGCCGGCCACGGCAGCAGGAGGCCGAGCGGCAGCAGCACGACGACGAACAGCGCCACCACGCGTCTCAGCCCCCGCCCCCGCGGGCCGGGCACGGCGACGAAGCCGACCAGGACCAGGGCCAGCACCAGCAGGTGCACCAGCGGCGTGAACGCGCTGATGACCGCGAGAGCGAGCGCCGTGGCGCATGCCGACGGCAACCAGCCACGGGTACCGCCGCCGATCGACCGCCCGGAGAGCGCACCGGCCACGCCAGCCAGCACGGGCGGCAGCAGGATATGGGCCACCACGCCGTCCATCCGGCCCTCAACGGCGGCCGACGTGCCGACCGGCAGCAGCGCGTACACCGCTGCGGCCAGCGCGCGCCAGCCGCGCGGCACCGGCAGCCGCCTGGTGGCCAGGTACCCGCAGAGCCCGGCCAGCGGGATCGCGCCGAGCAGCAGCAGCGACACCGCGGCCGCCGGGCCACCGCCGAACGGTCGCACCAGGGCGCCGAGCACGCCGAACACCGCGAGGGTCGCCGGCGCCGGCGCCGCCGTGCCGCCGAACACCGGGTGCCACTCCGCGAGGTAGGCCGACCAGGTCTGGGCCAGTCCGGCCACCGGGGCCAGCCGGCCACCGCTGAGGTCCAGCCCGTACCTGCCCCGGTGCACCACGGCTGCCACCAGCACCAGGCCGGCCACCAGCAGCACCGGCGGTGCCAGCAGCAGCTCCCGCATCAGCCGCGTGGCGCCGACGTGCACCACGATCAGGTCCGCGGGTGGCGGGTGCGGCGCCGACTGACACGGTGCCGACTGACGTTGTGCCGGCGACGGCGGCGGGGCGGCTGCCCCGGCGGCGGTGCGGCCGGGATCGGGGCCGCCGGGCTCATGGGTGCGCGCCTGCGCTGTCACGTCGTACCCGAGCGGGAGGGCGGCTGGCACGACCACGGACATGCCGGGGCGGCGCAGGCCGGCCACGGTGCCGGCGAGGCCACGACGGCCGAGGGCGCCGGCCGGCAACGCATCGGGTCCCACCGCCAGAACGGCGGGCGAGCCCGCGGGCTGTGCGGTGGTCAGCCCGGCGCTGACCGCGGCGAGCCGACCGGCGCTGTCGCTGGGTAGCCGGCCATGCGCCACATCGGCCGCCATCCGGCGCCGCACGAGCGCAAGCAGGCCATCGCGGACCGCGGACCGCAGCCGGTTCCATCGGCCGACGAGCAGCCCCCGGACGCCGCCGCCGCGCGCCGCCGCGCCGGCCCGCCGGCAGCGACGGGCCGCCCGCAGTCCGGCCTGCCCGCGCACCAGGTAGCCGACCGCGTGCAGCTCGGCACGGGCGGCAGCGCCACGCCGTACCAGCGCAAACGCCAGCGCACGCAGCAGACACAGGACCACCAGCCTGGGCAGCCCGAGCAGGTACGACACGGTGCTGCAGTTGGCCAGGAACGTGCGGACGCCATGGGCGCGGTGGGCGGCTCGCGGCGGCACGCCGGATAGCGCGTCCGTGGCGCGCTCGCCGCGGCTGCCGGCGGCCGCGTGCCGAATCCGGGCCGACGGCACGACCAGCACCCGGTGGCCGGCCCGGTTCACCCGCCAGCCGAAGTCGACGTCGTCGCCAAACAGCGGCAGGGCCCGGTCGTAGCCACCGAGCTCGTGCCAGGCGTCACGCCGGACCAGCGCGCCGGCGCTGCCGACCGCGAGGACCTCGGTGTTCCGCAGGTGCCCGCCGCCCAGCAGGCTCGGGTCCAGGCTCGGGTCCAGGCTCGGGTTCAACTCGGCGGCGCCGAGGCCGGTCTGCCGGTGGCCGGACGCGTCGGTGGACAGCCCCGCCTCGATCACCAGCCGCGGATCGGACCAGTCCAGGCACAACGGCCCCAGCACGGCGGCCGACGGGGCCGCTGCCGCAGCGCCCAGCAGGGCGGCCAGCGAACTCGGGTCCGGCGCGCTGTCGTCGTGCAGTAACCACAGCCACCGCCCCGGGTCGCCCCACCGTTGCTCCGCCCGCTCGACGGCGTGCCGCACCGCGTCGCCGAATCCCGTACCGGCCGGCATGGTGAGAACCCCATCCACCAGCCCGTCGGTGAGCGCGGCGGCCAGCAGTGCCGGGGTGTCGTCGGTGGATCCGGTGTCAACGGCCAGCACGTACCTCGGCGGCGGGCTCACCCCGTGCAGCGCCGCCAGTGCATCGGGCAACCACAGGTCCCCGTCGTGGCACACCAGCACGGCGAGCACCGGGGCGGTATCGACGCTCGCGGGCGGGGCCGGCTGGCCGGGGGCTCGGTGACGCCCGCGGCGTGCCCTGGTCGGCACCTACCCTCCCCGTCGCCCGGCGGCCTTACTGTCAGGTACTGTCCGGTCGCATACCGTACGACGTGGGGCGCGGCCCTACTTCAGCATGCCCTATCTCAGCACGCCCGGCGCTTGAGCCGGCGGCGCTCCCGCTCGGACATGCCGCCCCAGATGCCGAACCGCTCGTCATGGGCCAGCGCGTACTCGAGGCACTCGGCGCGCACCTCGCAGCCCGAGCAGATTCGCTTGGCCTCGCGCGTCGAGCCGCCCTTCTCCGGGAAGAACGCCTCCGGGTCCGTCTGGGCGCACAGTGCGCGCTCCTGCCAGTCCTGCCCGTCCGGCTCGCCAAGCAACTCGGCCATCGACAGCACGTCGTCGGTAGCAATCGAGCCGAACTCGGCCGGACTGGAATCGGCCCGATCCATCACCGCGGCCCCCTTCGCCGTTGTGGTCATGTCGGCCCGCCTCCCTGATGATCGCGACCATGGTGTGCCCGGCCCTGGTGCGGCCGACCCTGCTGCGGCCGGCTCCGGCCGCGGACCTGGCCGCGCATTCGGTAGGCCCTCGTGGAGCCGAACTGGCACGGCCGACTCCCTGCCGGCCGATCCCCTGACTCGTCCAGCCCTGGCGGCGGGCTCGCCGGCCCCGTTCCCGGCGAATGACACGTATGTGATTACACCCGTGTCATGCCCACGGGTCAAGCGGCGACCACCCAACTGAGGAGACAAATAGCGGAATCGGCAAGACTTGCGGGCGTGACACGCCGAGCACCGAGCCCGATCTTTCTCGCGCTGCTCGCGGCGACCGTGCTCGGCGGCGCGCTGGCCAGCTTGCACGCCTCGGCCGCGGTGACCGCCGGCGTCGTACTGCTGGTGCTGTGCGGCTGGGCCGTGTCGCTGTGCCTGCACGAGTTCGGACACGCCTACGTCGCCTACCGCGGCGGGGACTGGTCGGTGCGCGACAAGGGCTACCTCACCCTGGACATCCGCCGCTACGCCGACCCCGGCCTGTCCATCGTGCTGCCGCTGATCCTGCTGCTGGCCGGAGGGCTCGCGCTGCCCGGCGGCGCGGTGTGGATCAACCAGCACGCGCTGCGCTCGCGCGCCGTGCAGACGGCCGTCTCGCTGGCCGGGCCACTGACCAACCTGCTGCTCGGCGCGCTGCTCGCCCTCGTCGTGGCCGTCACGGCCATGCCGATTGGACTCGTCGTCGGGCTGTCCTACCTCGCCCTCGTGCAGGTGCTCGCGTTCGTGCTCAACATCCTGCCGGTGCCCGGCCTCGACGGCTTCGGTGCGATCGAGCCGTACCTGTCCCACCAGGCCCGCCGGGTCGCCGACACCGTGCGGCCGTGGGCGCCCCTCGCCCTGTTCGGCCTGCTCATCGCCGTGCCACCGCTGGCGCGGCTGTTCTTTGACATCACCTATGAGCTGTTCAGGATGATCGGTGGCGACCCCCTTGCCGCCGCCATCGGTGCGGACGAGTTCATGTTCTGGCGGCGCTGAGTCGCCGAGCTGGCGCCCTGCCTCATGTCGCCGATCGGGTGGCGCCCCATTCCTCCGGCTCGACCTCACGGATCTGGGTGGCGAAGTCCCAGCGGTGCCCCTCCAGGTCCGCGGCCTGGTAGCTGCGGGTGCCGTACTCCTTGTCCCCCAGCTCGGCGACGATGCCGGCCCCGGCCGCTCTGGCCCGCTCGAAGTGCGCGTCGACATCGTCCACGAGCACATGCAGAAAGCTGTGGTGGTGGCGGGTGTGCAGCGGGTTGTGATAGCCAGCGCCGGGCTCGCCGAGCATGAACTGGCCGCCCGCGCCGGCGTCCATCTCGGCGTGCGTGACCCGGCCGTTGTCATCGGTGAACCGCAGTGTCTCCTTGAAACCGAACGCCGAGCTCAGCCAGTCCAGCGCGGCGGCGGCGTCCTCATAGAGCAGGTATGGAGTGATCTGTCCCATGCCGGCATATCCTTCACCCTTGGGTTAATTGTTGTCAACAGGTCGCATGTGGTGAACCATTGCTGACACTGTGAATGACGTGGACGCCACCCTCGCCGCGCTCGCCGAGCCCACCCGACGGCGGCTGGTTGATCTGCTGCGCGGCGGCCCCCGCCGGGCCGGCGAGCTGGCGGCCGCGCTGCGGATGACACCGCCGGCCACCAGCCGCCATCTCCGGGTCTTGCGGGCCAGCGGCCTGGTCGATGTCACCTGGTCCGACGATGACGCCCGCCTCCGGATGTACCGCCTGCGCCGGGAGCCGTTCGTCGCCCTGCAGGCCTGGCTCGACCAGCTCGACGCCTTCTGGGGCGAGCAGCTCGGCTCATTCAAGAAGGTCGCCGAGGATCCGGGTGGCGCCGACGGTGGTGAGCGCGGGTGACCGGCGCGTCGGTGCGGCGCACCGTCGAGGTCGCCGTCGATCCGAAGACCGCGTTCGCCGTCTTCACCGAGCGCATCGGCGACTGGTACGTCGGCGGCCGGCACGCCTGGATGGACCCCGACCGCGCCGTCGGCATCCGCATCGAACCCGGCGTCGGCGGCCGCTGGCTGGAGCTGTGGGACGCCGACACCGGCGCCGGGTACGAGATGGGCGTCGTCCGCGCCTGGGAGCCCGGCAGCCGTCTGGTCCTCTCGTACCGGCACCCGCGGCTGCCGCCCGAGCCGCTCACCGAGATCGAGGTGCGGTTCGCCCCGGTCGACGGCGGCACCAGGGTCACCCTCGAGCACCGCGGTTGGGACCGCCTACCGCCCGACGTGGTCGCCGCCTTCCTCACGCCGCGCGCCTGGGGCGCACTGCTCCGCTGGTACACCAACTACCTGCGGAGCTGGCACCGTGCCTCGCCGGCTGGGATGCCTCCCGACAAGTTGACGTGATCATGAGCCGAACCGCTGCCAGGGCGAGCCGGGTAGGCCCGCGTGAGCCGCGTGGGCCGCGTGAACGCGACAGCAGTCAGGGTGCGGCCCCGGCGGCTCGGACTCGTGTCGCGTTCACGTGACTGGGTACGGGCCCGAGGACGACGCCGGACGCATCGACCCACGCCAGGCGAACGCCGTCCCATCGCTCATGATCGCCGGAACTGTCGGCTGCGGATTCATCCGGTGTAACGTGCCTCGGCAGTTGCGGTGATCACGGACGAGGGCGACGCCCAAAGCCCGCCGCGGCGGCCGGCAGGAAGGGTGCGGCGAACTACGCTCGTGGGCGTGAACGTTGTGGTGCTGGCTGGGGGTGTCGGCGGGGCGCGGTTCCTGCTTGGGGTGAAGCGGGCGCTCGGACTGGATGGCGTCGGCGAGACCGCCAACCCGCCGGGGCATGCGGTCACGGCGATCGTGAACACCGGCGACGACGTCTGGCTGCACGGCCTGCGGATCTGCCCCGATCTTGACACCTGCATGTACACGCTGGGCGGCGGCATCGACGGCGAGCGCGGCTGGGGCCGGGCCGGGGAGACCTGGACGGTTGGCGAGGAGCTCAGGGCGTACGGCGCCGAGCCGACGTGGTTCGGACTGGGCGATCGGGACATCGCGACCCATCTGATCCGCACCAGGATGCTGCGGGCCGGCTACCCACTCTCGGCGGTGACCGAGGCGCTGTGCGTGCGGTGGCGGCCCGGTGTGACGCTGCTGCCGGCGACGGACGATCGGCTGGAGACGCACGTGGTGGTGGACGACCCTGCCTCCGGCGGCCGGCGCGCGATTCACTTCCAGGAATGGTGGGTGCGGTACCGGGCCGAGCCGGCGGCGCACGAGTTCGTGCCGGTGGGCGCGGAGCAGGCCACGCCGGCGCCTGGGGTGCTGGGCGCCATCGCGGCGGCGGACGCGGTGCTGGTCGCGCCGTCCAATCCGGTGGTGAGCGTCGGCCCGATCCTGGCCGTGCCGGGCATTCGTGAGGCGCTGCACAAGACCCAGGCCAGGGTCGTGGGGTTATCGCCGATCGTGGCCGGGCGCGCCCTTCGCGGAATGGCGACCGAGTGCCTTGCGGCGATCGGGGTGGCCAGCACCGCGGAGGCGGTCGGGCGGTACTTCGGCGCCCGGCCGAACGGCGGGCTGCTGGACGGCTGGCTGGTGCATACCGGCGACGGCGCGGACGTGCCGGGAGTGCAGGTCCGGGCGGTCCCCCTGCTGATGTCCGATCCGGACGCCACGGCGGCCATGGTCCGGGTGGCACTCGACCTCGCCGGAGCCTCCGTTGCCGCCTGACACCCCGCCTGACGCCCCGCCTGACGCCCCGCCTGACACCCCGCCCGGCGACCACGGCTCGGCCGCGCGGATCGAGGTGCTGCCGGTGCTCGGGCTGCCCCGGTTCCGGCCGGGTGACGACCTTGCCGCCACCATCGCCTCCGCCGCGCCATGGTTGCGTCACGGCGACGTCGTGGTGGTCACCAGCAAGATCGTGTCCAAGGTGGAGGGCCGGCTGGTTGCCGCGCCACCAGACCCGGTCGCCAGGGACGCCCTCCGGCGGGAGCTCATCGAGCGGGAGGCGGTGCGGGTGCTGGCCAGCCACGGCCGCACGCGGATCACCGAGAACCGGCTCGGCATCGTGCAGGCCGCCTCCGGCGTCGACGCGTCCAATGTGGACGTCGACGAGCTGGCGCTGCTGCCGGCCGACCCGGACGCCAGCGCCGCGAACCTGCGCGCGGCGCTGCGGGAGCGCCTCGGCGTCGAGGTTGCCGTGGTGATCACCGACACCATGGGGCGGGCCTGGCGGATCGGCCAGACGGACCATGCCATCGGCTCGTCCGGTCTCACCGTGCTGCACGCCTACGCCGGCCGGGTGGACGGTTACGGCAATGAGCTGGCGATGACCGAGGTCGCCGTGGCCGATGAGGTCGCCGCCGCGGCCGACCTGGTCAAGGGCAAGCTCTCCGGCGTGCCGGTGGCCGTGTTGCGCGGGCTGGCCGGCACCCCGGCGGGCACGGACGACGATTCGACGGCCCGCGACCTGATCCGCCCGGTGGCGGCCGACCTGTTCCGGCTGGGTACGGCCGAGGCGGTGGCGCTCGGCCGCCGGCAGGCCGTGCTGACCAGGCGGTCGGTGCGGGCCTTCGCCGACGCGCCGGTCGAGCCGGCCGCGGTCCGGGCCGCCATCGGGGCGGCGCTCACCGCACCGGCGCCGCACCACACCCGGCCACTGCGCTTCATCTGGCTGCGCGACCGGGCCCTGCGCCGCAAGCTACTCGACGAGATGCGCGGCGCATGGCGGGCCGACCTGCGCGGCGACGGCTTCGCCGACGATGCGGTCGAGCGGAGGGTGCACCGCGGCGAGCTGCTGTACACCGCCCCGGAGCTGGTGCTGCCGTTCCTGGTGACCGAGGGGGCGGCGCACCCCTACCCGGACGCCAAGCGCGCCGAGGCCGAGCGGACCATGTTCACCGTGGCCGGCGGCGCGGCCGTGCAGGGCCTGCTGGTCGCGCTGGCCGCCGAGGGCCTCGGCTCGTGCTGGGTCGGCTCCACCATCTTCGCCGCGGACACCGTTCGCGCCCTGCTGGACCTGCCGGCGAGCTGGCAGCCGCTCGGCGCCGTCGCCGTCGGCGTGCCGGCCGAGCCACTGACCCCCCGCGAGCCGGTGCAGGACGGGTTCATCGAGCGGTGACCACCGCCCTGCACGCCGAGGCCGTTCGCATGCTCACCGGCTGGCGTCCGGACACTCCCGACCAGGACTCGCTGCGGCACGCCTTCCTGTCCTACCTCGCGGCGCGCCCGGACGGCTGCCGCCGCGAGTGCGTGCCCGGTCACCTCACCGCGTCGACGGCCCTGGTGGACTCCGCCGGCGACCACGTACTGCTCACCCTGCACCCGCGGATCGGCCGGTGGGTGCAGCTCGGCGGCCACTGCGAGGACGGCGACGCCACGATGGCGGCCGCGGCGCTGCGCGAGGCCACCGAGGAGTCCGGGATCGGCGGCATCACCATCGACCCGCGGCCGCTGCACGTGGCCGTGCACCCGATCACCTGTTCGCTCGGCCGGGCGACCCGCCACCTCGACGTCCGCTTCCTCGGCGTGGCACCGCCCGACGCCGTGCCCAGCCGCTGCGCGGAGTCGCTCGACCTGCGCTGGTGGCCCATCGACGCGCTGCCCGCCGCACCGGCAGTGGCCGGCGACGTGCCCATGCTGGCCACCCTCGCGGCCCGGCGACGCTCCCTTCTGCAGCGGCTGCCGGACCACGCACCATAGGGTCTGGCAGCGCGCGGACCGCGGTGGCAGGGTGTCTGGACGGGGATCGGCGGACCGTGGAGGCATCGTGGCTGTTCCGGGGACGACTTCCGTAGGGCGTACCGCTCTTGCCGGCCTGGTGACGGTGCTCGCGCTGGCCGGGCCCGCGCCGGCGCAAGCGCAGCCGGCGCCACCGCCGGCCGGCTCACTGGCCAAGGTTCCGGTCGCCACCGGGTACGGCGGCGCGGTGGCCACCGTCGACCTGGACGCCAGCCGCGCGGCACTGGAGATCCTGCGCCAGGGCGGAAACGCCGTTGACGCCGCCGTCGCGGCGGCCGCGGTGATCGGCGTCACCGAGCCGTACTCGGGCGGCATCGGCGGCGGCGGGTTCTTCGTCCATTACGACGCCCGCACCGGTCAGGTGTCCACGGTGGACGGGCGGGAGACCGCACCGGCGCGGATGCGGTCCGACTCGTTCATCGACCCGGTGACCCGCGATCCCGTGCCGTTCGCCGAGGCGGTGACGAGCGGCTTGTCGGTCGGCGTGCCGGGAACTCCCCGCACCTGGGAGCGGGCGCTGGCCCGCTGGGGCACGATGTCGCTCGCCGACGTGCTCCGGCCGGCGATCGTCGTCGCCGAGCGCGGGTTCGTCGTCGACCAGACCTTCTACGACCAGACCCAGGCCAACTTCGCCCGCTTCTACGACATCCTGCCGACGCGGCAGTTGTTCCTGCCGGACGGCAAGGTGCCGCCGGTCGGCTCCCGGCTGCACAACCACGACCTCGCCGCCACCTACCGGCTGATCGCCGACGACGGCGTCGACGTCCTGTACACCGGCCCGATCGCCGACGAGATCGTCGACACGGTGCAGGACCCGCCGGTCGATCCCGCCGCCACCAGGAACGTCCGGCCGGGGCTCATGGCGGCCGCCGACCTGAGCGCCTACCAGGCACTGGACCGCGAACCGACCAGGGTGCGCTACCACGACCTCGACGTGTACGGCATGGCGCCGCCGTCGTCGGGCGGCTCGACCGTCGGCGAGGCGCTGAACATCCTGGAGGAGGTCGGCGTTTCGGCTGCCGACCCGGTGCAGAGCCTGCACTCCTACCTCGAGGCCAGCCGGCTGTCCTTCGCGGACCGCAACCGGTACGTCGGCGACCCCGGATTCGTTTCCGTGCCGCTGGCCGAGCTGCTGTCCCAGGGCTTCGCCGCCGAGCGGGCCTGCCTGATCGACCCGGATCACGCCGCGCCGGGCGCGGTGCCACCCGGCTCACCCGACGGCCAGTACGAGCCGTGCGTGGCGGCGTCCGGCGCCGCCACGGCGGCTGGGAACGAGGGCCCGTCCACCACCCACCTGGTGACCGCGGACCGCTGGGGCAACGTGGTTGCGTACAACCTGACCATCGAGCAGACCGGCGGCAGCGGAATCGTCGTGCCCGGCCGGGGATTCCTGCTCAACAACGAGCTGACCGACTTCAGCTTCGCGCCGCCGGCGTCCGGCCTGCCCGACCCCAACCTGCCCGCGCCGGGCAAGCGGCCGCGTAGCAGCATGGCCCCCACCATCGTGCTGCAGGACGGGAGCCCGCTGCTCGCGGTCGGTTCGCCCGGCGGGGCCACCATCATCACGACGGTGCTGCAGATCCTGCTCAACCGGCTCGATCTCGGCATGACCCTGCCGGACGCGCTCGCCGCGCCACGAGCCAGCCAACGCAACGGCATGACCACCCAGGCCGAGCCGGCGTTCATCGACGCGTACGGGCCGGCGCTGGAGGCCAAAGACCACGCGTTCGGGTCCACAACTGAGATCGGCGCCGCCACCGGCCTCGAGTTCCTCGGCGACGGCCGAATGCTGGCGGCCGCCGAGCCGGTGCGGCGCGGCGGCGGCAGCGCGCTCGTGCTCATGCCGGACCGGCCCTGAGGCGCGGTTCCGGCTGGTGCCTCAGATGGCGCGGTAGTCGCGTGGACTGAACCGCGGGCCGTAGCGGGGACGGCGGACGCCGGCGGCCTCGATGTAGCGCACCGCGCGGTGCCGGTGCGGCGCGTACGGCGCGAGCACCTCGAGCATGCCGTCGTCGTCGAGCGGGCGGCCGAGCAGCGCCCAGCCGACGACGGACGGGATGTGGAAGTCGCCGACGCTGACCGCGTCCGGGTCGCCCCATGCCCGCTGCGCCACCTCGGCCGCGGTCCACACCCCGATGCCGGGCACCTTGCGCAGCAGCGCGCGGCCGGCCTCGCCGCGCAGCGTCACCGCGTTCTCCAGCCGGTGCGCGACCGTGGCCGCGCCGAGGATGGCGCGGCGGCGCTTCAGGTCGACGCCGGCGAGGTGCCACTTCCAGTCCGGGATGGCGCGCACCTGCGCCGGGGTGGGCACCACCCGCATGCCGGCCGGCGCGGGACCCGGCGGCACGGTGCCGTACCGGCGGCACAGCTCGCGCCACGAACGGCGGGCCTCCATGCCTGTGACCTTCTGCTCCAGCACCGCGAGCAGCAGCGAGTCCCACACCCGGCCGGTGGCGCCCAGCCGCAGCCAGGGCATCCGGCGGCGGGCCCGCGCGACCACGTCGTGGTGGGCGACGAACCCGCTGTCGTCGTCGGCGGCGCCGAGTAGGGCCGGCACCCCGTCGAGCATCCATCCCGCGCCCGGCCCCCACCCGGTGGCGCGCACCTGCCCGCAGCTCAGCCGGTGCAGCGCCAGCGTTGCCGGCCCGTCTGGGGTGGTCCCGGTGCGCCACACCGTGCCATCCGGGGTGATCTGCAGGGTGGGATCCCCGCGGCCGCGCCCCAGCGGCGCCAGCACGCCCCGGATGTCCAGCGGGAACGACGGTAGCCAGCAGCTCGTGCACCCGGCTTCCGACACTGGCGTGGTCCCTCCCGATTCCAGTGCTGCACCCCGCCGCGGCATCCTACGCCGGCAGATTCAGCCGTACCGCTCGCCGAACCGGGCCTGCACCGCGGAAACCAGCTGTTTGACCTGTTCGGCGCTGCCCTTGGGGCAGATCATGGTGGTGTCCGCGGTGTGTACGACGATCATGTCCCGGAGGCCGACCGCGGCGACCAGGTGCTCCGGCTGATCGCTGACCACGATGTTGCCGGCCGAGTCCACCAGAACGGCCGTCGCCCTGATCTCGTTTCCCGCCTCGTCGGTGTCCAGGGTGGAGCCGAGCACCAGCCAGGAACCGATGTCCAGCCAGTTGACGTCCAGTTCGACGAGCAGTACCTGCGCGCCACCGCGACCCGTGTCACCGCTCTTGGCGGCCGGCTCCATCACCGCGTAGTCGATGCTGATCTTCGGTAGGGTCGGGTAGACCTCGGCCAGCACCGCGTCGCCGTTCGGTCCCGACCAGGCGTCCGCGATCCGGGTCAGGCCGGCATACGAGGTCGGCAGATGCGCCTCCAGCTCGCCAAGCACCGTCTGGGCCCGCCAGACGAACATCCCGGTGTTCCAGCAGTACCGTCCACTGTCCACATAGGACCGCGCGGTGGCGGCGTCCGGCTTCTCGCGGAACGAGGCAACCCGGTAGCCGCCGGCCACCGGCAACGGGTCGCCGCGCTCGATGTAGCCGAGCCCGGTATGCGCCGATCCGGCAACCACACCCAACGTGACCAGGCCGTCCTTGTACTCCTCGGCCAGCTCGAAGGCGGTACGGAGCCCGTCGGCGAAGACCTCCACCGGCTCAACCACCTGGTCGGCCGAGATGAACGCGGTGACCGCGTCCGGATCGCGCCGGTGCAGGATCGCGGCCGGCAACCCGACCGCATTCGCGGTGTCCCGCCCGCATGGCTCACCGAACAGGTTGTCCCGCGGCAGGTCCGGGAGATTGGCCAGCACCGCGTCGCGGTGCGCCTCCGCGGTGCACACGAAGATCTGTTCGGCCGGCAGCACGGCGGCCAGCCGGTCGAAGGCGAGCTGCAGCAGGCTGCGGCCGCCGACCAGCTCGAGCAGCTGCTTGGGTCGCGCCGCCCGGGACATCGGCCACAACCTCGTGCCGGCACCGCCAGCCATGATCACGCCGTACCGCATCGACTCCCCTTCGGATGCCGCGCCGCCGGCCGCCGCCCCGCTCGCGTGCCGGCCCCAGCGTGCCGCCAGCGTACGGTCACGCAGTCGCCGGCTTGCGCGCGACCACGAGGTGCGCGGCGAGCGGCACCTCGGCGCCCGTCTCGGTGCGGTAGCGATCGAGGATCTCGCGCGACTCCTCCCGGATCCGCCGGTAAACGTCGTCGCTGATCCGGTCGACCAGGGGTGTGCTCTCGACCTCGATCTGCACCATCTGGTCGATCGACGCCCACCTGGCGGTTCCGAGCACGGTGCGCACCTCGGTGACCTCCAGGCCGACGGACGCGAAGCGGCCTGCGAGCGTGTCAAGGTCGCCGTGCACCCAGTACGTGCCGAGCCGGCTGTTCGCCTCGGGGCCGGCGTGCCGCGACGAGCTCGACCCACGGCCCGTAGGCCGGCTGGTCGTCCAGGCTGCGGTAGACCTGCACGGCCACCGTCCCAGCCGGCCGGCAGACGCGGCCCATCTCGCGCAGCGCCCCGGTGGCGTCCGGGAAGAACATCAGCGCCGACTGGCACGCGACCACGTCGAACGACCCGTCGGCGAACGGCAGGTCGGCGACGTCGCCCTGGCGCCAGTCGAGGTCCGGCCGCAGCCGGCGGGCCACGGTCAGCATGCCCTGGTTGAGGTCGACCCCGCTGACCGTGCCGCTCGGGCCGACCCGGTCGGCCGCGATACGGGCGAGGATGCCGGTGCCGCACGCGACGTCGAGCACGCTGTGCCCCGGCTGCACGCCGGCGGCGTCCACAAGCGCCGGCGCCCACTGCGCGAAGAGCGACGTCGCGAACTCGCTCGCCAGACGGTCCAACGTCGCGTGGGCGTCGGCGATCTGCCGGAGGAGGCCGAGCGACTGCTCGCCGGGTACGAGCCGGACGCCTACGCCACTCGCCAGCTGGCCCGGCTGCACCTGGCCCGCGGGGAGGTCGAGCTCGCGGCGAGGTGCTGCGCCGCCACCTCGCCCAGGGCGGCGACGGTGTGCTCACGGCGCCGGCCCTCGCGCTGTTCGCCGAGGTGGAGATGGCCGCCGGGCGTGTCGACGAGGCCAACGCGCTCGCCGACCGGTTGGCGACCATCGCCGCCGAGACGCCGGTGCCGTACCTGCGCGCCGTCGCCGAGTTCGTCGCCGGGACCGCGTGAACGCGGTGGCCCACCTGGAGGCCGCGCTCGCCGAATTCGCTACGGCCGGTGTCCCGTTCGTGCAGGCCCGCACGAGGCTCGAGCTGGCCCGCCGGCTGGCGGCCGACCAGCCGCAGGTCGCGATCGCCGAGGCGAGGGCGGCGCTGACCACCTTCGACCGGCTCGGCGCGGTGCCCGACGCGGACCCGGACCGGCCCCAAGGACGCGGGCCTACTGTCCAAGCGGGAGCAGGAGGTGCTGCACCTGCTCGGCCTCGGCGTGTCCAACCCGGAGATCGCCGCGAGGCTCTTCATCAGCCGCAAGACGGCGTCCCAGCATGTCAGCAACGTGCTGGCCAAGCTCGGCCTCCGCAACCGCGCCGAGGCCGC
>DASXTS010000528.1:0-4491 GCA_036505275.1 Pseudonocardiaceae bacterium
GGCGATGGCGCCGTGCACCTCGTGCGCGTCGGTGGCCGGTGACCAGTAGCTCCAGCCGCCCTGGAAGGCCTGGTTGCGGCCGATGCCGTCGGGCACGGCCAGCTCGTCGGTCGTCGGGTAGCCGAGGAAGCCGCGCTCCGAGCCGAGTGAGACCCACTTGGCGCGGATGCCGCCGTGCAGCTCGTGCGCGTCGGTGGCCGCGGTCCAGAAGATCGAGCCGCGCTCGAAGCCGTTGTACCGGCCGATGCCGTCGGGTGTGCCGGTCTCGTCGGTCGTCGGGTAGCCGAGGAACGAGCCGACCGTGCCGAGCGCCACGTACTTGATGCCGATGCCGCCGTGCACCTCATAGGTGCCGAGGTCGGCCCGCCAGTAGATCCGGCCACGCTGGAACCACTGCACCGCGCTGCTGCCACTGGTGGTGGCGACCATCTCACCGGTGCGGGGGGCGCCGAGCGCCGAGTTCTGCGCACCCAGAGCGATGTACTTGGCCCGGATCGCGCCGAAGGTCACCGCCCGGTACGGATCGGTGAACCCGTAACCCATGCCGCGCAGCGTGGAAATGATCGCCGGCAACGCCGCGGTGTCGGTGGACTCGGTGCTCAGGTGCATGATGATGATCGCGCCGGGCACCGTGTACTGGCGAACCCTGGCCAGGATCACGTCCTGGCTCGACCCGAGGTAGCCAGTGGTGTCGAAGGTCCAGTCAAAGTTGATGTAGTAACCGCGCGCGGCCAGGTCGCGGTTGACGCTCGGATCGAGGTAGCCGTCCCGGTAGGGCGCCCGGAACCACCCGCCTGAGGTATAGCCGAGGGCATTGAACGCCGCCTCCGCCCGGTCCAGCTCGGCCCACCGCTGAGCCTGCGTGAGCTGGGCGAAGTACGGGTGGGAGTAGCTGTGGTTGATCAGCTTGTGGCCCGCGTTGAGCAGCTTGCGGGTCTGGTCCGGGAATGTCTCGGCGTACCGGCCGGTCAGCCCGAAGCCGGCCGTGATGCCGTTGTCGCTCAGGATCCGTAGCACCGTGTCCGGGTCGCCCGGACTCCACCAGTCGGCGTCGAAGGTCAGCGTCACCACCCGGCTGCTCCGGTCCGCGGCATGGGTGAACACCGCCGCCGACGCCGGCGCGGTGTCCGCGGCACCTGCCACCGGTGCGGTCGCCACCGTGATTGCTGCCGCCATCCCCACCGCCATCCCGGCCGCGAGGGTGCCGCGCAGAAGGATCCCTGTCCTACCCATCTGATCTTCACCCCATCGGCGCGAGCACGCCCACCAGCCGCGTCCACGGCCTGGCGACGCCGCGTGCGCCGCGGGCACGAGCGTCACTCGCGTCGGCGACCTTCGGTCGTGGGGCCCGTGTGGGCCAGGGCGACGCTACTCGCACGAACGGCCGCGCTGCGAACATCCGATACCGCGAACGGGTGACCACCCGGCCGGGCCATTGGTCGCCGGCCGGCCACGGCACGCTGCGGTGGGGTGGGGTGGGTGGAGTGGGTTCGGCGCCGATGGCGGATAGGTCCCAGAGCGCCGGCGTGGCAAGGTCCACTTCGTGGTCACCGATCGGCGGCGGTTCCTGCGGCTGGCCGGGCTCGGCGCCATGGCGACCGGCGGCGTGATCGTCGGGGGCATCGGTGGCGCCGTCGGTGGCGCGGCGGGGTGTGGCCGCGGCGGGCAGCCCGTGCCGAGCACGGGCACCGCGCCAAGCACAGGCACCGGGCCAAGCACAGGCACCGGGCCAAGCACCGGCACCGGGCCGGCGCCACAGGACAGCACCACTGCCGTCCCGATCCGTCCGATCGACTGGGCAGCGCTGCGGGACAGGATGGCAGGCGAACTGCTGCTGCCCGGCGACGCCGGCTACGACGCGGTGCGGCGGCCCTACAACTCGCTGTACGACGCCCGGCATCCCGCGGCCATCGCGCGCTGCACCAGGCCGTCCGACGTGCAGGCCTGCGTTGCGGCGGCGCGCAGCTCGCGCATGCTGGTCGCGGCCCGCGGCGGCGGGCACAGCTACGCCGGCTACTCGACGCCGGACCAGGGACTGGTCATCGACCTCGGCCCGATCGCAGGGATCGACGTGCGGCCGGACGGCACCGCGGTGATCGGCGCCGGCGCGCGGATGATCGACGTGTACGTGGCGCTCGCCACGCACGGCCGCGCGCTGCCGGCCGGGTCATGCCCGTCCGTCGGCATCGCCGGGCTGACCCTCGGCGGCGGGCAGGGCGTGCTCAGCAGGCTGCACGGCCTGACCTGCGACCGGCTGCGGGCCGTAGCCGTGGTGCTGGCCGATGCCACCGCGGTCACCGCGAGCGACGGCGAGCTGTTCTGGGCGCTGCGCGGTGGTGGTGGCGGCAACTTCGGCATCGTCACCACGTTCACGTTCGAGACGGTTCCCGCGCCCAAGGTCAGCGTGTTCTCGCTGCGGTTCCCGGCCGGCTCGGTGGCCGGCGTGCTCGGCGGCTGGCAGGACTGGATCGGCGGCGCCCCGGACGAGCTGTGGTCGAACTGCGTCGCCTCCGCCGGCAGCCCGCCGACCTGCCGGGTGGGCGGCTGCTTCGTCGGCACCACGACCGCGCTCAACCCCATGCTGGACGGCCTGGTCCGCAAGGCCGGCAGCCGGCCGGCCGCCCGCACCGTCACGACCATGAACTACCTGGATGCCATGCTGTACTTCGCCGGCTGCTCGGCGGGCACCTCGAAGGCCCTCGAGCAGTGCCGGGCGGCGGCGTACACGTCGTTCACCGCGTCGTCCCGGATGCTGGAGGCGCCGATCAGGGACACCGCGGCGGTCGTTGCCGTGATCGACGGCCGGCGCGGCCTGGACCTGATCTTCGACTCGCTCGGCGGCGCGGTCGGCCGGGTCGCCCCGGACGCCACCGCGTTCCCGCATCGCCGCGCGCTGGCCACCGTGCAGATCTACGCCGGCGGCACCGATCGCCGGCCGGTGTCCGAGGTGCAGTCCGCGCTGGCCGCGCTGGTGGGCCGCGGGGCCTATGTCAATTACATCGACCCGGAGCAGCCGGACTGGGCGCAGGCCTACTACGGCGCGAACCTGCCCCGGCTGAAGGCTGCGGCGCTCCGCTTCGACCCCGATGGGGTGTTCTTCTTCCGGCAGTCGGTTGCCAACGGCGCGTGAGGGGTCACGAGGTGCTGAGCACCAGCGTCCGCTCATCGGTGTAGTCGGCCATCGCGGAGCGGACGCCCTCGCGGCCGCTGCCGGACGCCTTGACCCCGCCGTAGGGCATCTGGTCGGCGCGGTACGACGGCACGTCGCCGACCATCAGACCGCCGACGTCGAGCCGCGCGGCGGCGCGGAAGGCCACCGTGAGGTCCCTGGTGAACAGGCCGGCCTGCAGGCCGTACGCCGAGTCGTTGACCGCGTCCAGCGCGGCGTCCACACCGTCCACAGTGGACACGCAGAGCACCGGCCCGAAGACCTCCTCGCGCCACACCTTGACCTGCGGTGGCACCTCGGTGAGCACGATCGGGGCGATCAGGTTGCCGTCCCGCTCGCCGCCGGTCAGCAGCCGGGCGCCCGCCAGCCGCGCCTCGTGCACCCAGTCGAGCACGCGCTGGGCGGCGTCGGAGTCGACCAGCGGGCCGACATCGACGGAGTCGTCGTACGGGTCGCCGTTGCGCAGCCCCCGCACCGCGTCGGCGAGTCGCGCCAGGAACCGGTCGGCGACCGACGAGTCGACGATGACCCGCTGCACCGCGACGCAGGACTGCCCGGCCTGGTAGTTGGAGAACGTGGCGATCCGGCCGGCCGCGAAGGTCAGGTCGTCGTCGCCGGCGTAGTCGGCGCACACCACGGCCGCGACGTTGCCGCCGAGTTCGAGCACCACGCGCTTGCGCGGCGCCGCGTCGGCGATCCGCCAGCCGACCGGCACAGACCCGGTGAACGACACCACCGGTAGCCGCTCGTCGCGCACGAGGCCCATGGTGGCCTCGTCGCCGTCGGGTGTGCCGGGTAGCGGGAGCACCGAGAACGCGCCGGACGGCAGCTCGGTCTCGGCCAGCATCTCGCCGAGCAGCAACGCGGACAGCGGAGTGCGCGGCGCCGGCTTGACCACGATCGGCGCACCGACGGCCACCGCCGGGGCGATCTTGTGCGCGACCAGGTTGAGCGGAAAGTTGAACGGCGAGATGCCCAGCACCGGCCCGCGCGGCACCCTGCGGACCACGGCCAGCCGGCCGTCTGCCGCCGGATCGGTGTCCAGCGGCAGCCACTCGCCGCCGAAGCGCCGCGCCTCCTCCGCGGCGAATTGGAACGTCGACACCGCGCGGCTGACCTCGATGCGGGCCCATTTCAGCGGCTTGCCGTTCTCGGCGACGATCATCTCGGCGATCTCCTCGGCCCGCTCGGCCAGCCGGGTCGAGACATGCGCCAGGGCGGCCGCCCGCAGGTGCGACGGCGAGCTGCGGAACTCCGGCGCCACCGCCGCCGCGGCGGCCACCGCGTTCTCGATCTGCTCGGCGCCCGGCGTGCTCACTATG
>DASXTS010000529.1:0-13454 GCA_036505275.1 Pseudonocardiaceae bacterium
TCGAACCGGAATGAGACGACCTCGCCATGGGAGATGTTGTCCATGACCTCGACCGGCTTGTCGCCAGCGTAGGCCGTTCGCACGTTCCGGATCACGGGCACACCACTGGGAAGCTGAAGGGCACGCTCCTCGTCGGGATCAGGGAGCCTCGCCCCCAAGAAGTCCTCGACGAAACGAGTCACCTGCACGCCCAGGCGCCGCAGCTCCGCGTGAACACCGTCCGGAATCGGAACAGGCTGTTCAAGCTTGCTGCCTGCCACGAGCTGCGGCTCGTAGTAGACCTGGACGAGCTGCACGGGCAGGTCATCGACCAAGAACCGCAGCCTCCTCCTGACAACCTCGGCACCCTCTCGGACGCCGAGACGCTGAGCGATTGCCGCCGGAGCCTGGGCCGGCCCAACCTCAAGAATGTCCTGGCGTGACGTGTGGCCTTGCTCCTCCATCTGGGCAGCGAACCCTGGCCGCCCCTCCCGTTGGTGACGGTGGTAGTTATCGGCGGTCAAGGTGACAGATGACGGTGTACCGGGCGATCGCGGACGGGCAGTTCCCCGCGGTGCGGATCCGGGGCCGGCTGATCGTGCCGGCGAAGGCGATCGATGACATGGCCGAGGTAGCGGTAGCGGAGCAGACCGTCGTGGACACGGCCAACTGGGTCACGGAAGGGGTGGTCTGACCATGGGCAAGGTCTACGCAGTCGTTCTCGAGCAGCTCGATACGCGGTTGGACGAGCTGCGGCGCGAGCGTGAGCAGCTGATGCGGGAGCCGGCCGGCCTACAGCGGTCGACGCGGATGATGGAGCTGTACGAGGCCGAGGCCGCGGTGTGGTCGGAGATCATCGACCACTGCCGGACACGGGTGTACTGGCGAGCCGCGCTCGGGGCGCGCGAATACGCGCTGGCGGCGGCGGGGATGTGGCGCCGGCGCGCGGCCGCCGACCAGCTGTGGACCGGCGGCACCGTCACCGAGGAGGTGGCGGCGTGATCAACGGCAAGCGCCTCTCCGAGCGGTCGCTGACGGTGGTGGACGCGACTGGCTACGACGTCAGGGCGGTCATCGCCCGCGCTCGGCGCCACGACCTGGTCGATGTGCTGTTCTCCGTGGTCGCGCAGGTGACGCTGACAGTGCTGCTGGTGCTGTTCGTCACCGGGAACGCGCTGTACTTCGGCGCCGGGCTGCTCGCGTGCACTGGACTGGGCACGGTCTGCAAAGCCTTCGAGCACTTCAGGTTCTGGCGCCACCACGGCCGCTGCAGTACCTGCCGCGAGCGGTACGAGGTGCAGCTCGGCGAGCGCCTCGCGGCCCCGTGCGGGTCGTCGTGATCGTCTCCGGTGATCCGGGGCGGCCGAAGCCGCCAAGCACCCACCGCCCCGGATCGGCACCCAGTAGGCACCACTCCCGCAAAGAGGAGCCCGACCAGTGTCCACCATGACGTTTGCGCCGTCGCGCCGTGACCTGGCGTTGCTGCGAGCCGTTGCCGCCGGTCGCGCCGAGCTGGTGTGCGGCTGCCAACCCGACCTGCTGATCGAGGGCCGCTGGTGCTGCGACCAGCCAGCGGCCCATCAGCTGGCCGCCGCCGGGCTGCTCAGCCCAGCCATCCCGGCGCCGGTCGGCTCCCGCGTCCCGGCGGTACTCACCGAAACCGGCCATGCCGTGCTGGTCGAGTCGCCGTGCCGGCTGTCGGCGGAGAGCCGCCCGCTGGGCTCGCGCGCCAGCCGTGCCGACGAGCCGCGGAACGGCGAGGTGCGGCCATGAACGGCCGCCGATGGGTTTTGGTCGCGATGATCGCTGTGCTGGCGACGGCGGGCAGCCTGTTGGCCATGCCGCGGCCGTCACAACGGCAGTGCACCCATTGGCACGGCGCGTTCGGCGACGTCTGGTCCGATCTCGACGGCGACGGCTGTGACAACCGCTCCAACGTGCTGCCCCGCGACTCGGGCATGGTCGTGCAGGACGACGCCGGCTGCACGATCGAGGCGGTGTTCCGCGACCCCTACACCGGCGAGTTGGTGGAGGGACCGGCGGGCGATCGACCACGTGGTGTCGCTGCGCGACGCCTGGGACTCCGGGGCGGCCGCGTGGTCGGCGACCCGCCGGCGCCTGTTCGCCAATGATGCGGCAAACCTGCTGGCCACGTCCGCGGCGATCACGGCGGCAAAGGGCGACCGCGGTCCGGACCAGTGGCGGCCGCAGCACCACCCCGGCTGGTGCCGCTATGGCGGCGTCTACGAGGCCACGAAGCAGCAGCACGGCCTGACCCTCACCGGGGGCGCAGCTGGCCGCGTTGCACGAGCTGTGTGCCGAATGCCTGCCGCGGCCGGCTCCGGAGGAGGCAACGCCATGAAGGAGCACGAGCTGCCGACCTGGGACGACATCGTCGACCGCGCGCTGAACAGCCTGAACTCCTCCCGCAACGCGCTGTCTGAGGCGCGGGACTGGTTGCGGTCGGACTGGCGGCCTCTCGGGTCGCCGTCGCCCGACGCGGCCGCGGACGCGCGGTCAGACGTATTGGAGCTCGTCGGTGAGGCCAAAGCTCTGATCGATCGGGCCAAAGAAACGCTGTACCGGGCCTCCGGACGGTCGTGAGCGGGACCGCCGAGCCCCACCGCGAGCAGGCGCTCCAGGACGGCACGAGGCCGCCAACCCGACGCACCCGTCGTCCGGGAGCGCCCACCAACCACTCGCGACCACCCGCGACAGGGAGATCCTCCGTGCACGAAACCCGCATCACGCTGTACGACCGCGACATGCCTGTCCGGCTCGCCGTGCCCGCCGGGATGACGCCCTGTGCCGGCGTGGCCATCACGCCGAACATCCGCTTGGTCGACGGCCAGGCCGTGCTCGCCGGCGGCTGGTGCGTGGTCCACGAACCGACCGGGCTGCGGCTGACCGAACGCGTCTTCGCGCAGCTGGTCGACGCCCGTGCCTTCGCTCTGCTGTTGGCGGCCAGCGGCCTGGATTTCACCAGCACCGCCATCGGCGGCGACGAGCTGGCCCGCACCACCGTTCGGGCCTGCCTGGCCGAGACCGTTGGAGCTCGGCCATGACGGGCGACGAGTGGCCCGAGGTCGTCGAGCAGGCCGAGGCAGCGTACGAGGCCATCCGACGGATCAACCACATCACCGGCGGCCCGATTCCCGCACCGCTGCTGTACCAGGTCCTTGGCAACCTCAAGCTGCTCGGTCACAGCCTGCCTCAGGCGTTGCTGCAGCTCGGCGACGGGCTGGTCGCGTCGTTGGGCCGGTCCGACGTGTACGAAGACGACGGCCGTGATCCGACTGTCAGCGTGGCGACCGCGCAGGACCACCTCGAGCGCGCAGCCGAGCTGGCGGCGCAGGTCGGTGAGCACCTCGAGCGAGCTCAGAGCGCCATCAGCCGCCAAGGCTATCGCACCGCCGGAGACGAGTGATGAGTCGGCCCATCGACGCGACAAGCGAGGCGCTCGGGGGTGCTCGATGAAACTGCGGCTGTTGGGCACCGAGCAGGAGTGGGCCGACGCGGTGATCGCATTGAGCGCGGGATTTGTCGTGCGCGATGTGTCGGCGTTCTACCCGAACCGTGGCCCGTCGGTGCTGGGCCGCGTGTACGTCGACGTCGAGATCTCCGCCGATCGCGCCGATCGGCGGGCCCCGGCCGGGAGTCGGAAGGGGGTTGCCCGGTGATGTGGTCGGACGGCGGATGGTACGACACTCAGCGTCCCGCTGCCGAGCCGCCGTCCACAGTGGGCAGGCTCGCGCAGGAGGCGGCGGCCGCGACGCGGGTGCGGGCCTACGAAACGCACCCGGACGTGGTCGCGTTGCGGGTGGAGAAGGTCCGCACGCAGGTGGACCGGCTGATGTGGGCCGGCATCGTGCTCGGGCTGTCGTTCACGATGACCAACGTTCAGCAATTCGCGGCGGCTGGCGCGCCGGCGTGGTCGCTGAACTGGTGTGCGGCCTGGCTGCTCGACCCGATGGTGTCGCTGGTGCTGCTGGCGATCCTGCGGGCCGAGCAGGTGACGGCGCGGTACCAGGTGCGCACCGGGCCGTGGGCGCGGCGCGCGAAGTGGTTCACGCTCAGCGCGACGTACGTGATGAACACGTGGTCGTTCTGGGCGGCAGGGTCGCCGGCCGGGATCGTGCTGCACTCGGTGCCGCCGCTGGTGGTGTTCAGCGCCGCCGAGGCGGTGACCGACCTCCGCGACCGGCTCACCGAGGCCGTCGAGCGGGCGTTCACGGCGGCCGCGGCCCGCGTCCCGACGCCCGGTCACGGGCCGGCCATGAACGGCCATCGTGAACGGGCTACCGAACGCCCCGTGAACGGAGCCGGTAAGGGTCGGCGCCGTCCTGAACACCAGCCCATGAACGGCGCCAAACGCAAGCGGTTCGACGACTTCCTCGCCGAGGCGCGCGCCGCACTCGCACCAGATACCAACATCACGCCGGCCTGGGTGCGGGAGGTCACCGACTGCTCCCGCGGGCTGTCGCCGCGGCTGGCCGCCGCGCTCAAGGCCGAACAGCCGGACCTGGTAGCGGCCCATGGTTAGACAACGTCGACGCCGCGAGGTCGAGCGCCGCCGGGATTGGTACCTCGGCCGGGTCGAGCAGGCCACCACGCCGGCCGAACGGGTAGCCGCCGCCACCGATTACCTGCGCGCCGAGCTGAACCGCACGCCCGACGACGAGATCGCCGCGCGGGTCGCCGAGTCGATCATCGAGCACGTGCTGAAAGCCGTCCGTGCTCTCACCAACGAAGGGACGAGATCGTGACCGTCAGCAATGAGGCAATGCCCGACCAGGCTGCCGCTTCGTCGGCCAACGCGGAGGCGGCGCACGCGCGCCTGCGCGCGACGCTACCCGTCACGGAGCGTGTCAAGCGCCTGCTGCCGACGCGGACGTCGCGGAGCCCGGCGCCGCGCGCCACCCGCTCCTCGATCTGGTCGGAGTCGCCAGCGTCGATCGCCGACCTGGTCGCCTACACGGCCGCCGGCGACTGGGTGCTCGGCGAGAAGGCGCCGGTCCTGGAGTTCCTCGGCAAGGCGTACGGCTACCTCGTCGCCGTGCCGGTGTCGGTGGTGCTCTACGCGGTCGCGTGGCTGCTGCAGCGGCCCGGCCGGTTCGCGCTGGCCTGGCTGGTCGCCCTGGTCGTCTGGCTCGGCGCCTGAGAGGAGGAACCGCCATGGTTCAGGCCGCGACCGCGGTGATCTGCCTCGCCATCGCCGGGGTGCTGTGGTGGAAGCGGCGCGCGCCCAAGACGGTCGCGCTACTGGCCTTGGTCGCCGGCGCCGGCATCACCACCGGCGCGCTCGGCGGCATGCTGCGCCAGCTGCTCGGCGCGGTGTCCGGCCTGGTCGGCCAGCTCACCACCCAGGCCGTCGGGGTGGCCGTTCCGACCGTGCTGGCCGTCGTGTTGCTGTTGGCCTACCTGGACGACATGTGGCCCAAGCACAAGGCCACCACTGTCACGGCGCTGTTCGGATTTCTGCTGCCGATCGCGGTCGCCAGCGTGCCCGGCATTGTTGGCTCGACGACCAGGGTGGCGATCGCCACGCTCGGCAATGGCGTGTCGGCGCTCGTCGCCTCCCTGTTCGGGGGTACGGCATGACGGTGCTGCTGGCCATCGCCCTGTATTTCGCGCTGCGCGGAGCCTTGCGGCAGTGGTGGCGCGACGTCAGCACGGAGGCTCTTGCCGCCCGAGTACGCATTGCTCGGCGCACGGCCGAGTTCAAGCGCCGCCACGAGCCCTACCACCCCGGCCGGCTGGCGCTCGCGGTCGGCGCAGCCGCGGCGTACACGGCCCACGGCGCCTTCCGAGCAGCCAGGTTCACCGGACGGTCGCTTTGGACCGGCGCCAAGGCCGGCTGGGCCGAGGGCAAGCAGCGCGCCGAGGCCCGCGCCGCCCGCCGAGCCGAGACCGCCGCCGCATCAGCGCCCGCCAACCCAGAACCAGAGGCGATAGCGACCAGCGGAACCGCGCCGCTCATCTGTCCCGGCTGCGGCGAGCCCGTCCGCACCGCACCGCCGCGCGCCTGGAACCCCGCATGGGGCGAGCGACCGCGGCACTCGCACATGGACGGTGAGCCGCTCTGTCCCGAGATCGGTCCGGACGGCTACCGGCCCGCCACACCCGAACGCGCAACGCCCGAACCCGCGGCGCCCGAAGCGGCCGCCCCCGAAGAGCCCAGCCGGCCGGCTGGAGATCAGCCCAGTACACCAGGAGGAGATCCGATGACAAGCCCGACCGTCGACAGCACCGGCGAGGCCGTGAACATCGCGGCGGCCCGCGCCGCGCTCGACGCCATCGTCAGCGCGGCCGACCAGGCCGTCGCCACGATCGACAACCTGTCGGCATCGATGCACAGCGTAGACGTGGACGTCGACACGCTCAGCGAGGTCGCCGCCGTGCTCGAAGCGGCCACCGCCATGCAGGCCGCTGCCGCCAAGGCCCGCACCGGCCTGGACGACCGGCACGCCGTCATGGAGGAGGCCGTGAACGCCACCCCGCACGCGGCCAAGACCGAGTTCTACAGGCACTGAGCCCGCTGGGCCCGGGCTACCTCCCCGAGCCCGGCCCAAGCCCTCCGATCCACCGGTCCGAGGAGGTGACGCACCCCCATGCGACGGCCGCCGCGGCGGAACGCCACGCTCCCGGTTGACCGACGTCGCCGGTCGCGTCGACGCGGCCGCGGACTGACCGAGGACGACGTCGAGCAGCTGATCGAGGCTGGGGAGCCCGTTGTGGTGGTGGGTGGCCTCCGGCGGCGTCGGCGGCCGCGCACCGGTGCGGCCAACGGCCGCCGGCTGGCCTGGCGTTACCGGCGCCAGCTCGCGCCAGTGCTGCTGATCCTCGGTGCCTGGCTTGCCGGTGCCGTGCTGCATCGGGTCCACAACGGTCCGCGGCTGGTCCTCGTCCTCGGCGGGCTGGCAGCCGCCTCAGTGTTGCTGCCGGCCGTACGCCGCCGGCTCGACCGCGCGGCCGAGCGGCTCTACGCGGGCGCCTGCCTCGCGGCCCTGACGGGCTGGCTCACGGTGGTCGCGGCGAGCGGTGTCGGCCGTCCGATGCCGGCGCTGCTGTGGCTCGGCGGCTGCGCTCTTGCCGCGCCGTGGTGGTGGCATCACCGCGTCCGGACCACGCCGGCCGTGGCCACGGGCGACGTGCTGGAGATCTGGCGCGAGCGAGTCGCCGCGCCCGGCCGGGCGCTGCCCGGCGCGCGGCTGCTGGAGGTCGAGGAGGTCCGCAATGGCTGGGCGGCAACGATCCAGCTGACGCCGGGCGAGAAGTCGACTGAGCAGGCCGTCGCCGCGACCGCCCTGGTGTGCTCGGCGTTCAACCAGCCGATCGGTTCGGTGGTCATTGAGCCGACCGCCGACGGCGTCGCCTCGCGCGCCCGGCTGCTGGTACTGCGGCGCAACCCGCTGCACGACATCCAGCGCTGGCCCGGTCCGCAGCTCGACCTAGGCACGGGCATCGCCCCGGTCGGTGTGTACGCCGATGGCGAGCTGGCCTACTTCCGGTTCTTCAAGCCCGGATCGGGCGCCGTGCACGCGCTGGTCTCCGGGACCACCGGCTCGGGCAAGTCACGGTTTCTCGAGCTGCTGCTCGCCGAGGCGCGTCACAGCGGCCTGATCACCAGTTGGATCATCGACCCGCAGAACGGCCAGTCGCTGCCGCGCTGGATCGACCACGTCGACTGGGCCGCAATCGGCCACGACGAGGCGATCAGACTGCTGCACGCGGCCCGCGCCGTCATGTACGCGCGCTCGGCGCACCTGGCCCGCGTGGAGTACATCGACCGCAAGGGCCGCACCGTCCGGGGCATCGACCATTTCGACCCGACGCCGGAGCTGCCGCTGCTGCAAGTCGTGGTCGACGAGGCGCACGTGCTGCTCAAGGACCCGACAGCGGTGGAGATCATCGAGGACATCGGCAAGATGGGCCGCAAGACCGGCATCGGCGTCGTGCTGGTCACGCCGGTGCCGTCGGTTCAGGAGCTCGGCGGCTCGCTGCCGATCCGCACCATGGTCAGCTCGGGCAACGTCGTGGTGTTCCGCTGCGACAACCTGTCCGGTCAGATGGCATTCTCCGGGGCGCTGCCGGTCAGCCCGGCCAAGCTGCCGCGCGAGTTCCCGAACGGCCTGCCCGCCGACGGCCTCGGCTACCTGCTCGGCGCCTCCAGCCGCACTGCACCGATGCGCGCCTATCTCGTCGACGACCCGTACCACTGGGCCACCACCGGCCAGCCAGCGCAGCTGGCAGCCGTCGACGTGGCCGCCGCCGGCGACGCCTACGCCAGTCGGAACGACCACGTCGACGAGCCGGTGACCATCCCGTCGCCGCGCACCGAGAGCCCACCGCCAGCGGCCGGTTCCGCCGCTACTGCGGTCGACGCCGTGCTGACCCTGCTCGCCGAGGTCGGTGAGCTGGACCGCGGCCGCGCCATCAAGGACACCGGCTACAGCCCACGACAGATCACCAACGCGTTCGCAGCGCTGGTCGAAGACGGCCGGGTCGTCAAGACCGGCCACGGCCGCTACACGCTAGCGGGCGCCGACAGCTCGCCAGCGGCCGTGATGTAACGGCGGAGCTGGGGCCATCCGCCTGCAAGCCACGGCCCGGCTCCTCAACTCCCCGCGTAAGGAGCCAACCCCAAGTGTCCACACCGCTCCGACAGCTCGGAGAGCCGCACGACTGGGTCGTGATCGAGCGCCTGATGGATGGCCAGCGGGTGCCCGCCACGGCGGCCGACGTCGCCCAGGCCGCAATCGCGCTCCACCAGCGCGGCATGAGCCTGTCGGCGATCGGCGAACGCCTCGGCGAGCGGCCGCGCCAGATCTCCCGATGGATCGCTCGCCACCGCGCGGGCCGGCCCCTGGCCGCCGCCGGCTTGTTGCGGCACGCCGACACCTCGAGCCGCCTCCAGCTCGCGCCGGCAGCGCCGGCGAGTCGCGGCGTGCGCGTGGCGCGCGTGCCGCGGACCGGCTGCGGTTCCACCCGAACAACATCCGCAGCGACCTCGGCGACCTGCGCCAGCTCACCGCCTCGATCAAGGCCCACGGCGTGCTCTGCCCGCTGATGGCGCACCCCTGCGGCAGCTACCTGCAGCTGCTGCACGGCCACCGCCGGCTCGTCGCGGCCCGCCTCGCAGGCCTGCGCTCCGTGCCCGTGGTCATCGTCGACCAGCACGAAAACGACGAGGCCATCACCCTGATGCTCGCCGAGAACCTGGCGCGCGCCGACGTCAGCCGCCACGACCGTCGGGCCGCCATCCGGCGCCTTCTTGATGAGCACGGCCACACCACCACCGGCATCGCCGCCCGGCTCGGCGTCACGGCCGACACGGTGCGCCGGTGGGCCGCCGACGACGGGCACTCGCGGCCCTTGACCGCCCACCACCGCCGGCGACGGGTGCCCGGCGCCAGCGTGTTGCGGATCGTCGAGCGGTGGACCGACCGCGCCGGCGGCGGCCTCACGGCCGACCAGGCCGCGCAGCTGTTCGCCGAGCTGGCCGAGCTGGCCACGCCATGACCGCTCAGCGAGTTCGGTCCGGCCATTGCGGCATCGGACGCCACCACGCCTGCCGATACCAGCTCGGTGGCGACGTGGTCTGCAGCTGCGGCTGCCACCCAGAAGGGAACACCGCCATGGCCACGGTCCTGACCGTCGGCAATAGCGACGGCACCCGCCGCTGCGACGCCAAATGCCACGACGCCACCGAACCGGACTGCGATTGCGTCTGCGGCGGCCGATACCACGGCAAGGGCAGCGCCGGCGCCATGGAACTCGTTCACCAGGATGTCCGAGAAGGTCGATTCGGCGCCGAGCTCGCACACCTGGCCAACCAACTCACCGCCGAAGCCCTGCAAAACACGCTGTTCTAACGGCCCCGTTCTAGCGGCCCCGAAGGAGACCGTTCCACGTGACCGCGTACTCGGCGACGCCGGCCCTCGACCACGAGGCGGCATTGCTCGGCGCGTTACTGCAGCACCCGGCATCGGCCCTGACCATCGACGTGCGCGCCGAGCACTACGCCCGGCCGCTGCACGCCACCATCCACGAAGCCATCGTGACCGCCGCCGAAACCCACGGCGACGACGCCGGTCTCCTGCATGTCGTCGACATCCTGCGCCAACGCCGCGACGTGCCGAACCTTATGCCACTGCTGCGCAACGGCACCGTGCTGATGGACTACGTCGCCGCCACGCAGGGCACCGCCGGCTGGCACAGCGAGAAGATCATCGACGCCTGGCGCCGCCGGCAGCTGCGCGAGGTCGGCACCCGACTGCGCCAGATCGGCGACCAGGTCCCCGAATTCGACACTTACGTCGAAACCGCCGTCGCCTCCGTCATCGAGGCCCTCGATTACACCGGCGGTCCCAAATGGGACCCGCCAACACCATTGAGCGCGCGCCGCGCCCTGCCAGCCTTCCCCGTCGACGCCCTGCCCGGCTGGGTCGCCGACCAGGTCGCCGCCGTCGCCGAATTCACCCAAACCCCACCCGACCTCGCCGGCTGCATCGCCCTGGCCGCTCTGTCCACCGCCGCCGGCGGCCGCGCCATCGTCGAAATCCGCCCCGGCTGGCGCGAACCACTGAACATCTTCACCGCCGTCGCCATGCCACCCGGCTCCCGCAAGTCGGCCGTCTTCGCCGCCATGACCGCACCCCTGCTCGAAGCCGAGCGCCAACTCGTCGACCGCACCCGCCCCCAGCTCATCGAGGCCGACCTGGCCCGCCGCACCGCCCAACGCGATGCCGAGCGCTACGCCACTAACGCCGCCAACAGCACCAACCCCCAGGCCCGCGCCGAAGCGCTGGCGATGGCCACCGATGCCGCCCTCGCCGCCGACACCATGACCGTGCCCGCACTCCCCCGCCTGATCGCCGACGACGTCACCCCCGAAGCCGCCGCCAGCCTGCTCGCCGAACAAGGCGGCCGTCTCGCCGTACTCTCCGCCGAAGGCGGCATCTTCGGCACCCTCGCGGGCCGCTACGCCGGCGGCATGCCGTCGCTCGAGGTGTTCCTCAAGGGCCACGCCGGCGACCTGCTGCGCGTCGACCGCAAAGGCCGCCCCGCCGAACACATCCCCCGTCCGGCGTTGACCCTGGGCCTGGCCCTGCAACCCGACGTCTTGCGCGACATCGCCCACATTGCCGGCTTCCGCGGCCGCGGCCTGCTCGCCCGCATCCTCTACTCCCTGCCCGAGAACACCGTCGGCCACCGCCGCATCGGCGCCCCCGTGGTTCCGCCGCAGGTCAAGGCCGTCTACGGCCGCCATCTCCGCTCCCTTGTCCTCACCCTCGCCGGCCGAAGCGAGCCCGCCATCCTCGCCCTGACCGCCGCTGCTGACACCCGAATGCTCGCCCTAGAGGCCGCGCTCGAACCCCGCCTCGCCGAGCACGGCGAACTCGGCCATATCGCCGACTGGGCGTCCAAGCTCAACGGCGCCATCGCCCGTCTCGCCGGCCTCCTCCACCTCGCCATCCATCTCCGCGACGGCTGGGCCGTCCCGATCGGCACCAGCGCCGTCGACAACGCCGCCGCCCTCGGCGACTACTACCTCACCCACGCCCTCGCCGTCTTCGACCACATGGGCGCCGACCCAACCGTCGAGGACGCTCGGGCCATCCTCGACTGGATCAACCGCTGCAACCGATCCCGATTCACCCGCCGCGAACTGTTCCGAGGCGTGTCCAGCACCCGCTTCCGCAAGGTCACCGACCTTGATCGGCCACTCAACCTGCTTGAACAACACGACTACATCCGCAGGGGCGCCGCCCCACCCCCCACAGGTGGCCGCCCCGCCGCCCCGCCTTACGACGTCAACCCTCACACCGCAGAACCCGCGCACATCTGGCAAGCGTGATCCTATGCGACGGGACTCACGTGGTGTGCTGACAGAACTGACAGAACCGACAAATGGCCGTTCTGTCGGTTCTGTCAGTTTTGTCAGCCCGCGGCTACTACCACACCGGCGACGTCGCCAGCGTCAACGCCGACGGGCTACATCACCTACATCGGCCGCACCGACGACGTTTTCAAGGCCTCCGATTACAAGATCAGCCCGTTTGAACTGGAGTCGGTGCTCATCGAGCACCCGGCGGTCATGGAGTGCGCCGTCGTCCCCGCCCCGGATCCGGTACGCCTGGCCGTGCCGAAGGCCTACGTGGCGCTTGCCCCGGGGCACGAGCCGACCGCGGACACCGCGCGGTCGATCCTGAAGTACGCCCGTGAGCGCCTGGCACCGTATCTGCGGGTGCGCCGCATCGAGTTCTACGAACTGCCCAAGACGATCTCCGGCAAGATCCGCCGGGTCGAACTGCGGGCGCGCGAAGCGGATCTCGCGGCGAACCCGGGCGGCAGCGGCACCGAGTGGCGCGACGACCAGTTCCCGGATCTCCGGGGCGGCGCCCCGGGCACGGGTTGACCCGAGCCAGCGACCCGGCGACCTACCCACGGAAAGGACCTGTCAGTGGATGTCAACGGCTCGGTGGCGCTGGTTACCGGAGGCGCCTCCGGCCTGGGTGCGACGACGCCCCAGAACCGGCTCTGGGTCGAGATCGTTGCCGCACGCGTTCGGAGTGAGCCATCCCCAGTCCGTAGTCGGAGGCGATGCCGCGAAGGCCGATCGCGTAGCCCTGCCCGACCGCGCGGAACTTCCACTCGACCCCCGTTGCGGTACAGCTCACCGAAGACCAGCGCGGTCTCCGTGGAGCAGTCCTCGCTGAGGTCGTAGCGGGCCAGCTCGGCGTTGTCGGCCTGGTTGACCACCCGGATGTATGCGTTGCGCACCTGGCCGATCGCCTGCTGGCGGGGTTCCTGGCGTCGCAGATCGACGCCAGGAAGACCACCTTTGTCGAAACCCCCCGGCAGCCCGGCGAGGTTGACGTAGATCACCTCGTTCCCGGGGTGGCTCAGCCGGGAATGTCGTCCACCACGGTGAGCAGTGTGGCCATGTCGCGGTGCCCGAGTCGGCCGTAGTAGGTCAAGTACCGCCACACCGGATGCTGCCAGTGCATCCCGATCCGGACCAACGTCCAGGTAACGCCCTCGAACAGCAGCCCGCGGCCCTCGGGCAGCTTGGCGATGTCGCCCTCGTGCAGCACCCGCTGCCGCTGGATCGAGAACGACGGGTTGATCTGCGGAATGGCTTGGGCGTACGGGCCGACGTAGGCAGTGGACCGGGTGAAACCGATCATCACCCGGTCGTACTCACCAGCGGCGGCGGACAACGCATTCAGGGTGTACGGCTCAACCACACCGGACAGCACCAGCTTGGTGGTGAACAGGGTGAGAAACCCCGTCCGCCTGCGGCCCCAGCGGGCCCGGGCCCGGGATAGGTCCTGGATGCCCACGACCAGGTGCAGGCTCTGCCCGCCGGCCTCACTGACGATGGCCGGCAGCCGGATCGGTGCGGTGTTGTTCGCCTCGTCCAGCACGAACGTGGTATGCGAACGGCGCGGCTCGGCGCCGGTGGCCTC
>DASXTS010000530.1:0-20659 GCA_036505275.1 Pseudonocardiaceae bacterium
CTACACCGTCTCCACGGCGCAACGGCGGGCGCTGATCGTGCGGGATGATGGCTGCGCGTTCCCTGGCTGCACTCGTCCGCACCGGTGGTGCCATGGGCACCATGTGCGCCACTGGGCCGATGGTGGGCCGACCGACCTGAATAATCTGGTCCTACTCTGCGGCTTCCACCACAGGCTGATCCACCATTCGGAGTGGGAGTGCGCCATCGTCAATGGACGATCGGAGTTCTACCCGCCGGCGTATATTGATCCATTACGAAGACCACGACAAAATATGGTGCACCGATGCGCGGCCTGATCACACCACAGGACCGCGGGAATCCGACCGGTCCCGAATCACGCTCGCCCAGATCCGTGCTTCGGGACCGGCCCTTGAACGCCCTTGACCGACCTTGCGCAGCCGCGTAATGGACCCGTCGGCGTTCCGCACCAGACCCGAACCATACCCGCTGTGCGGACCGCCGTTGTGGGCGCCGCGGGACCGCGGGGGCAGGCCGTCCGGCCTGCCCGCAAGGGCCTGCCAAATCAGGGGCCGCAGAGTCTCGCAGCTCAAGGGTTGCCCGGCAGGGCAATCGCCGAAGGCGACGCCGACAGGCGCCCTTGAACTGCGAGGGGCGGCCCCGCACAATCCCGCGGCGCCCGTCACTACGAGCAGGACCGTGGAGATCCCGTTGCGCTGCATGCGGCTCGAGGCGCCGATGGCTTGATCTCCGGTGGGGGTTGACGGCCGCAGAAGATCGGCGTTCGCTATGGTCCGACGTTTCTTCCCCTAGGCCTCCGGGAGGTGGGGTCGTGAGCGGCACTAGCGTCCCGTTCAGCAAGGAACGAGCGCCGTGCGGGAAGACCGTGGGCGGCAGCCGTCATCAGGAGTCCGACGACGACGGTCTGTCGTACAACGACGTGTCCTACTCGTGCGGCTGCCGCCACATGTCGCACCAGTACCACGACGGCACGGTGCGCACCAGGATCGTTCGGCATGACGGCCGCGTGCTGCTGAACGAGTCGTCCGCAGAGCACGGTGAATGAGCGCGGGATGGCCTCATATGACGTCGTAATCGTGGGGGGTGGCGGGGCCGGGCTGCGGGCGGCCATCGCAATCGCGGAAAGCCACCCCACCCTGCACATCGCGATCGTGTCCAAGGTCTACCCGATGCGCAGCCACACGGTCTCGGCCGAGGGCGGCGCCGCGGGGGTGATCGCGGCCGACGACACCCTGGACGAGCACGCCTACGACACGATCTCGGGCAGCGACTGGCTGGCCGACCAGGACGCGGTCGAGGCGTTCATCGCCGAGGCGCCGAAGGAGCTGCTGCAGCTCGAGCACTGGGGCTGCCCGTGGAGCCGCACCTCGGATGGCCACGTCGCGGTCCGCCCGTTCGGTGGCATGAAGAAGAAACGCACCTGGTTCGCGGCCGACAAGACCGGGTTCCACCTGCTGCACACGCTGTTCCAGACGTCGCTGCAGTACGGCATGATCGCCCGCTTCGACGAGTGGTACGTGACCACCCTGCTGGTCGACGACAACCGGGTGCACGGCGTGGTGGCCATCGAGCTGGCCACCGGGCAGGTCGAGGCGATCACCGCGCCGACCGTCATCCTCTGCACCGGCGGCTGCGGCAAGGTCTTCCCGTACACCACCAATGCCGCGATCAAGACCGGCGACGGGATGGCGCTGGCCTACCGGGCCGGGGCCGCCCTCAAGGACATGGAGTTCGTGCAGTACCACCCCACCGGGCTGCCGTTCACCGGCATCCTGATCACCGAGGCAACCCGGGCCGAAGGCGGCTACCTGCTGAACAAGGACGGCTACCGCTACCTGCAGGACTACAACCTCGGCAAACCGGAGCCGACCCCGGTGATGCGCAGTATGGAACTCGGGCCGCGCGATCGCCTGTCCCAGGCGTTCGTGCACGAGCAGGCCAAAGGCCGCACCATCGACACCCCGTTCGGCGCGGTGGTGCACCTGGACCTGCGGCATCTGGGCGCCGAGGTGATCGAGGCCCGGCTGCCGATGGTCCGCGAGCTGTGCCTGAAGTACGAGCGGATCGACCCGGTTACCGAACTGATCCCGGTGCGCCCAGTGGTGCACTACATGATGGGCGGGGTGCACACCGACATCAACGGCGCCACCGATGTCGAGGGCTTGTTCGCCGCCGGCGAGGTCGCCTGCGTCAGCATCAACGGCGCCAACCGGTTGGGCTCCAACTCGCTGCCCGAGCTGCTGGTGTTCGGCCGCCGTGCCGGCCTCGCGGCCGCTGACCTGGCGGCCCGCACGCTCAGCGCGACCACCGAACCGAGCGCCGGCATCAAGGCCCAGATTGCCGACGAGTTTCGCCGGTTGGAGCGGGAGGTGGCGGCGCGGAACGGCAGTGGCGGCGAGCGCATCGCCGACCTGCGCACCGAGATGCAGCAGACCATGGAGGGCAGCGCCGGGATCTACCGCGACCGCGAGTCGCTGGCGAAGGGCGCCGACAAGCTGCGAGAGCTGCAGGAGCGGGCAACCAAGGCGACCATCGACGACCACAGCCGGACGTTCAACACCGAGCTGATCGCCTCACTCGAGCTGCGTTTCATGCTCGACATCGCCGAAACCATGATCGCCTGCGCGCTCCGGCGCGAGGAGTCGAGGGGCGCCCACCAGCGCACCGACTTCCCAAATCGGGACGACGACCGTTTCCTGGCCCACTCCGTGGTACGCCGCCGGGACGACGGCTCCCCCACCGTTGACTACCTGCCCGTCACGATCACCCGCTGGCCACCGGCCGAACGCATCTACGGGAGGTAAGGCAAGCAATGCCGGACACCATCACACTGCAGGTTGCCCGGTACCGGCCGGACATCGAGCGGGAGCCGACGCTGCAGGATTACGTCGTACCGCTGCGCAAGGAATGGGCGGTCCTCGACGGCCTGAACTACATCAAGGACCAGTTGGACGGCACGCTGTCCTTCCGCTGGTCCTGCCGGATGGGCATCTGTGGCAGCTGCGGAATGAGCGTCAACGGCGACCCGAAGCTGACCTGCGCGACCTTCCTCGACGACTACGCCCCCGGGCCGGTGCGCGTGGAGCCACTGGCCAACTTCCCGATCGTCCGCGACCTCGTCGTGGAGATCAACGACTTCATGCTCAAGCTGCGCCGGGTCAAGCCGTGGCTGATGCGGGACCAGCACAAACCCCTGGACGAGGGTGAGTACCTGCAGACGCCGGAGGAGCTGGACGACTACAAGAAGTACAGCCTGTGCATCAACTGCATGCTCTGCTACTCCGCATGCCCCATCTACGGTCTGGAGCCCGAATTCCTGGGTCCGGCCGCGATCGCGCTCGCTCAGCGGTACAACCTCGACTCCCGCGACGAGGGCGCGCATCAGCGGCTCGACGTGCTCTCCACCGACGAGGGTGTCTGGGCGTGCACCTACGTCGGGGAGTGCACGGTTGCCTGCCCCAAGGGCGTGGACCCGGCCGGTGCCATCCAGCGTTACAAGCTCATCGCGGCGAAGGAGTCGATGCTGGACCTGCTGTGGCCGCGAGGGGCGCGATGAGGGGGACGCGATGAGCTCCGTGGACGACCTCGCACCGCTGTACCGGCGGCCGGTGTCAGTGTTCTGGTGGGCGCGCCGCCGGTCCTACCTGCTGTTCGTGCTGCGGGAGCTGAGCAGCGTGGCGGTGGCGTGGACGGTGGTGTACCTGCTGCTGATGGCCAACGCCGTGTTCTCCGGCGCCGCCGCCTACCAGCGTTTCCTCGACTGGAGCGGCCGCCCGTGGCTCATCCTGATCAACGTCGTGGCGCTGCTGTTCCTCCTGCTGCACGCCGTCACCTGGTTCAACCTGGCCCCGCAGGCCATCGTCGTCCGGTTGAAGGGCCGCCGGGTGCCGCCGCGGCTGCGGGGCCGGCTGGTGCCGCCGCGGCTCGTCGCCGCCGCGCACTTCTCGGCCTGGCTGGTGGCCTCCGCGCTGGTGGCCTGGATCTTGCTGGGGGTGGGCTGATGCATCGCCGCCGATCGACGGCCGAGCCGGTGGCGTGGCTGCTATTCAGCAGCGGCGGGATGGTTTCGGCGCTGCTCTTGCCGGTGCTGCTGCTGCTGTTCGGCGTGCTGTTCCCACTCGGCCTGGTGTCGCCACCGGACCACGGCCATCTGCTGGCCGTGCTGAGCCATCCGATCACCCGGCTGGTGCTGTTCGGGCTGTTGGTGCTGTCGTTGTTCCACTGGGCGCACCGGTTCCGCTACACCCTCTTCGAGGGCCTGCAGCTGAGGCGGCTGGACACCCTGATCACCACGCTGTGCTACGGCGGCGCCATTGTGGGATCGGTCATCGCCGCGCGCGTCCTGCTGTCCTGACGCGCGTGGCCGTCAGGCACCGACCTCGCCGCGGCCATGGACGAGATTGTGCGCTCGACGCAAACCCGCAGATTCAGGGCCGCAGCGGCGCGTGCTCCCGCACCCCGCGATCCACCACGAGCCGGCCGACCAGGTGGATCGGGAAACGGCCGGAGCGGACCACCTCGCGGTGCACGGCGGCGTCGGGGAACAGCTCACGGGCGGTGGTTTCCGCGGTGCGCAGCGCGATCCGCGCGTCGTAGATCCAGATGCGGCCGTCGGGTCGGACCACCCGGCGCAGCTCGCGAAGGCTCGCCGGCAGGTCCGGCCAGTGGTGCTGGCTCATCGTGGAGACGACGAGGTCAATGGAGTCGTCCGGGTATGGCAGGGCGGCGACATCGCCGACGACGTAGGCCACCCGGTCGGCGACGGGTGAGCCGGCGGCGAGGGTCCGGGCGGTGGCGATCATCTCGGCGGACAGGTCGATGCCTTCGACGGACAGCTGTGGGCAGCCTTCGGCGATGAGCTGCGGCACCCGGCCGGGCCCGGTGCCCACGTCGAGGACACGGGAACCGGCCGGCAGGTCGAGGGCGGCGACGTCGGCCGCGACCCGGCGGTGCAGCCGGCCGGCGATCCAGCGGGTGAGCCGGTCGTACCGTTCCGGCCTGTTGAACGGCCAGAACATGTGGGTGCCGGTGCGGTGAAGGGAGTGCACGGGCGGAACCTCCGCAACAGTTGTATCCTGCAACTCAGGTTTCCGAGTGTAGGGCACAACAGTTGTACAGTACAACTTCGCGTTCGGTGTTTCCGGACGACGACCTGCGCCGGTTGCTGCGCCGATTGGTCCGGCTCAGTGGGCTGCTGGAACCGCACGACCACGCGGGCGTCCGCGCCACGGCGTCGGAGGTGTTCGCGCTCGGCGAGCTGGTCGAGGCCGGCACGCTGTCCCAGCAGGAGCTGGCCGAGCGGCTCGGCCTGGAGAAGAGCACGGTGAGCCGGCTGGTGGCCGGCATGGTGGCGCGGGGCTGGCTATCACGGGCGCGGGACCCGGCGAACAGGCGGATCTACCGGCTGAGCCTGACCGGCGACGGGGAGGCCGCCGCGCGCCGGGTCGGCGAGTACTTCCACGCCAGGCACGCCGAGCTGCTCGGCGCGCTGACGCCGGCCGAGCGGCGGGGGTTGATGCTGGGGCTGGCCGGGCTGGCCAGGGCTACCGGGGAGATCCGGGAGCGCGGGGCGGGCTGACCCGCCCTGGCTTGCTGCCAGAATGGCGCGATGGACGGGCAGGTGTGCGTCGTGACCGGTGTCACGGCGGGAATCGGCAAGGTGACGGCGGCCCGGCTCGCTGAGCGCGGCGCGACCGTGGTCGGCGTGGCGCGGGATGCGGCCAGGGGCGCGGCGGCGGTCGAGGAGATCCGCCGCGGCGGCGGCCGGATGGAGGTGCTGACGGCCGACCTGTCCGAGCTTGCCGAGGTGCGGCGGCTGGCCACGGAGATCGCCGAGCGGTACGACCGGGTGCATGTGCTGATCAACAACGCCGGGGTGGTCAAGGTCCGGCGTGAGACCACGGTCGACGGGCTGGAGACCACGTTCGCGACGAACCATCTGGCGCCGTTCCTGCTGACCAACCTGTTGCGCGACCGATTGGTCGCCGGCGCGCCGGCGCGGGTGGTGACGGTGGCGTCCAGCGTGCACAGCCGGATCCGCGAGATCCCGTGGGACAACCTGCAGGGCGAGCACCGCTACGACGGCAACACCGCGTACAGCCTGTCCAAGCTGCTCAACATCCTGTTCACGAACGAGCTCGCGCGGCGGCTGGACGGCACCGGCGTGACGGCCAACAGCGTGCACCCCGGCTTCCTGCGCACCGAGCTGGCCCGCGAGGCGGCCGGCTTCTACAAGGTCTTCTTCACGGTGGTGCGCCCGTTCCAGAAGGGCCCGGAGGCCGGCGCGGACACAGTGGTCTACGCGGCCACCGCGCCCGAACTGGCAACGGTGACCGGCCGGTACATCGCAGACCACGCCCCGATCGAGCCAACCACCCTGGCCCGTGACGGCGTCGCGGCACAGCGCCTGTGGCAGCTCAGCGCGCGGCTGTGCGGCCTGGAGGACTGATCGCGGAGTGCAACGACCGCCCCAACCGCCCAACACGGGCGTCCGAACCGGCGAACACGCCGGGAAGGCTCAGGCGACGGCGCGCCACCACGGGTCGTCGGAGCGCATGGCGTCCACGTCGACGATCTGGCCGGGGCTCGGCACCGCGAAGGACACCCCGCGGGCGGACGCCTCCAGGGCCAGCCGCTCCACCGGCTCGGCCCAGGTGTGCAACGCGAGGGTGAACGTGCACCAGTGCACCGGAATCATCAGCGAGCCGCGCACGGCGAGGTGGGTGGCGACGCCCTCCTCCGGCGTCATGTGGATGTCCGGCCAGTACGGCGAGTAGGCGCCGATCTGGATGAGGGTGGCGTCGAACGGGCCGTGCGCGGAGCCGATGGCGGCGTAGTCGGCGAAGAAGCCGGAGTCACCGGTGTAGAAGACCCGCCGGTCCCGCCCGGCGATTGCCCAGGACGCCCATAGCGTGCTGTTGTCCTGCCGCCGCCGGCCGGAGAAATGCCGCGCGGCGGTCGCGGTCAGCGTCACCCCGGCGACCGAGGTGCTCTCGTTCCAGTCCAGCTCGACGATCCTCGACGGCGGCACGGACCAGCGCTCCAGGTGCGCGCCGACGCCGAGCGGCATGACGAACGGCACGCCGGGTTGCAACGCCGCGAGCAGCCGGATGGTGGTCATGTCGAGGTGGTCGTAGTGGTCGTGCGAGATGACCACGGCGTCCAGCGGCGGCAGCTCGGACAGCGGCATCGGCACCGGGTGCAGCCGACGCGGGCCGACCAGCGCGCTCGGCGAGCAGCGCTCGCTCCACACCGGGTCGAGCAGCAGCCGGCGGCCCTCCAGCTCGATCAGCGCGGTGGCGTGCCCGAACCAGGTCAGCCGCAGGCCGTCCAACGGTGGCGCGGCGAAGTCGTCTGGGGTCGGCCGGACGACCGGGATGGGCCGGGACGGCCGGCGAGTGGCGCGGTTGCGCAGCAGCTCGCGGCCGATGTCCCTGCCGCTCACGGCCGGCCGTTCGCTGGCCAGTACGGCGTTGTGGAACGCGCCGTCGCGGTACTGCGGCGAGCGGCGCATCCGCTCCAGCCGGGCGCCGGTGGCCCGCCCGCCGATCGCGGCCGGCACCTCCCACACGCCACGCACCAGCACGTCGACCGGCGCCAGCAAGGAGGTGCGGCGCGCATCGTCGGAGACCCTCGTCGTCACATCCCCATAGTGCCCTGGCCGGCTGACACTGTTCTCAGCTGCCGTCGACTCCGTAGTTGGCCCTGCCTTGCCAGAAGACCCACATGTACCCCCAGGGATCGGGGACGTGCGGGGTGCGCGGTCCGTACGGCTCGTTTCGTGCCGGGTAGGCCAGATACGGGCTGACGCCGACCACTGCCACGGCGGCTCCTACTTCCGTTCGAACAGCTCTATCTCGGTGACGGCGGTGTCGGTGCCGTCCAGCGAACGGAACAGTGACTGTACGTGGATCTCGACGCTGGTGCTTCCGTTGCCGCCCTCGATCTTGACCTCCTGCGGGTCGGGGGTGTCCTTGAGGTTGAGGTCGAACGTGCCGCCGTTGGAGAACACCAGGTGCAGCTGTTGCGGTCGGTGCGCCGACTGGAACTTGGCGCTGTTGCCCACCCGCACGATGGCCCAGCCGAGGTTGATGGGATGGTCGAAGGTGAACACCAGCGCCGGGCTGCTGTCGCCGGGGGCGGCCCAGAACGTGTTGCTGAAGCCGTCGGCGACGGCCCCGACCGGGTGGTCGGGCAGCTCGGCCGTCGCGGTGACCTTGGTCGGCCGCACCGGCACGTACTGCGGGATGACCATGGCGACGACCCTGTTCTTGACCGCGAAGTACCGCTCGTTGACTTCGATCCGGAACGGCGGGTAGATCGAGTACACGATGCCGCCGAGCAGCAGCACGATCGCCACGATGTTCCTGGCCGTGGGGATCACCCGGCGCAGCCCCGCGCGGAACTTGGCGCCCCGGCCGCGGCCCACCCCGCGCTGCCCCGGCCGGGAGCCGGCCTCGTGGACCTTGACCCGGCGCCGCGGGATCAGCCGCTTCCACCACTTGGCGCGGACCACCTCGGCTTGCGCCAGCGAGGTGCCGCACCGGCTGCAGAACTTGCGGATCGGCGGGTTGCCCTCGCCGCACTCGCCGCAGATGAGGTCGCCGGGCTCCAGCCGGCGGGTCGGCGGCCGGCGCTGGGTGCTCTCCGCCGGTCGCGGCGCGGCCTCGGTCGGCGCAACCGCCTCCGGCTGGGCCGGCTGCGCTCTGCCGGTCGACGGCATGACCGGCGCCACCAGCGCCGCCTCCTTGGGCGGCAGGTTCGGTGGCGGTGTGCCGGCTGTGGCGGGTGTGCCGGGTGTGGCCGGCACCGGCGGCAGCGTCAGCGGCGGCGCCCCGCTGGCCGGTGCCATCGCGCCGTTGCCCCTGGCGGCCGGTGGTCCCGGCGGCAGTGGCGGTCCGCCCGGTGCCGGCGGACCGGGCGGCAACGGGAGACCACCACCGTGGGCCGGCGGACCGGGCGGGCCGGGCGGCAGCAGCCCGGTCGCCGCCGGCGGTCCCGGCTGCGGCATCCCGCCACCGGGCGCTGGCGGACCGGGCGGCGCGAAGCCCGCTGGTCCGGGCGGACCGGGGGCCGGGCCGGGCGGGCCGGGTGGCCGGGGCGGCGCCATGCCACCGGGACCCGGCGGACCGGGGGGCGGACCGGGCGGACCGGGTGGCGGCCCCGGAGGACCTGGAGGCGGGCCGGGGGGCCCGCCGGGCGGACCGGGGGGCGCCATGCCGCCGAATTTCGGCGTGGACGAACCCATGGGGACGCCACCCGACCCGCCGGAGCCCCTCGGGAAGCCACCGGAACCACCGGAACCACCGGGACCACCGGCGGCGCCAGGACCAGCGGGAGAACCGGCCCCGGCCTTGCCGGGCTGCTGCTTGGTGCCGACGTCCATGTATATCAGCGACTGCAGGTTGGCCAGCAGCCCGCGCTTGCGCGGCGCCTCGTCCTCGGCCTCCTGGACGGCGGCCGGCGCGGGCGCCGGCTTGATGCGCTCGCCGGTCCATTCCAGGAATGCACCGCACGATCCGCAGAAGGTGTCCTTGTCCGCGTTGTGCGTCCCGCACTGCTTGCAGACGATCATCGCTGTGCCACCTCAGACCACCTCCACCACGTGCCTGACGTGCGCCGGTTTGCTTGCCCTGACCACGGCGTCCACCAGCGGCGCGAGCGCGTCGGACGCGCCGGTGACGCGGATCGCCAGCCGCGGGGTGTCCTCGCCGGGCAGCGGCGTGTCCGGCGTGCCCGAGGCCACCACGCCGCCGCTGTCCGCGATCTCCACCAGGCCGCCGGTGATCAGCTCCAGGTGCTCGCGCAGCCCGGCCGGGGTGCCGCGCAGCCGGTACAGCCGCACCGCCTCGGCCACCGCGAGCCGCATCCTGGCCAGGTCGGTGTCGCCGAAGGTGATCTCGAGGCCGACCCAGTTGGCCAGCCAGTCGAGGAAGTCGGCCGGCGCCAGCCGCGGGTCCACATAGGACGTCAAACAGTCCAAAGTGGACAGAACCGGGGCCAGCACCTCGTCCAGCCCGGACATGAAACGCATGATGAACTCATCATCGGACTGGTAGATCGAGGGCAGCAGGGAGCCGAGCGGCAGCGCCACCGGCAGGCCGAGGACGGAAGACCTCATCGCGGCACCACCCGCACCTGGTGGCCGAAGGAGAACACCAGCGAGTTCGGCGGCAGCTCCAGCCGGGAGGTCTCCGGGCCGCGCTCGCCGGTCACCGGGTTCGCGCCGTAAAGCCGCACGTCCTCGACGGCCTCCACGCCGCGGACCCGTTGCAGCACGCCGAACACATCGCCGGCGTGCACCGGCCGGCCGAACTCCCAGCCGGCGCCGTCCGCGCCGCCGCTGATCGGGTCGAGGAAGGCGTACAGCGCGGCCAGCGCGGACCGCTGCACCGCCGCGGTGTCCACCCGCGGGCGGGCGATCGCGGTGGCGACCACGGTCACCCCGCGATAGAGCGGCGGCTCGACCACCACCCGCGCGCCGAGCAGCCGCACCTCGTCCAGCCGCGTGGCGATCCGGTCCAGCACGGCGCGGTCCGGCACCAGGTCGGGGAAGGCCAGCCGGCCGTCGGTGCGGGCCGCCGCCGGCACCACCAGCACCCGCACCGACCCGGCGTCGACGCCCTCCTCGCCGGCGGTCAGGCAGCGCACCCGGGACACCTCGGGTGCGGTCTCGTGGGCGATCGCCTCGTAGTCCTCCGCGGTGACCGCGCGGGACCGGGTACGCAGCAGGATCGGCGCGCGGTGCCTGGCCGCCTCCAGCGTCTCGCCGTCGACGCCGCCCTGCGCCCGCCGCCGGTTCTCCACCGCCGCCACGAACGGGATTGACGACTTCAGCGTGCGGATGGCGCCCTTGCCGACGTTGCCAGCGGCGCCGCCGCCGATGGTGTAGCGGCGCAGCCGGATGGCGCTGTCCTTGGGCGGGATCGCGCCGTACCGGCGGATGCCGCCGTCCGGCTCGCGCACCGCCGGTCCGAAGTGGACGGTGCCGGCCGCGGCGTCCAGCATGAACACCTCATCGTGCGGGCCGCTGTCGGCGAAGTGCTCGACCTGGCTCCACTGCACCCAGCCGTCCTCGCCCGAGACGTCCAGGATCGCCCCGCCGGCGCCGCCGAGCACCGGCGAGCGGTTGACCGTGAAGACCTGCCCGGCCACCCCCTCCGAGACGCCGAGCGGCTCGTTCTGCACCACCTCGGCGTGCAGCGCGTCCACGGTGCCGCCGACCGTGCCGGCGGCCAGCCCGTGCACCATGGGCGCGGAGGTGTAGGCCGGCTGGTCCACCTCGCTAGCTACCACCCTGGCCCGCAGCCAGCCGGCCCTGGTGCCGTCCAGCACGGCCGGCACGTGCGAGGCCGGCACGTGCACGATCAGCGGCCCGGACTTGTTCAGCCCGCCGGTCTCGTCGCCGGTGACCTCGCACTGCACCCAGCCGGTGTCGGTCAGCGCCTCCCAGACCAGCGGCGGGTGCCGCGGGTCGACGCCTACGCCCTCCACCTGGCCGCGGAAGTCCACCCGCACCGCGCACTTCGGGACCGGGTTGGACAGCCCGAGGCACAGCGCGTCGTCGACCGCGGGCAGCGCGCTGAACGCGGGGAACGGCTCGCCCTTGGCCCACCGCTCGGCGACGTCCTGCACGGTGGCGCCCGAGCCACTGCCCGAGCCACTGCCCGAGACCAGCCGCACCTCGGTGAGCAGGCACGGGATGAGATGCAGGTCCTCGATCGTGCTGAACACCACCGGCTCGGCGAGCTCGTTGCGCAGGGTGGCCACCGACGTGCTGATCGGCACAGTGAGCGCCGCCACCGCCGGCGCGGACAGCCAGAACGTCACCGGAGCCGCGGCCGGCGTCGGCGGCAGCAGCCGCAGCCCGATCAGCTCGAGGAACTTCACGTACAGCCGGTCCGGCACCCGGTTCAGCCGGTACAGCAGCTGGTCGGTCATGAAGGCGAACGTCTCGATCAGCGTCACCCCAGGGTCGGACACGTTGTGGTCGGTCCACTCCGGGCAGCGGCGCATGACCATCCGCTTGGCGTCGTCAACCAGGTCCTGGAAGCGGCGGTCGTCGAGGTTCGGCGCTGGCAGGGCCATCAGTAGTCGCTCCCGTCCTCGGGGATCGTGTAGAACGGAAAGACCAGGTTGCGCCGGTCGTTGGTGCCCTTCGGCGAGTACGCGATGTCGATGAACAGCAGGCTTCGCTCGTCCGGGTCCGGCTCGACGTCGACGGACTGCACGTCCACCCGCGGCTCCCAGCGCAGCAGCGCGGTGCGCACCTCCTGCACCAGCTCGGCCTTCGTCGCGTCGTCGGGGGCGCGGAACACGAAGTCCCGCAGCCGGCTGCCGAAGTCCGGGCGCATCGGCCGCTCGCCGGGGTAGGTGGACAGGATCAGCCGCATGGCCTGCACCAGCTCGGTGTCGCCGCGCACCAGCGCGACCCTGCCCCGGGTGTCCACGCCGGCCGGGAACGCCCACCCGGCGCCGATGAAGTCCGTCATGGCCGCCCCTCAGTTCAGCTTGATCTGCATGCCGGAGACCTCGACCATCGCGGACGGGCCGCCGATCTTGACCGACTGCATCGCCTTGAGCTCCAGCGTGTTGCCGCCGTCGATGGTCATCGACCCGCCCATGCCGGCGTTGATCTGCACGTTGCCCGCGGTGCCGCACTCGATGCGGATGGTGCCGGTGGTCGCGTTGGTGGCCCCTGGCGTCGGGTTGCACGAGATCACGATCTCGCCGGTGCCCTTGTCGATGGACACCGCGACCGACTCGTCCAGCGCGCCGAGCAGCACCGCCGACTCCATCGGCCGGCCCCCCGGCAGCGGCGGCGCCGGCATCAGCTCGTCGTGGAACACCAGGCCGTTCTCGGTCGGGGTGGCGAACCCGCGGCGGATGACCGAGGCGGAGGCACCGGTGGCCTTCACCGCGTCGTCGCCGAGGTCGAAGTCGGTGTTGTCGTTGACCAGGCCGCCGATCACGTACGGCCGGCGCGGGTCGCCGTACTCGAAGCCGACCAGCACCTCGTCGGTGACGTCCGGGATGAACACCGCACCGCCGACCTTGCCGGTGCCGAACTGCACGACGCGAGCCCAGTTCGTCTCGTACGACGGTGAGAGCCACGGCAGCGACACCTTGACCCGGCCCTTGCCATCCGGGTCGTTGACGTTGGTGACCACGCCGCACACCAGGCCGGGGATGGTGGTCGGCGGGCTTTGGGTGCCGCCGAGGGAGGACAGGCCCAGCAACGACCGCTCGTGCCGGCCGCTGACGTAGAACCTGACGTGGTAGCCGCCCTCGGACTCGTCGATGGTGTGCTTGGCGTTGGTCACCGTCCACTTGCCGACGAAGGTCGCCGGCACCCCGGCGATGTTGACCTGCTTGCCGGCCTGCACGTCCGGGTTGCCGACGGCGTACCCCTCGGCCTCGGCGAAGACGCTGCCGATGTGCTCGGAGAGGCCGACGGCCATCTCCTCGGCGGCCGCGGTGGCGTTGGAGCCCTCGGCCAGCGGCCGGCCGGCGACCACGTACGCGGTGTCGTCCGGCCCGATGCCGAAGTCCGGCAGGCCGGGGATGGACGGCAGCGACGGGATCGGGAACGGCAGCGAGGACATCACCTTGCCGGCCAGCGGCTTGGGCTCCTGGCCGTCGATGATCGCGGTGCCGGTGGTGGTGTCCTCCTTGGCGGTCACCACCTTCGCCTCGCACGGGTCCCAGACCCGCACCTCGACCTTGGGCGTGATGTTGGCCGCGCTGATCCGGGGCAGGAACTCCAGCAGGTTGTCCTTGAAGGCCAGCGTCGGCGGCCCGGCGCCGACCATCGACGCGGCGGCGCCGGCCGCAGCGCCGAGCAGGCCGCCGTCGTCCGGCCGCCCGGACGGTTTGCGGAAGAAGAACTCGCCGCCGGTCACCCCGGTCTCGTAGCCGATCTCGCGGGCCCGCTGCTTGAGGAAGTTCCAGTCGGTCTGCGCGACCTGGCTGAGGTGCTCGTGGGTGGTCTTGGTGTCGTCGATGGTGCCGATGTCCAGGCCGGCGTCGCTGGCCACCTGCCGCGCGATGTCGGCGTCGGTCATGTTGAGGAACGTCCTGGTGCGCGGCACCCGCTGCAGCCGGTGCGCCTTCTCGTAGCCGCGGACCACGGTGTAGACGTGCAACTGGGCGCACACCGCCTCGATCGAGGTGATCTCGCCCTTGATCAGCGACTTGGCCTCCATGGAGTCGGGCGCGCCGCCGAACACCTCGATCAGGCCGCCGATCTGGAAGCCGGCCATCGCGGCCAGCGTGCACTCCTCGTCCAGGAAGGTCAGCTCGAACATGTCCGGCAGGTGCAGGTGGGTGTCCACCACGGCGCGCACCAGGTGCGGCTCGACGTCCGGCCGCAGCGGCATCATGTTGAGCTTGACGCTGGCCCGGACGGTGGCGGTGCCGCCGGCCAGCAGGTCGGTGACGCTCAATCAGACCACCTCGCCGGCATTGGGCAGGTACACGACCTGGCCGGGACGCAGCCGGGTCGGGTCGTCGATGCCGTTGGCGTCGGCCAGCGCGCGCCACCGGTTGGGGCTGCCGTAGCTGGCGTTGGCGATGGACTGCAGGCTGTCCCCGGTGGACACCACGTGCTGGCCGCGGCCGGGCTGGCCGCCCGAGGTCGGGTTGGTGGACAGCACGCCGAGCAGGCTGGGCTGCTCCTGCATGGTGATGCTGACCTTGGCCCGGATCGGGTCACCGGACTCGGTGAACCGCACATAGTTGATGTCCGCGTTGACCAGGCACACCTCGTAGGTCAGCGGGCCCCAGGTGAACACCAGGGTGGGCAGCTTGGCGGCCAGGTTCATCGCGCCGCCGGTGGCCGCGGACAGCAGCATGCCGGCCGCCATGCCGAGCAGGCCGCCGCCGGGGGACAGCCAGTTCAGCAGCTGGTCCAGCTCGTGCTTGATGCCACCGCCGCGGAACCAGGCGTTGCTGATCGTGATCTGGGACGCGGTGGACCTGCGGAAGATCGAGCCGGACGCGCCGGCCGGCGAGCCGGTGTTGCTGCTCGCGCTGGGCCGGCTGGTGATGTTGGCCCGGCGGCTGATCCGGATCTGCTCCGGGTTGAACTGGAACGTCACCAGGCCCGGCGCGGTGATCGTCTTGCTCACCAGGGTCGCCTGCATGACCCCTCCCTCCTCACAGGAAACCCTCGTGCGCCAGCTCCAGGGTCTCCACCGCGACATTGCCGGTGCGGGCGTCCAGGTCGGGGCCGCGCCAGCGCAGCGGGTAGACGTTGCGCAGGTTCCAGCTCATGACCGTCTCCTGGTGCGCGTCCAGCAGCGTGACCTGCGCGGTGTGGTCGGAGTAGCCGCCGTCCGAGCTGTCCCCGTACCACTCCCGGACCACCCGCTGCAGCCAGCTCTGCACGGCGCCGGAGTCGGTCGCGTTCATCGCCCTGGTCAGGCTGATCGGGGTGTAGAGCACCCGCTCCGGGATGATCGTGAAGGAGTCGTAGTTGCCGCCCTCCCTGATCATGTCGTGCTTGAAGTCGACCAGCAGGCCGCGGCAGGTCGCCCAGTAGCCGAGGTCGATGTCCTGCACCACCACCCGGAAACGGTTGCTGAGCCCGAGCAGCGTGCCGTCGGTGATGGCCATCAGTCGTCCAGGAAGCCGTTGTGCACGAACTCCAGCGTCTCGGTGGCGACGCTGCTGGCGTGCGCGTCGAAGCTGGTGATCGACCACTTGGTCGGCATCACGCGGCGCAGGTCCCAGGTGTTCACCGGGTTGTTGCCGGAGTCCTTGAGCACGATGGACGCGGTGATCGGCTTGTACTTGAACGAGTTCTTGGACAGCCACTCGCGGACCTTGGGGGTGTCCTCGGCGGAGGCCGCCCTGGTCAGCCGGATCACCGAGTACTTGGTGTTGCCCGGGAAGTAGTAGCGCTCGTTGCCCTGGTCGCCGGCCCGGTAGTCGCACACGTCCCAGGTGACGTCCAGCCCGTCCGCCTTGGCCCAGCTGCCCAGCGGGATGGAGCCCTCCACGGTGACCTCGAACCGGTTGGCAAGGCCGAGCTTCGAGCTGTCGCTGATCGCAGGCATGGTCGCGCTCCTATCCCGAAATCCCTATCGAAAGTCGCTCAGCAGGCCGGCCCGCTCGCGGTCGACCAGCAGTTCGCGGCGCAGCCGGGTGCGCAGCCGGTCGTAGATGCGGACGGTCAGCTCGTCGAGGTCGATCCGCTCCGGATCGATCAGGTCCTCGTGGTGGGCGGCGGCATGCGGCGCCGCACCGGCCGCCGGGTGGGTGTCGCCGGCTCCGGTGCGGGCTCCGTCCCCGGTGCCGGCACCGGACTGCTGGGCCGGCCGGCCGCGGATCTCGTTCTCCTCGTCGCCGGTCAGGTCGATGCCCATGCCGCCGCCCATGAGGTCGACCATGCCGAGCGCCAGCTCGCCGCCGAACTGCCGCCAGCCGCGGATCCGGCCGTCGTCCTGCTGCTGGCCGGTACTCCCGGTGCCGGTGCTGCCGGTGCGGCCGCTGCCAGCGGTGCCTGCGGTGCCGCCCGTGCCGCCGCGGCCCGTCCCCCGGCCGCCCCGGCCGCCGCCGCCGTGGCCGAGGGCCTGCAGCCGCTCGTCGTCGAGCTGGTCCTCGACCATCTGGGCCGGGTTCTCCGGACGTTCAAGAAAGTCGTGCATGGTCAGCGGCTGCATGTGCAGCCGCTGACGTTCGGCGTTGACCTGGTCGAGCAGCTGGTTGCGCAGCTGGGTGCGCCGGGTGTCGCGTTCGAAGTTGGCGTCCGGCAGGTCGGCGCTGTCCAGGCCCCACTCGGCGAGCACCACGCCGCCGAAGGACTCGGCGAACGCCTCGCCGAGCTCGCCGGCGTTCCGCGGGGTCAGCGCGTCGTGCTGCTGCGTCCACCGGTTGTCCGGCAGCCGGACGCCACCGACCAGCTTGGACCCATCGCCGCCCGAGGAGCCGCCCGACGAGCCGCCGGAGCCGCCAGAACCGCCGGACGAGGCCGGGGGCGTGCCGGTCGCCGGGGTGCTGCCCGTCGGCGTGCCGCTGGTGGGCGTTCTGGTCGGCGTGCTGGTCGGCGTGCTGCTGGCCGGGGCGTCCGCGGTGCCGCTGCGGGGGATGCGCTGCACCTTGGGGTGGATCATGGGAGTGTCCGGGGCGAGCTGCCGAGGTGCCGTGGCGCGCAGGCTGACCGGCGGCGCGCCGATGGCGCCCTGCCGGGCCCAGTCCTCGTGGGCCCGGGCCTGCGCCTCCAGGTGCTGGCCGTGGCCGCTGTGCTCGTCCGGCAGCCCGCTGCCGAGCTGGCGTTGCTGCACCACGTGGGCCAGCTCGTGGGCCAGCATGCCGCGGGCCGTCGGCCCGGTGAGCGGGCCGGCCTCGGCCGGCAGGAACACCTCGCCGCCGGTGGTGAACGCGCCGGCCTGGATGGCCTCGGCCTGCCGGCCGGCCTGCGGGCCGCGGTGCACCGGCACGTCCGAGACGTCGGCGCCGTGCGCCGCCCGGAACGCGGTGACCAGGTCCGGTGGCACGGCCTCGGTGCGAGCGGGTACCGGCTCGGCGACGGCCTCCCTTTCGGCGACGATGTGACGTTCTGATCGCTCTACTGGGGAAATTCCACATTCTCGCGATGGGCCTCGCGATGGGCCTCGCGATGGGCTCGGCTGGCTCGGCTCGGTCGGTGGCTGGTCCAGCGGCGCGCCGAGGCCGGGGCGGCGCGGCACCCGGCTGCGGGGGGTCGGTACCGGCCGGCCGGCCACCCGCGGCGCCGACGGCTGCGGGGCGCGCGCGCCGAACCGTGGCGGCTCCGGCGCCGGCGGCGGCAGCCCGAGCGGGTCGTCCTGGGCGGCCAGCATGGCCTGGGCGGCGCGCAGCCAGCCGGGGGCGCGGTACGGCGTGGCCGGCGCCTGCGCCTGGCCGACGTAGTCGTCGACCGCCTCCAGCAGCCGCGGGGCGCTGCTGGGCCCGGGCAGCGCGGCGCGGGGCAGCGGCCGCACCGGGGGTAGCGCGGGTTCCGCCGGCCGGGCGGGTTGCTGCGCCGGCACGGTGCCTTCGGTGGCCGTGGCACGCTCCGCCGGGCGGGGGGACCGGCGGCGCGGGGTGAGCGGCACCTGCGGCGCGGCGGCCTGGGCTGCGCCGGCGCCGGCGGGCGCGCCGGCCTGCCCGGCACCGGCACCGGTGGCAGGCTCGGTAGGCGGCGGCAGCACCGTGCCAAGGCCGGTGACCACCCCGACCGGCCGGTCCGCGCGCGCGGGCGGTGGCGGCACCCGCAGGATCGACCGGGTGCCGCTGACATCGGGCAGCCGCTGCGGGATCAACACCGGCGCCGTGACAGCGGCCGTCGGCCGCAGCGGCGGCAGCACCCGCCAGGCCGGCCGCAGCCGTGGACCCTGCCGCTGCGCGACACCGGCGCGGGCTGCGACACCGCCGGCTGCGCCATCGGCTACGGCCGCGCCATCGGCTACAGCTGCGACTACGGCCGCGGCGGCGCCAACCGCGGCGACGTCCGGGCCATGGCCGCGGCGGCGCCGGCCGCCGAAGGGCCATCGCATGCTGCGGTCACCACCCCTCGTCCGCGATCTGCGCCTGGGTATGGATCTGCCCGATCTCGGAGATCACCCGATGCCGGCTGGGGTGGTCCAGGTCGAGGATCGAGTCCAGCGACCAGTGCAGGTAGTACGCGACGTAGGTGAGCTCCTGCCACAGCTGGTCCGTCGCGTACGTCACGATCCCCCCGGGGCATCAGCCGCGATGTCCACGGCAAAGGAATGCCCGCACGCCGGGCAGTCCACGGCCACGTCAGTGCGGCCCTCCTGGTTGATCCGTCGGTACAGGTCCTGCAGGAACGCGAGGTCGGAGGCGAACAGGTTCTCGATCACGAAGGTGTCCACCGCGGAGAGCCGCCCGAGCCGGGTGACCGTGCGCTCCAGCAGCAGCACGGTCAGGTAGGCCGGGTTCTGCCGCACCCTGGCGTCGGTCTGCGGCACCAGCTCGTCGCGGGCGGTGGCCAGCCGCATCACACCCTCGCGGTGCAGCTGGCCGTTCTCGTCCACGTAGCCGCGGGGCAGCACGAACGGGTACTCCGTGCGCAGCCCGACCTCGGCAGCTGCCACCGTCGACGCAGCCGTCATGGCGCCACCCGTTGCAGGTTCTCGCAGACGATGGTGACGGTCTCCATGAGCACCTCGGACGCGCCGGCCTTCAGCGCGCCGATCTCGATCTTCGCCGGCCAGGCGTGCTCCATGTGGTAGCGGGCCACCGGCTTGCCGTCGGTGTTGTACATGACCAGCGAGGCGCTCTTGCGGGCGGCGGCGATGTCCCCGTCGAGCACCGCCTGGTGCCAGGCCCACAGCTCCAGGCCGGCGTTCTTGCCGCGCTTGAGGACGACCGTCGGCGGCTTCTTGGTCCCTGGCAGCTTCTTGAAGATCACCTCTTTGTCCGTGGACTCCAGGAAGTCCACCGGCTGCACCTCGGTGGTGATGCCGGCGAGCTCCGAGAACGCGGCGATCTCGTAGCCGTCGATGGTGACCGAGAACCTGGCGGCGGTGAGGGCATCGTTGGGTTGGTTCGGGCCGAGTCCAGCCATGGCTTACGTCTCCTTGGTTAGTCCGCGGCTATTCCGCGAGCGAGGCGCCGTCGGAGTACTGCGAGATGCGGAAGACGACGAACTCCGCGGGCTTGACCGGGGAGATCCCGATCTCGACGGTGAGGATTCCGGCGTCGCGGTTCTCGGCCGGGTTGTTCTCCTCGTCGCATTTGACGAAGAACGCCTCGGCCGGGGTCCGTCCGAACAGCGCCCCGTCCCGCCAGACCCGGCGAAGGAACATCGTCACGGTGCGCTTGACCGAGTCCCACAGCTTCGGGTCGTTCGGCTCGAACACCACCCAGTTGGTGCCGGACAGGATCGACTTCTCGACGTAGTTGAACAGCCGGCGCACATTCAGGTAGCGCCACTCCGGGTCGGAGGACAGCGTGCGGGCGCCCCACACCCGGATGCCCTGGCCGGGGAACGCGCGGATGCAGTTCACCGCGACCGGGTTCAACGTGTCGTGCTCGCCCTTGGTGATGTTCAGCTCCAGCGACAGGGCGCCGCGGACGATCTCGTTCGCCGGCGCCTTGTGCACCCCGCGGGTCGAGTCGTTACGGGCCCAGATGCCGGCCATGTACCCGCTCGGCGGGATGTGCACGTGCTTGCCGGCCGCCGGGTCGGTGACCTTGATCCACGGCCAGTACAGCGCGGCGTACTTGGAGTCGTAGCCGGCGGTGTTCATCCGCCAGTCCCGCACCTGCTGGGCGTTCAGCCCGGGCGGGGTGTCCAGGATGGCCACCCGGTCGGCCATCAGCTCGCAGTGCGCGATCATCGCGAGCTGCACCGACCTGACGTCCTCCTCGGTGAACACGCCGGCCTTGTGCGCGGCCATCACGTCCGGCGCGCACAGCATGGTCACGTTGTCGATCGCCTCGAGGCCGCCGAAGCCGGTGCGGTCGGCCGAGTTGCCGACGTAGTCGTCGGCCTTGGCCTTCGCCGGCACGGCGGGCACGCCGACCAGCGCCACCTCGCCGGCGCGCGGCACCGCGAGAGCCTTGCCCTTGACCTCCTCGGCCGTGATCAGCTTCGACTGCTGGCGGACCACGGTGACCACGTTGTTCGGCCCGCGCCGGCTGGTCACGTTGTCGAACGTCTCGACCGGCTCGCCGCCGCGCTTGACCAC
>DASXTS010000531.1:0-12505 GCA_036505275.1 Pseudonocardiaceae bacterium
GTGCCCAGCACTCCGGCGGCGCCGTCTGCCATCGCCGCGGCCGCGAAGTCGTGTCCGTCCACAGTGGACCCGGGGAACGCCACGAACAGCCCCCCGGGCCCGACCTTGCGGGAGTCGAACTCCACCGCCCCGGTGATGGTCCCGGTGCCGGCAGTCCGGTGCAGCCGGCCGCCGACGGCGGCGGCCACCTCGGCGAGGGTCAGCTCGATCACGCGCGGCCGATCCGCTCGTCGATGGCCGCGGCCAGCTCGTCGCGGTCGGCGAACGGGTACACCACGCCGGCGATCTCCTGCCCGGCCTCGTGGCCCTTGCCGGCGATCACCACCACGTCCCCCGGCGACGCCCAGGCCACCGCGGCCCTGATCGCGGCGCGCCGGTCGCCGATCTCCAGCAGGTCGCCGCGCCGCAACGCCGCCGGCAGGCCGAGGGCGCCGGCGAGCATGGCGGCCCTGATCGCGGCGGGGTCCTCGGACCGGGGGTTGTCGTCGGTGACCACCAGCAGATCGGCCCGGCTGGCGGCCTCGGCGCCCATCATCGCCCGCTTCTCGGTGTCCCGGTCGCCGCCGCAGCCCAGCACCACGGCAACCCGCGCGGACGGGTGCTGGGCGCGCACGGCGTCCAGCACCGCGGCGACCGCGGCCGGCTTGTGCGCGTAGTCGACGATGGCCACGAAGTCCTGGCCTCGGCGCACCCGTTCCATCCGGCCGGCGACGTCGACGTCGGCGATCGCCGGCGCGGCCAGCGCCACGTCGGCGCCAACCGCGCCCACGCAGGCCAGCGCCACCAGCGTGTTTGCCACGTTGAACGAGCCCGGCAACCGGCTGACCAGGCGATGGGTGAAGCCGCCTGGGCCGTGCACGTCGAACGCCTGCGCGCCACCCGGCGCCACCTCGACGTTGTCCGCCCACCAGGTAGCCGCGCCGGGCTCGGTGCTGGACACGGTGATGGTGTGGTCGCGGACGAGCCGCCGGCCCCACTCGCTGTCCACGCACACCACCTCGGCGGCTGCCCTGCCGTCGAACAGCCGGGCCTTGGCCGCGAAGTAGTCCTCAAGGTCGGCGTGGAAGTCCAGGTGGTCCTGCGAGAGGTTGGTGAAGGCGCCGACGGCGAACGTGGTGCCGTCCGCGCGGCCGAGGGCGAGCCCGTGGCTGGACACCTCCATGGCCACGTGGCTGACGCCGCGCTCGGCCATCAGCGCGAGCAGCGCCTGCAGGTCCGGCGCCTCCGGTGTGGTGAACGCGCTGTCCAGGCGCTCGCCAGCGATCATGGTCTGCACCGTGCCGATCAACCCGGTGGTGTGTCCCGCGCTGGCCAGGCCGGCCGCCACCAGATGACTGGTGGTGGTCTTGCCGGCGGTGCCGGTGATCCCGATGACGGACAGCCGGATCGACGGGTTGCCATAGACCAGCGAGCTGAGCCGGCCGAGTACCCGCCGCGGCTCGTCCTGCACCAGCAGCGGCACGCCTTCGGCCAGGGCCGGCCGGCGCGCTCCGGCCGGGTCGGTGAGCACCGCGACCGCCCCGGCGGCCAGTGCGTCCGCGGCGAAGTCGGCGCCGTGCGACCGCGCGCCCGGCAAAGCGGCGAAGAGATCTCCCGGCCGGACCTGCTGGGCCCGCAGCGTGACCCCGGTGACCACGGTCCCGGAGTCGCCGGCCCGCAGCCGGCCGCCGTCCGGCGCCATGGCCGCGGCCAGCTCGGCCAACGGCACTGGCCGCGTCGTGGACGGGCGGGGCGGTGCGATGTCGGTCTTCACGAGGCTGCTGGCTGCTCTCCTGTGCGGCTGTCCGGCCGGTTCAGGAGCCTAGGGGGTGCCCGGTCGGAACGCCGTGCCAGGCCGACCTACGCCAGCCGCCCAACGTTACGGCCCAACTTGACGGCGGCGCCGCGCGTCAGCGTCGACCCGCGTCGACCCGTTCGCCCACCTCGACCGCAGACCGGCAGCGTCATCGTGACCGGCACCGGCCCGTTCATGTGCGGCGAGACCATGAGGCGACGACCATGAGCAACGTCAGTTGCAGCTCCGCCGTTGATCGCCGAAGATGGTCGGCTAGCCGACCCCACCGACTGTATCGGCGAGCTTGCGCAGCGCCAGCGGGTGGGTGACGTGAAAGTTGTGGCCGACGCCCGGCACGACGACGGCCCCGGCGTCCACGGCGCGCAACGCCTCGTCGGAGACCATATGGTCATGCTCGCCGCGGGCCAGCACCACGGTGGCGTTAGCGCGGGCGGCCGCCAGCAGGGGCGGCATGTCTGGCGCGCCGACGGCCATGGTGCGTGGGTCGGCGGCCAGCCGGTAGCCGCTGCCGGTCTCGGCGATGCCGGAGCGGGCCAGCGCGGAGTCCGGCGACACCACGCCGTCCAGCCCGGCGAAGCGGATGAAGGCCGCGCGGGCCTCGTCCGGCGTGCCGAACACCTTCGGTGGCTTGGCCGCTCGGGCGCCCATCGCGGCCAGCTCCTCGGCGGTCCAGGCAACCTTGATGCCGAAGCCGAGCACGCCGCGCACCTCGGGCCGCAGCGCGGCGAGGGCCAGCGCGATCACGCCACCCATGGAATGCCCGACGGCGAGCACCGTGCGGCCGGCCGGCAGCACCGGGTCCATCGCGGCGGCCACCGCTGCGGCCACGGCGTCGAAGGAGTACCTGCCGGTCCACGGCGAGCGGCCGTGCCCTGGCAGGTCGACGGCCAGCCAGCGGCGCCCGTCCAGCAGCTCGACCAGCCCGCGCCACACCTGCGCGGTGTGCCCCATGCCGTGCAGCAGTACCAGCAGTGGCGCGCCATCCGGGTCCGTCGAGCCGCCGCGCTCGACCCACAGCTCGTCGGCGATCATGCCGCTCATCGTGGCGCCCCTAGGCCTGGGCCGCCAGCACTGGCGGAGCCCTGGAAGCCCGATCGGCGCCCGGGCAGCCCGCGAATGTTCTGGCCGGGCGTCCCGACGGCATCGCGGTGACCTACACGCATGCGGCCGCGCGGCCGGGCGTGGGGCCAGGTCCGGAACTGGGGCGTCGCGCGTGGCCTCGGCCAGGGAGGGATGCGGCCAGCCGGACAGCGGCGGTCCGGGACATCCGTCGAACGCGGGCGCCCGGCGCCCGATGTCTGATCTGGAGAGGCTGATGCGTCCCGTCCGCATCGCCGCAATCGTGGCCGCGGCGACCAGCGCGCTGCTGCTGACCGGTGGGGTCGCGATCGCGGCCCCGACCAACGACACCTACCCGAACCGGACGGTAATCGGCTCCGTGCCCTTTGCCGAGACCGTCGACACCGCGACGGCCACCACCGACAGTGACGACGCCGACCTCAACGCCACCTGTGGTGCCCCGGCCACCGATGCCAGCGTCTGGTACGAGCTCACCGCCAGCACCGACGGTGCGATCATCGTCGACGTCAGCGCCGCCAGCTATACCGCCGGCGTGCTGGTGGCCACCGGCGGCCCCGGTGCCTGGGTCCTGCAGACCTGCGGGCCGGGCGCCGTGATCTTCCCGACCACGGCCGGCGAGACCTACGCGATCCTGGCCATCGACGACCAGAGCGACGGTGGCGGCAACGGCGGCACGTTGCGGATCTCGGTGACCGAGGCGCCGCCACCGCCGTCGATCGACGTGACCATCGACCCCATCGGCCACCTCGACCCGCAGGCCGGCAGCGTTACCGTCACGGGCACGGTCACCTGTACCGGCCAGGCCGAGTTCGCGTTCCTGGAGACCGAGCTGCGTCAGCAGGTGGGTCGGTTCACGATCATCGGCTCCGGCTTCACGGAAGTGGTGTGCGACGGTGTGACGCACCAGTGGAGCGCCGAGGTGGTGTCGGAGAACGGCAAGTACTCCGGCGGCAAGGCGGCCGACGCCACGCTCGCGGTGGCCTGCGGCACGTTCCAGTGCGGCGTCGACTACGAGCAGCGGCAGGTGAAGGTGCGCCGCTAGCGACGGACGCGGGCAGCCGGTTTGCCAGCAGACTCTCGGGCCAGGGCCGCCAACACCGGCTCGAGGTGCGATCGCACGGCGTCGGCTGCGCCGCGGCCCGGATACCAGGTGCAGGCCAGCCCGAACGCGGCCACCCGCCCGGTGGCCAGCACCGCGCGGAGCGCCGCGGCCACGGCGTCCCGGGCCGGGCCGCCCGGCGCCGGGTAGCGCAGCCCGGGCACCTCGGCGCAGTCCACCACGTCGAGATCGAGGTGCAGGTAGATCGGGCCGTCCGGCAGCGCGTCGGCCAGATCGCGCACGGCGCGGCGGCGGATGGCCGCGGTGGCCAGGTATTCCACCTCGGGCGGGTCCAGGTCGCGGCCATCGACCAGGGTGACCCGGGGTTCGGGCACGGCGCGCAGCCCGAGCCGACCCGCCAGCAGCTCCGGTCGGTAGCCGACCAGCATCCGCAGCGGGTAGCCGCCGATGTAGCCGGACGCGGTGGTCTCCAGCGTCTGCACGTCGCCGTGAGCGTCGAACCACACCACGGACGGCTCCAGCCCGGCGCGCTGCAGCCCGGCCACCGTGCCCAGCGACGTCGTGCAGTCGCCGGAGATCACCACGGGCCGCTCGCCGCCGCCGGTGTCGACGGCCACCAGTTCGGCGACCTGCTCGTACAGCGACCCCATCACCGCCCACGGGTCACCGTCGGCTACCTCGCTGTCCGCGCCGGCCACCATGACGTCCGGGGCCACCGGCACGTCGAGATCGTCGAGCCGCTCGTCGATGTGGTACGGAACCAGGATGCGGGCCATGCCGCGACGGTACGGTCTTCGACTCGTGCTGGTCATGCCCCGGTTCACGACCGCCCGGCGCGGGCCTGCCACCAGGCCACCGTCGCCTTGAGCGCGTCGTCCAGCGGGCTGGCCTCGAGGCCGAACCTGGCGGTGAATGCCGAGGAGTCCATGACGAATGACCGGGCGAACTGGTGGCTGGTCTCCCGGAGCTCCCGCATGAGCGGCGAGAACAGCCCGGCGGCGCGCACCGCAACGTGCGGAATCCGGCGCAGCCGCGGCTCGCGGGCCCCGGCCAGCTCGGCGAGCCCGCGGGCCAGCGCCCGCTGGGACAGCGGCGGCGGGCTGGGCACGTGCCAGGCCCGGCCCCAGGCTCGTTCGTCGGTGCCAAGCACGGCGAGCGTGTTGGCCACGTCGGGCAGGTAACTCCAGGTGTGCGGTGCGTCCGGGTCGCCGAGCACGTACACCGGCCGGCCGGCCAGCACCGATGGCACGAACCGCTCGCCGATCATCGCGTTGCTGACGATGTGTGGGCCGTAGAAGTCCGACGCCCTGGCCTCGGTGGCCCGGATCCGGCCGGACCGGTGGGCGGCCAAGGCGTCGGCCCACATGCCGGCCCGGACCCGGCCCTTGGTGCCGGTTGCGGCCAGTGGGGTGTCCTCGCTCATCGGCGAGTCCACCGGGCCGTAGCCGTACAGGTTGCCCATGATGACCAGCACCGCGCCGGTGTGCTCGGCGGCGGCCAGCATGGCGCCGGCGATCGGCGGCCAGTCCTGGGGCCAGCGGTGGTACGGCGGGTTGGCGCAGTTGTACAGCGCGGCGGCGCCGGTGGTCAGCTCGCGCAGCGCGGCGGCGTCGGTGGCGTCCGCCGCGACCGGCTCGATCCGCGGGTGGCCCGTCGCGCCGCGGCGGCCGGAGCGGCTGATCAGGCGCACATCGTGCCCCGCCTCGGCGAGCACCTGCGCGGTGCCCGAACCGACCGGACCGGCGCCGACGATGACGTGCAGGGACATCAGAGGTCCTCCTCGTGGGGTTGGCATCCGCGAGAGCGGTGCACTTCAACGAGAGCAATGCTCTCTCGACCGAGCCGCCATGTCAAGAGCAGTGCTCTTGCTTTGTTGCACCGCTCTCTCCTGTGGAGCTAGGCTCCCAGCCGTGAGCGTGCAGCGGACGGCCCGCGCCCGGGTCCGCGCCGAGATGATCGCCGAGATCAAAAAGGTGGCCCGCGACCAGGTGGCCACCGCCGGCGCCGCCGCGCTGTCCCTGCGCGCCATCGCGCGCGAGCTGGGCATGGTGTCCTCGGCGGTCTACCGCTACTTCCCGAGCCGGGACGACCTGCTCACCGCCTTGATCATCGACTCGTACGACGCGCTCGGTGCCGCCGTCGAGCGGGCCGACGCCCGTGCGGTCCGGGACGACCATGCCGGACGGTGGGCGGTGGCCTGCCGGGCGATCCGGGGCTGGGCGGTGGCCAACCCGCACGAGTACGCGCTGCTCTACGGCTCGCCGGTGCCCGGCTACCGGGCGCCGCAGGACACCATTCCGGCGGCCACCAGGGTCTCCGCCGTGCTCGCCGGCATCGTGCGGGACGCCGTCGCGGCCGGCGCGGTCGGACAGCCGGCCAGTGCCATCCAGCTGCCAGGCGGTTTCGCGGCGGACGCGGCACGGCTGCGGGACGCGCTCATGGACGGCGTGCCCGACGGCCTGGTGGCCCGCAGCCTGCTGGCCTGGACGGCGGTGTTCGGCATGGTCAGCTTCGAGCTGTTCGGGCACCTGAACAACGTGGTCACCGACTACGCCGAGGCGTTCGACCACCAGATGCGCGAGCTCGCCGGGTTCGTCGGGCTCACTTGATCTGCAGCCGCGCCACCGGGCTCGGCTCGGCGGATAGCGGCACCTGGTAGCGCTGCGCCAGGTAGGACGCCACGTCATGAAAGAGGGGCGCGGCGCTGCCGCCCGCCTTCGGGGCGTCGAGCATGATCCCGACCACGAACCGCGGATTGTCGGCGGGGAACATGCCGGCGAAGGTGATCCAGTACCGGGAGTCGCTGTAGCAGCCGCAGCTCGGGTCGGGCTGCTGCGCCGTGCCGGTCTTGCCGGCCACCTGGTACCCGGCGAGCGCGGCCGCGGGGCCGGTGCCGCGCTGGCCGGGTGCGTCCTGCACCACGGCGCGCAGCATGTCCCGCACCGTGTGCGCGGTCTCGGCACTGACCACCCGGACGCCCTCCGGCCGCGGGGTCTCGACGCGGCGGCCGTCCGGGCCGATCTCCGCGGCGATGATCCGCGGCGGCACCCGCACGCCGTCGTTGGCAATGGCCTGGTACATGCCGGCCATCTGCAGCACGGTCATGGACAGGCCCTGGCCGATCGGCAGGTTGCCGAACGTCGAGCCGGACCATTCGCTGCGTTGCGGCACGCGTCCGGCGCTCTCGCCTGCCAGCCCCACGTCGGTGCGGCTGCCCAGCCCGAACCTGGACAGCATCTGCGCGTAGCGGTCCTCGCCAACGCGCTGCGCGGTCATCAGCGTGCCGACGTTGGACGACTTGGCCAGCACGCCGGTGAAGGTGAGCCTGATCGTGCCGTGCGACCACGCGTCGTGGATGGTGCGGTCGGCCACCCGCAGGCTGCCCGGCACGTCGAGCACCGTGTCCGGCTGCATGACGCCGTCCTCGATGGCGGTCGCGATGGTGACCACCTTGTTCACCGAGCCCGGCTCGTACGGCTCGCTGACCGCCGGGTTGCCCATGGTCTCCGGCTCGTAGGTCGCCCGGTCCGACGGGTCGAACGTGCGGTCATTGGCCAGCGCGTACACCTCGGCCGTCCGGGCGTCGAGCACCACGGCGCTGCCGCCCTGCGCCCCGGTCTTCGTCACGTAGGCGGCGAGCTGCTCTTGCAAGGTGTACTGCAGGTCGGCGTCCAGGGTGAGCTGCAGCCCCGAGCCGGGCACGGCCGGCACCACGCCCCGCTCACTGCCGGGGATCACCGCGTCGCTGCCGGCCGCGGTGTCCACCACCCGGCGGCCGTCGGTGCCGGCGAGCAGGCTGTCCTTGGACGTCTCCAGCCCGGCCAGGCCGCGCAGCTTGCGCTCGTCGGCGCGCCAGTTGGCCACCCCGATGACGTTCGCCGCCAGCGGCCCGCCCGGGTAGCGGCGCAGCTCCCGGTCCTCGGTGGCGATCTCCGGGAACTCCTTCGTGATCTCCCTCGCCTTGGCCGGCTCGACGTCGTCGGCCAGGTACACGAACGTGCGGTCACTGGTCAGCTTGCCGAGCAGCTCCTGCTCGTCCACCTGGTCGCCGAGCACCTGCTTCAGGTAGGCCGCCATCGCGCGCTTGCGCTCGTCCGGGTCCTGGCCGATTTCGGTGCGGTCCTTGGTGATCCGGTTCGGTTGCGCGGACAGCGCCTTGACCCGCACGCTGAATGCCAGCGGCTCGCCATTGCGGTCGGTGATCGGCCCGCGCTCGGCCATGATCGTCTGTTTGACCACCCGTTGTCGGGCCGACGCCTCCTGCAGCGTCGCCGCCTCCAGCCCCTGCACCTGCACGAGCTTCAGCCCGGCGGCCACCAGCGCCATCACCAGCAGGGCCCGGCCGAACACCAGCCGCCGCGACCCGTCCAAGCGGCGCCGCGCCGGCGTCCGCACCCGAGCAACCGGCACGGTTCGCCCCGGCGTGGGCCGCTGCTGGGCGACCCACCGCGCCGGCGGAGCCGGCCGGCGGCTAGCCGTGCCCCTGTTCACGGGTAGGCCCCGCACGCGCCGGACCCGCCCCAGACCGCCGCGATACGCGGGATCGTCGCGGTTTTGGCAGCCGACAAACCCGCGATACGCGGGCGTATCGCGGTGGGGGGTGGCATCAGCCGCCTCCGCCCGGTTGCTGCGCCGGGTCAGGCGCGGGCTGCTGGTCCAACGCGAGCGGTCGCTGGCCGCCGGCGGGTGGCTGCTGCCTGGCGGCCGGGGCTTGGTCAGCGGCCGGCTGCTGGCCGGCGGCGGGCTGCTGGCCGGCCGGCTGTTGCGCGGCCGGTGGCTCGGCGCCGGCTGGCGGCTGAGCGTTGGCCTGCTGACCGTTGGGCTGCTGATCGTTGGGCTGCTGGCCGGCCGGCGGGGCCGGCGGCACAGGCGGGGGCGGTGCGGTAGCTGGGGCCGGCTTGCCGACGACCTGAACCGTGCCGTCGGGCTGCGCCACGAGGTGAGCGGGCTCGCCGCTGGGCACCATGCCGAGGTCGCGCGCGCGGCGGGCCAGCTCCGGCGCGGTCTGCAGGCTGGCCACCTCCTGCCGCAACTGCTCGGATCGTTCGGCGAGCTCGCGGGCCTGCAGCCGGGCCTGCTCAAGCCGGTAAGAGTCGGCGGTGGCCGCGGTGGAAAGCCACAGCGAGGTGATCAACCCCACGGCAAGCAGGGCCATCACGAGCAGCACGAACGGGGCACGGCGGGCCTCGACGGCACGGCGCACGCCGGTGTGCACGGCGTGCCGCTGCGCCTTGCGGGCGTAGGCGCGCTGCGACGCGGCCGAGCGGGCGCGGGGGGCGCGCTCGGCGGCCACCACCCCGCCACGGGCCGCCGGCGGCCCACCACGGGCGACCTCGGGCGCCGCCGGGCGCTGCGGGTTGCGCGGCTGAGCGCGGGTTCGGGTACGCGGCGGTGGCGCGGTGATCGTCATGCCGCCACCGCCGCCCGTGGCCGGATCCGCTCGGCGGCGCGCAACCGCACCGAGGCCGACCGCGGGTTGTCGGCCACCTCGTCGGCCGAGGCTTGCTCGGCGCCCCTGGTCAGCAGCCGCAAGTGCGGCGCGTGCTCCGGCAGCTCGACCGGCAGATCCGGTGGCGCGGTCGACATGGCGCCCTCGGCCAGCACCCGCTTGACGATGCGGTCCTCCAGCGAGTGGTACGAGAGCACAACGATCCGGCCGGCCACGGCCAGCTCGTCCACCGCGGCCGGCAGCGCGGCCCGCAGCGCATCCAGCTCGCCGTTGACCTCGATGCGCAGCGCCTGGAAGGTCCGCTTGGCCGGGTGGCCGCCGGTGCGCCGGGTCGCGGCCGGCACGGCGTCGTACACCAGCTGCACGAGCCGCGCGCTGGTCAGGAACGGCTCACGCTCGCGGGCGGCGACAACCGCACGGGCGATCCGCGCGGCGAAGCGCTCCTCGCCGTACTCGCGCAGCACCCGCGTCAGCTCCGCCACCGAGTAGGTGTTCAGTACCTCGGCCGCGGTGCGGCCGGCGGTCGGGTCCATCCGCATGTCCAGGGGTGCGTCGCTGGCGTAGGCGAAGCCGCGGTCGCGCTGGTCGAGCTGCATGGACGAGACGCCGAGGTCGAAGAGCACGCCATGCACCTCGGGACTGCCGAGCCTGGCGAGCACGCGCGGCATCTCGTCGTAGACGGCGTGCACCAGGTGCACCCGCTCCCGGTAGGCCGCCAGCCGCGCGCCGGAGAGCTCCAGCGCCCGCGGGTCCCGGTCGAGGCCGACCAGGGTCATGCCCGGGTGCGCGGCCAGCAGAGCGGCGGAGTGACCGCCAAGGCCGAGCGTGGCGTCCACCATGATCGCGCCAGGTGCCGAGAGGGCGGGGGCGAGCAGCGCGAGGACGCGGTCCGTCAGCACCGGCGTATGCCGCGGCCGTGCCATCGCCCCTCCCAAGTCACTCGCCCCCCAAACGGGTCGTGGTGCCGTCAGGTCCCCGCCCGCTCGCCGGACCTGGCGCCGGGGAAGTTGCGCCAGGGCCGGAAGCGAGCGGACCGAGGCCTGACGGCACCGGAACAGCCCACTCCCCGCGTCAGAACACGCCCGGCAGCACCTCCTCGCGGGCCTGCGCATAGCTGTCCTCGTGCTCATCGAGGTAGCGCTGCCACGCCTGCCCGTCCCAGATCTCCAGCCGGTTGATCGCGCCGATGACCACGCACTCCTTGGTCAGCGCCGCGTACTTGCGCAGCTCCGGCGCGATCGAGATGCGGCCCTGCGTGTCCGGCCGCTGCTCGTCCGTGCCGGCGAACAGGTAACGCTGGTAGGCCCGCACCGACTCGTTGGTGAACGGTGCCTGCGCGACCCGCTGCGCCATTTGCTCGAACTCCGCCCGCGGGAACACGTACAGGCAGTGGTCCTGACCCTTGGTCACCATCAGCCCCTCTGCCAGTGCGTCCCGGAACTTGGCCGGCAAGGTCAGCCGGCCCTTGTCGTCGAGTCGTGGGGTGTGCGTGCCGAGGAACACCGGCACCACCTCCCCAGCGGGACCCCTGTCGCCCCACCACGCACCACCGTACCCCACTTTTCACCACAGTCAACGCGAGCATCCACCACCCGGGCCGTCAATCACCCCATTTGCGCAGGCCAAGGCCGGTGGGGTTCGGGTGGGGAAGACGACCGCGACAAGTACGGCCCATGGCGTGATGAGGCGCCTCGGAAACCGCGATCGACCCGGCGAATCGCGTGCCGGGCGGGTGCGCGCACGGCGACGGTGGGGCGTGGTGGGGACAGCCCGCGGATCACCACACGGTCCGGATCACGAAACCGTCACGTCACGTGGGTGGGGGACTTAGCCGAGGTTTGACACACTGGATGACACGCTGCCCGCCGCGAGACGAGCCGCCAGCCCGCGGGCCGGCTGTGACCCCAGCCGTGCCGACAGTGCCCCGCAACCGCGAGCGGGGGCCGAGTACAGGAGGTCGCGTGTCGTCACCCATACCAGCCCCCGTATCCGGACCCGGCGTGAGCACGGGTGCCCCCCCGGTGGGCCTGGACGAGCTGCGCGAAATCGTTCGACGGATCGCGGCCAACATGGAAAAGGTCATCGTCGGCAAGCCCGAGGTCGTCCGCACCTGCCTGGTGACCCTGCTCGCCCAGGGTCACCTGCTGGTCGAGGACGTTCCCGGCGTCGGCAAGACCTCGCTGGCCAAGGCGCTGGCCCGGTCGATCGACTGCTCGGTGAGCCGCATCCAGTTCACCCCCGACCTGCTGCCCAGCGACATCACCGGGGTGAACATCTTCAACCGGCAGACCGGCGAGTTCGAGTTCCGGCCGGGACCGGTGTTCGCCAACGTCGTGGTCGGCGACGAGATCAACCGGGCCTCGCCGAAGACCCAGTCCGCCCTGCTGGAGTGCATGGAGGAGGACCAGGTCACCGTCGACGGCAAGAGCTACCCGCTGGCCGCGCCGTTCATCGTGGTGGCCACCCAGAACCCGATCGAGCTCGAGGGCACCTACGCGCTGCCGGAGGCGCAGCGCGACCGGTTCACCACCCGGGTGTCGATCGGCTACCCGGACCCGCAGGCCGAGCAGGCGATGGTCGACGAGCACTCCGCCGCCGACCCGCTGGCCACCCTGGCGCCGGTGTCCCGCGGCGCCGAGATCGTCGGGCTGGTCGAGGCCGTCCGCCGGGTGCACCTGGCCCCCGAGGTGCGCCGCTACGCCGTCGAGCTGACCGCGGCCACCCGGCGGCTCGCGGAGGTGCGGCTCGGCGCGTCGCCGCGGGCCACCCTGCACCTGGTGCGGGCGGCACGGGCCCAGGCCGCGCTCTCCGGCCGCGACTACGTGGTGCCCGACGACGTGCAGGCGGTGGCCGTGCCGGTGCTGGCCCACCGGCTGGTGCTCACCGCGGAGGGCCAGGCCGCCCGGCGGCCGGCCGCCGACCTGGTTCGCGGGCTGCTGCAGCGGATCCCCGTGCCACAGGGCGCCGGCGCGCCGCGGCCAAGCCGCCAGGCCGTGGCTGCGGGCGGCGCCGGCCCGGCCGGCAACGGCACCGCGCCGTCAACAGCTCCGTCAGCGGCGCCGTCAACAGCGCCGTCAGCGGCGCCGTCAACAGCGCCGTCCAGGGCGGCGTCCACGGCGGC
>DASXTS010000532.1:0-17884 GCA_036505275.1 Pseudonocardiaceae bacterium
GTTGACCGCGGTGGAGACCGGGCAGGTGCAAGCCGGCATGAACGACAACGGCGTGCTCTACGACTGGGTCAAGAAGAAGACGGACTTCGAGGTGAGCAAGGAGTTCAATACCGGCGAGAAGTACGGCATCGGCGTCCGCAAGGGCAACGACGCGCTGCTCAAGACGATCAACGACGTGTTCGCCAAGGCGAAGTCCGGCGGCGACTACGACCGCATCTACGAGAAGTGGTTCGGCAAGAAGCCGACCAGCTGAGGGCGGAGGGCCGTGGGATGGCTGAGACCGTGCAACAGTCGGTGCAACCGTCCGGGGGGCCGCCCGACCGACCCAAGCGGCGGCTGTCCAGGCGGCAGCGGGCCAGGGTGATCCGCGGCGTCCAGTACGGGGTCCTCGTACTGGTCGTCGTGGTCATCGCCCTGAACACGAACTGGCCGCGCATCCGCGCCGCGTTCTTCGACCTCGATGTCGCCAGGAGGATGTTTCCGGAGGTCATCACCATCGCGCTGAAGAACACGGTGGTGTACACGGCGCTCGGCTTCGCGTTCGGGCTGGGGCTCGCCCTGGTGCTGGCGCTGATGCGGCTGTCCAGCGTCGGGCCGTACCGCTGGTTCGCCCGCGGTTACATCGAGTTCTTCCGCGGGCTGCCGGCCCTGCTGGTCTTCGTCGCGGTGGGCAGCGGCGTCCCGCTGGCCTTTCCCGGCACGATCCTGAACCGGTACGTGGCGCTCATGCTGGCGCTGGGCATCGTCTCGGCCGCGTACATGGCGGAGGTGATCCGGGCCGGCATCCAGGCCGTGCCCCGCGGCCAGGTCGAGGCGGCCCGCTCGCTCGGCATGTCGCCGGTCAAGACCATGATCTGGATCGTCATCCCGCAGGCGTTCCGGATCGTGCTGCCGCCGCTGACCAACGACCTGGTGCTGCTGACCAAGGACTCCTCGCTGGCGCTGTTCCTCGGCTCCAGCATCAACCAGCAGGAGCTGACCCAGTTCGGCCGGCAGGCGCTCAACCAGGCCAGGAGCCTGACGCCGGTGCTGGTCGCCGGGCTGTGCTACCTGATCATCACGATCCCGCTGTCGATCCTGTCGAACCGGCTGGAGCGCAAGTACGGTCGCGGTGTCGGGGCCCAGGGGTGACGGCATGACGCACGCGGTTGAGATCATCGATCTGCACAAGTCCTTCGGCCCGCTGGAGGTGCTGCGCGGGATCGATGCCGAGGTGAGCACCGGCGAGGTGGTCTGCGTCATCGGGCCGTCCGGCTCCGGCAAGTCCACCCTGCTGCGCTGCGTCAACGTGCTGGAGCAGCCGACATCCGGCCGCGTCATCGTGGGTGGCGTCGAGCTGACCGATCCCGACGTGAACATCGACGCCGCGCGCCGCAGGATCGGCATGGTGTTCCAGGGCTTCAACCTGTTCGCCAACCTCACCGTGCTGGACAACCTCACCATCGCCCAACGCAAGGTGCTGCGACGTTCGCGCGGGGCGGCGGAGAAGGTGGCCCGCGAGAACCTGGACAAGGTCGGGCTCGGCGAGAAGATCCACGCACACCCGTCGCAGCTGTCCGGCGGCCAGCAGCAGCGCGTCGCCATCGCGCGGGCGCTGTCGATGGACCCGCAGCTGATGCTGTTCGACGAGCCCACCTCGGCACTCGACCCGGAGCTCGTCGGCGACGTGCTCGGGGTCATGCGCCAGCTCGCCGACGAGGGCATGACCATGCTCGTGGTGACCCACGAGATGCAGTTCGCCCGCGAGGTGGCCGACCGGGTGCTCTTCATGGACGGCGGGGTGGTCGTCGAGGCCGGCCCGCCGTCCGAGGTCATCGGCCGGCCCACCCAGGAGCGCACCCGCACGTTCCTGGCCCGCGTGCTGGACCCGGTGCACCGCGATCCGACGGGCTGACCGAGACGGGTGACGGAGGTCGTATCGTTCCTGGGGTGGTGCTGTTCGGCAGACCGCTTCAGCTGATCTCGGCCGAGTCGACGGAGCTGTTCGTCGGGCGGCGGGAGGCGCCGCTGCAAGTGGTGCGGATCCGCTACACGGGCGGGCAGGAGCCGACGGGCGTGCGGGTGGAAGCGCGGGACGGGCGCGACGGGCACGCGGTGCAGACGCCGGAGCCGGTGCGGGCCGAGCCGGCGCCGGGCGAGGGCGTCCTCGAGGTGCCGGTCGCCACCCCGGGCGCCACCCCCGGCCAGCGGATTCCGGCCGCCGTCGTGGCCGGGCGAGCCCGGCTGAACTTCGAGCTGACGGTGGCCGAGCCGGGCTGGACCATGTTCATGATCAGCCACTTCCACTACGACCCCGTGTGGTGGACCACCCAGGCCGCGTACACCAGCAGCTGGCAGGCGCCGCCGGGCCCGGCCCGCCAGCAGCATGGGTTCGACCTGGTCAGGGCGCATCTCGAGTTCGCACGGCGGGAGCCGGAGTACAAGTTCGTGCTGGCCGAGGTGGACTACCTCAAGCCGTACTGGGATACCCACCCGGAGGACCGGGTGGACCTGCGACGCCTGATCCACGAGGGCCGCGTGGAGATCATGGGCGGGGCGTACAACGAGCCGAACACGAACCTCACCGGCCCGGAGACCACCATCCGCAACCTGGTGCACGGCATGGCGTTCCAGCGTGACGTGCTCGGCGCCGACCCAGCGACGGCGTGGCAGCTGGACGCGTTCGGGCACGACCCGGCCTTCCCGGGGATGGCCGCCGATGTCGGGCTGACGTCGAGCTCGTGGGCCCGCGGGCCGCACCACCAGTGGGGCCCGATGCAGGTGCTGGCCGGGGTGCGCGGCGATCCGGAGCGGATGCAGTTCCGCAGCGAGTTCGAGTGGATCTCGCCGTCCGGCCGCGGCCTGCTCACCAGCTACATGCCAGGACACTATTCGGCCGGTTGGTGGATGGACGCCTCGCCGACCCTGTCCGACGCCGAGGAGGCCACCTACCAGCTGTTCCTTGCCCTGAAGAAGGTCTCGACCACGCGCAACGTGCTGCTGCCGGTCGGCACCGACTACACCCCGCCGAACAAGTGGGTCACCCGGATCCACCGCGACTGGAACGCCCGCTACGCCTGGCCACGGTTCGTGTGCGCCCTGCCGCGGGAGTTCTTCACGGCGGTACGGGCCGAGCTCGGCCAGCGCGGGCTGCAGCCGTCGCCGCAGACCAGGGACATGAACCCGATCTACACCGGCAAGGACGTCTCGTTCATCGACACCAAGCAGGCCAACCGGGCCGCCGAGCACGCCGTGTTGCACGCCGAGCGGTTCGCCGCGTTCGCCGGCGTGCTGACCGGCGCGCCGTACCCGCAGGCCGCGCTGGCCAAGGCGTGGGTGCAGCTGGCCTACGGCGCGCACCATGACGCGATCACCGGCTCGGAGTCCGACCAGGTGTACCTCGACCTGCTCACCTCCTGGCGGGACGCCTGGCAGCTCGGCAGCACCGCACGGGACAACGCGCTGCGGCTGCTCTCGTCCACCGTGGACACCTCGGCCGCCGCGTCCGTGTTGCCCGGGAACGCGCTACGGGTGATCGTCTGGAACCCGCTGCCGCACGACCGCACCGACGTGGTCACCGTGCGGGTCGAGAAGCCGTTCTCGGAGGGCGTGCGGGTTCGCGACACCGACGGCGTCGACCTGCCCGCCGTGGTGGAGCACGGCGGCCGCTCGGTGTCGTTCATCGCGCGGGATGTGCCGTCGCTGGGTTGGCGCGAGTTCCGGCTGGTCCCAGCCTTTGTGGAGCCGGGCTGGCAGGAGGCGCGCGGTGCGCACGGCGCGCACGCGACCGAGATCATCAACGAGCACTACCGGCTGCGGGTCGACCCGTCGCGCGGCGGCGGGGTGGCTTCCCTGGTCGAACAGCCGAGCGGGCGCGAGCTGATCGCGGAGGGCGAGATCGGCAACGAGCTGGTGGTGTACGACGAGTATCCGCAGCACCCGCACTTCGCCGAGGGCCCGTGGCACCTCGTGCCGCGCGGCCCGGTGATCGGCTCATCGGGTGGGCCGGCCGAGTCGGTGAGAACCTATCGCAGCCCGATCGGCGAGCGGCTGGTGATCACCGGCCGGATCGGGCGGCAGCTGCGCTACACCCAGACCATCACGCTGTGGCACGCCGTGCCGCGGGTGGACTGCTCGACCACCATCGACGAGTTCGACGGCGCCGACCGGCTGGTGCGGCTGCGCTGGCCGTGCCCGGTTCCGGGCGCGATGCCGGTGAGCGAGGTCGGGGACGCCGTGGTGGCCCGCGGCTTCGGGCTGTTGCACGACCCGGTGACCGGCCGCTCGGTGGACACCGCCGAGCACCCATGGACGCTGGACAACCCCGCCTACACCTGGTTCGGGCTGTCCTCTTCGGCTCGGATCAGGGTCGGCGCCGCGGTCCGTTCGATCGCGGTGGCCGAGGTGGTGTCCCCCTCGGAGCACGCCTGCGGGCCGATGGCCCGTGGCCTGCTGGTTGCGCTGGTCCGAGCTGGGGTGACCGCAACCTGCTCGACTCCGGACCGGCCGCGCTACGGCCACCTCGCGGTCGACTCCAACCTGCCGGACGTGCGGATCGCGCTCGGTGGGCCGGCCCGCAACGCCTTCACCGCCAAGGTGCTGGCCGACGCCGGCTCGGAGTACACGGCCGAGCTCGAGCGGCAGCTGAACGCCACCGGCCGGGCCAGGATGTGGGTGCCGGCCGCAGCCCCGCTGGCCGTGGAGTGGGTGCCCGGGGCCGACCTGCGCTACCTGCGGGCGCTGCCGGTGCTCGTGCTAGCCGGCCGCGACGAAGCCGCGCTGGGCGCCGCGGTGGCCGCCGTGATCGACGACCTCGCCGACGCCGAGGTGCTGGTCAGCCAGGACGCGCCGGTCGGGGACGTGTCCACGGCCGGCGCCCCGCACAGCGTGGTCTTCGACCAGCGGACCGTCGCGCTGCTCAACCGCGGCATGCCCGGCTTCGCGGTGGAGGCCGACGGCACGCTGCACGCCTCGCTGATGCGCTCGTGCACCGGCTGGCCGTCCGGGATGTGGACCGACCCGCCCCGCCGCACGGCGCCCGACGGGTCCAACTTCCAGCTCCAGCACTGGACGCACCGCTTCGAGTACGCCCTGGCCTCCGGGCCCGGCGACTGGCGGCAGGCGGCCATCCCGACCCGCAGCGCGGAGTTCTCACACCCGCTGCTGGCCGTGGCGGCCACCGGTGAGCACTCGACCAACGATGGACCGTTGCCGGCGTCCGGCTCGCTGCTGCGGGTCGACCCGGCCGGCCACGGGACGCTCGGCGACGTCCAGCTGGGCGCGCTCAAGGCCACCGGGAACCCGCTGGTCCGCGGCAGCGCGGCGCAGGCCGATCCGCGCGCATCGGTGACGCTGCGGCTGGTGGAGGGCCGCGGCACGTCGACCACGGCCGTGGTGCGGGCGCCGCTCGGCCGGCTCACCCAGGCCGCCCGCGCCGACCTGCTGGAGCGGCCCCGCCAGCCGCTGCCGGTGGAGTCCGGCCGGATTCGGGTTGACCTGCACGGCTACGAGATCGCCACCGTGCTGGTCCGGCTTGACCTGCGCAGGGTCACCGAGGCGAGTGGTGGCGGTGCCGGCGGCGGTGCTCGGTCCGGCGCTGCTCGGTCCGGCGCTGCTCGGTCCGGCGCTGGGTTGGCGCCGGAGGCCGAGGCCGTGCAGCCGCTGTACGCCAGGTACTGGCTGCACAACCGGGGTCCGGCCCCGCTGGGCGGGCTGCCGGCCGTCGGGTATCTGCACCCGCACCGGGTGACGGCGGCACCGGGCGCCGACGTGACGCTGCGGCTGACCGTGGCCAGCGACCGGACCGACGGCCCGCTGCGCGGCGCAATCCGGCTGGTCGGCCCGGACCGGTGGTCGGCGGCCCCCGATGACCTGCCGTTCGAGCTGCCACCCGGCGGGCACGCCAGCCGCGAGGTGCTGCTGCGGGTACCGGCTGACGCTGCGCCCGGCCGGTACCCGGTCCGGGCGCAGCTGCGCCTGGACGCGGACCATCTGCCACCGTCGTGGCGACAGGTGGTCGAGGATGTCTGCCTGGTGTCGGTCGGCACCGCATCGGCCCCGGCCCGTGGCGACATGCTGCGCCTGGACCGCGAGCCGGACCCGGTCACGGTGGCGCCCGGTGGCTCCGCGCGGCTGGCGGTCACGGTCGCCACCGACGCGCACGCCGACCTCGCCGTGGAGGCGCATGTGATCAGCCCGTGGGGCACCTGGGAGTGGATCGGCCCGCCCGCCGTCGGCGCCGAGCTGCCGGCCGAGGGCAAGGTGGAGCTGTCCTTCGACGTCGCCCCGCCGCGATGGGCCGAGCCGGGCCGGTGGTGGGCACTGATCCGGGTCGCGGCCGCCGGTCACCTGGTTTACACACAGGCCGTGCCGGTCGAGGTGAGGTCATGAGACCCGTTGCCACTGTGGCCGCCACTGTGGCCGCCACTGTGGCCGCCACCGTCGCCGGCGAGGGCATCGCACTGGCGGAGGTAGACCGCCGGGAGCGACAGCTGCGCGCCTCCGCGCTCGCGGCGCTACCCGCGGCCGGCAGCAGCGAGGGCCGCCAGCTCCGCAGGTGGCTCACCCAGCTGCTGGTCACCGAGCGGGTGGTCGCCCTCGAGGCGGCCGCCCGCGACCTCGACCAGCGGGCCGTCGGCGCCCGCTCGGTCGCGGCGCCGACGGAGGAGGAGCTGCTCCCGGACGCCACCGCGCGGCTCGAGCTTGGCAGCGTCATCAGCGCTGTGCTCACCTCGTCCGCGCTGGCCAGGGCGCTGTTCGCGGCGGTGACCCGGCACGTCGAGGTCACCGAGGACGAGGTGGCCGGCTACCACGCCCGCAACCCGTTCCGCTTCGCGCCGCCCGATACCGCGGGTCCCGCCGACGGCGCCGGCTGGGATACCCGGCCGAGCCGACCCCCTGCGCTGGACGAGGTGCGCGCCGCTATCGCCGCCGATCTGCGCGCTGCCGCGCGCCGCCGGGCGTTCGCCACCTGGCTGGACAGCCGCCGGGCCGAGCTGGTCAGGCTGGCACCGGGCTACGAGCATCCCGGCGATCCCCGGCAGCCCGACAACACCCACAAGCACTGATGGCCGACCACGCACTCGCCCTCGACGTCGGCGGCACCAAGATGGCCGTGGGACTGGTCGACCCGGCCGGCCGGCTGCTGTACAGCGCCAGTGGGCCCACCCCGGACGGCGGCGACGCGGAAACCGTGTGGGCGGTGGTGGCCCGCCTCGTCGCGGACGCGCTGGCCGCGGCCGGCGGCACGGTGCGCGGGGTCGGCATCGGCTCGGCCGGTCCGATCGACCTGACCGCCGGGACGGTCGGCCCGATCAACATCCCGCAGTGGCGCGGCTTTCCGCTGCGCGAGCGGATGGCCGCGGCCGTCGGTGCCGGCACCGGCGCCGACGCGGTGCCGGTGCGCCTGGCCGGGGACGGGCTGTGCATGGCGCTCGGCGAGTGGTGGCGCGGCGCCGGCCGCGGCGCCGCGTTCCTGCTCGGCATGGTGGTCTCCACCGGAGTCGGCGGCGGCCTCGTGCTGGACGGCGCACCGTACGACGGCCGCACCGGCAACGCCGGCCACGTCGGCCACATGGTGGTCGACGTGGCCGGGCCACCGTGTACGTGCGGCGGGCGCGGCTGCGTCGAGGCGATCGCGTCCGGCCCGCGGATGACACAGTGGGCTCGCGAGCACGGCTGGTCGGCCCCACCGGAGGCGGACGCGAAGGAACTCGCCGATGCGGCCGCCGCCGGCCACCCGGTCGCCCAACAGGCCTTCCGCCGCGGCGCCACCGCGATCGCTGCCATGATCACCTCCGTCGCCGCCGTCTGCGACCTCGATCTCGTGGTGATCGGCGGCGGAGTCGCCAAGGCCGGCCCGCTGCTCTTCGATCCCCTCCGCGCCGCCGTCGGCCGCTACGCCGGCCTCGACTTCCTGCGCGGCCTCCGCGTGCTGCCCGCCACGCTCGGCGGCGACGCCGGCCTGATCGGCGCCGCCGCCCTTGTGCACAAGTCGTGAGTGGCAAATGGTGCTATGGCACCATTTGCCACTCACAGGGGCCGCGCCAGCGGCCCCATCACCGGCCCATGTCGTAGAACTCCGCGTTGGGGCGCAGGGCCATCAGGTGCGCCAGCCGGTTCGACATGGCGAAGAACGCCGTGATGGCCCCGATGTCCCAGATCTCATCGTCGGTCAGGCCGGTATCCCGCGCGGCGTCAAGGTCGGCGTCGGTCAGGGTCGCCGAGTCGGTGGCCAGCAGCAGCGCGAGGTCGACGATGGCGCGCCGGCGCTCGTCGAGGTCGCAGGCCCACGGGTTGCTGGCCACCTGGTCGGCGAGGTGCGGGTCCTTGCTCCTGATCCGCAGGATGGCGCCGTGCGCCACCACGCAGTAGGTGCAGTGGTTGGCCCCCGAGGTGGCCACCACCACGAGCTCCCGCTCCGCCTTGGACAGCCCCTCGGCGCTGTCCATCAGTGCGTCGTGGTAGTCAAGGAACGCCCGCAGCTCGGCGGGGCGCACCGCGAGCGCCCGGAACACGTTGGGCACGAACCCGGACTTCCCGGCGATCACCGAGATCCGCTCCCGCAGGTCGTCCGGCAGATCGGCCGGCTCGACGACGCCGAACCGGCTCACTGCGCCCTCGCCGCTCACGCCCACCGCCCTTCTGCCCACGCCTGTGGACAAGTCGTGAGTGGTAAATGGTGCTATAGCACCATTTACCACTCACAGGGGCGTCAGTGTCCGACTCGCTCGTACACCGGCTCGACGGTCTCGTCGCCCTCCTCGGCGTAGTAGTCGGCCGGGTCGGTTGCATCCGTCCCGTTGAACACCTTGATCTGGTGCAGGATCACGGTGACCAGGGCCGCCACCACGATGTTGACCAGCAGCGCGGCGAACCCGACGTAGATAGACTTGTTGGATCCCTCGAACGGCGACCACAGCCCGAGCAGCGACACATCCTTGAGCGGGTACGCCGAGCCACCGAAGTGCTGCCGCCCGGTCCCCGGGTTCGGCACCTGGTAGAGCATCCACAGGCCGTACAGCATGCCGACGATCCACCCGCTGATCAGTGCGTGCCGGTGGAACCAGCGGGTGTACAGCGAGAAGCCGACCGCCGGCAGGATCTGCAGGATGATCACGCCGCCGATCAGTTGCAGGTCGATCGCGTACTGCGGGTTGATCACGACGATGAACACCACCGCGCCGAATTTCACCAGCAGCGAGGCCATCTTCGCCTGCCGCGCCTCGTCCTCCGGCGTGGCGTCCCGGCGCAGGTACTCCTTGTAGATGTTGCGGGTCCACAGGTTGGACGCGGCGATCGACATGATGGCCGCGGGCACCAGTGCGCCGATGCCGATGGCCGCGAACGCCAGGCCGGCGAACCAGTCCGGGAACTGCTGGTCGAACAGCACCGGGACGATCGTGCTGCTGTCCGAGCCACCGGTGGCCGCGTTCTGCAGCGGCCGCACCCCGGCCGCGATGGCGCAGTAGCCGAGCAGCGCCATCAGTCCGAGCAGCAGCGAGTACATCGGCAGCGCCGACATGTTCAACTTGATCACATGACGGCTGCGGGCGGCCAGCACCCCGGTCACGGTGTGCGGGTAGAGGAACAGTGCCAGCGCCGAGCCCAGCGCCAGTGTGGCGTACTGCAGCTGGTTGCCCGAGTTCAGCAGCAGCCCGTCCGCCGAGCTCTGGGTCTGCTGGAACTTGGCGTCAGCCGCGCCGAAGATGCTGTCCCAGCCGCCGAGCTTGATCGGCAGGTAGAGCACCGCGACGACGACCACCAGGTAGATCAGGATGTCCTTGACGAAGGCGATGAGCGCCGGCGCCCGCAGCCCGGACTGGTAGGTGTACAGCGCAAGGATCACGAACGCCAGGAACAGCGGAAGGTGGCCAACCCAGCCGGCCTGGTTCAGGCCCATGGTGCGCAGCACCGCCTCCAAGCCGACGAGCTGCAGGGCGATGTAGGGCATGGTGGCCGCGATCCCGGTGATCGCGACCAGCAGCGCGAGCGTCGGCGAGCCGTACCTGCCCCGGACGAAGTCCGCCTGGGTGACATAGCCGTGCACCCGGCACACCGACCAGATCCGCAGTAGCGGCATGAACACGATCGGATACACCACAATCGTGTAGGGCAGCGCGAAGAAACCCGCCGCGCCCGCACTGAACAGCAGCGCCGGCACCGCGACGAAGGTGTACGCGGTGTACACGTCGCCGCCGATCAGGAACCAGCACACCCACGAACCGAACTTTCGCCCGCCGAGGCCCCACTCGTCCAGGTGCTCCAGCGTGGTGCCCGGCTTCCACCGGGACGCCACGAAACCCATGACCGTCACGGTGCCGAACATGATCGCGAAGATGATCAGTTCGGTCGCCTTGACGGTCATCGCCCGGCTCCCTCGTCCAGCGCATCGACGTTCAGCCGGTCGGGCCCGCCGGTCACAACATAGTCGTCCTCCCTGGTCATGATGTAGACCAGGGCCGTCACCAAGACGCCGACGACGACGCTCGCAAGCTGGAACCAGTAGAAGAACGGCATGCCGAAGAGCTTCGGAGTCACCCGGTTGTACAACGGCGTGAGCAGGAGGTACAGCGGGATCAGCAGCAGCAGGTTCCACCGGTTCCACTGCAGCTGCGGTACCTGGGGCTGCCGTGGCTGCTGAGGCCGGGGTGGGCGCTGAAGGGACATGGCCGGGATGCTAAGCCCAGCCGTCAATGTCACACCATTGGGTGCCGCGGTTCAGCCTCTCAGGCGAACCTTCAACGCCTCCAGCTCGTCGCGCAGCAACGTCGGGAGCTTGCCGCCGATCTTGTCGAACCACTCCTCGATGAGCGGCAGCTCGGCCCGCCACTCGTCGAGGTCGACACGCAACGCGGCCTCGACGTCCTCGGTTGGCACGTCCAGCCCGGAGAGGTCCAGCGCCTCGATCGGCGGCACCCAGCCGATTGCGGTCTCCTCGGCGGCCGCCTTGGCCTCGATCCGCTCGATGACCCACTTGAGCACCCGTGAGTTCTCCCCGAAGCCCGGCCACAGGAACCGCCCCGGGTGCGGGTGTCCCGCACGAACCTCTGCCTCGCCCCGGCGGAACCAGTTCACGTAGAAGATCTTGGGCAGCTTCTGCGCGTCGGCACCCTTGCCCATGTCGATCCAGTGCTGGAAGTAGTCGCCGGCGTGGTAGCCGATGAACGGCAGCATCGCCATCGGGTCGCGCCGCACCTCGCCGACATTGCCGACCGCGGCCGCGGTCTTCTCGCTGGAGAGCGTGGCGGCGAGGAACACCCCGTGCTGCCAGTCCCGCGACTCGGTGACCAACGGGACCGTGGTGGCCCGCCGGCCGCCGAACAGCATCGCCGAGATCGGCACGCCCTTGGGGTCGTCCCACTCCGGAGCCAGCACCGGGCACTGCGCCATGGGGGTGCAGTACCGCGAGTTGGGGTGCGAACTCGGCTCGCCGGCCTCGCCGTCGGCCGGCGTCCAGTCCCGCTTCTTCCACGAGATGAGGTGCTGAGGGCTGCCCTCCATGCCCTCCCACCAGATGTCGCCGTCGTCGGTCAGCGCCACGTTGGTGAAGATCGAGTTGCCGCGGTTGATGGTCCGGACCGCGTTCGGGTTGGTCTTCTGGTTGGTGCCGGGCGCCACGCCGAAGAACCCGGACTCGGGGTTCACCGCGTACAGCCGGCCGTCGTCACCGAACCGCATCCAGGCGATGTCGTCGCCGAGCGTCTGCACCTTCCAGCCCGGGATGGTGGGCTGCAGCATGGCCAGGTTGGTCTTGCCACAGGCCGACGGGAACGCCGCGGTGACGTAGTAGACCTTCTGCTCAGGCGAGATCAGCTTGAGGATCAGCATGTGCTCGGCGAGCCACCCCTCGTCGCGGGCCATCACCGACGCGATCCGCAGCGAGTAGCACTTCTTGCCGAGCAACGCGTTTCCGCCATAGCCGGACCCATAGGACCAGATGGCGCGCTCCTCCGGGAACTGCGTAATGTACTTCGTCTCGCTGCACGGCCACGGCACGTCCTCGCCGCCGGGCTCGAGCGGCATGCCCACCGAATGCAGGCAGGGCACGAAATGGGCGTCGTCGCCGAATTTCTCCAACGCCTTGGTGCCCATTCTGGTCATTACCCGCATCGATACCACGACGTATTCCGAGTCGGTGATCTCAACGCCAAGCATGGGCTGCTCGGCCGACAGCGGCCCCATGCAGAACGGAATCACATACATCGTCCGACCGTGCATACAGCCGCGGTACAGCTCGGTCATGATGGCCTTCATCTCGGCCGGGGCCATCCAGTTGTTCGTCGGGCCGGCGTCCGCCTCGTCCACCGAGCAGATGAACGTCCGCTCCTCGACTCGCGCCACGTCAGACGGGTCAGAGGCGCACCAGAAGGAGTTCGGCTTCTTCTTCAGCGGCACGAACGTGCCCGCCGCCACCAGCTTCGCCGTCAGCCGGTCCCACTCCTGGTCCGATCCGTCGCACCAGACGACCCGGTCCGGCTGGGTCAGGTCAGCCACCTCGCGGACCCAGGCGAGCAGCTTGCGATGCCTCGTCGGGGCTACGTCAAGGCCGGGAATGGTCACTGCGGTCATCGGCACGCTCTCCTGACTGCTCTCAGGCAATGACAGACGACGCCGCTCGCCAGGGACACGAGGGCGCGTCGGTGTCAATGGGTGAAGAAAAGATTAACGCAATGTATGCGCCCTTCGCCGCGCGGGAGCGTGTCTGATCCCTCACAGGACCGATCACGGAATCGATTCAGCACGTCCACTCTCGCGGCCAGCTGCTGGGCCATCCGCTGGGCCATCCGCTGGGCCATCCGCCGGGCCATCCGGTCGGCCAGCACCACACCGGCGGGCGCCCGGAGGGCTCCGGACGAGCACAGCTCGTTCAGCTCAACACCGGCACAGGGCACTCGATCGAGAGGAACCCGCGGCGCGAATCGAGCGAGGCACGCGCGCTGGGCGGCGGGACCTCGACGGGTTGCACCAGCGCGTACGACACGGAGCGTGCGGCCTGGCTCGCCTTTTCGTGTCGACACGGCTGGGCCGGCGCAACCGCCGCGGCAGCTACCATCCGTACTCGGGAAGGGAGTGGCTCTGCAAAACAAATTGACCGATACGTCAAGAAATTTCGAGGATCTATTCGGCCGGGCCGCGGACCCAGTTTCCGGTGCGGGGGTCGGTGATCCAACCTGTTGCCTCGGCGTCCTCGTGGTAGGCGCCGTGCTCGTCGAGGTGGCCGCGTTCGATGACGGTCCAGTCGCCGTCCTGGGTGTGCTCCGTCACGGTGATGTGGCCGTCGCCGGTGATCTCGGTGGCGTAGTCGGCGTCGCCGTCCTCGTCGGCGTCGGTGAAGATCAGAGTGTCACCCAGGGCGTCGGTGACCACGACGGTGTCGAGGCGGCCGTCGCCGTCCGTGTCGTCGGTGGGGGCGGCGACCTCGACGTCCCCGATGAAGGGGCCGATCGGGATGGGGCCACCGGGGATGGGCTCGTGCGGGTCGTCGACGTGCACCCAGTCGCCCGTGGTGTCGACCGACGCCTGGGTCTGGTACAGCTCGCCCTCGACCGTCGGGGTCGGGTCTGCGCCGGACTCCTCGATGTGCACCTGATCTCCCTGGCGTCGCTTCGGGCTCTGGCTGCTTGGACTCACGGTAGGCCGGCCGGGTTCCCCCGGCATGCCCGGGTCAGGTCCGGTCACGTAGTTCGCCGATGCGGCCCAGCAGCTGCTCGGCGCGTTCGCGGCCGGCGCGCGCCGCGGCCAGGGTGGCGCGGACCTCGGCGAGCTCATGTTCGCGCGCGGCGGCATCCAGGCGCAGGGCGCGGTCGACCTCGCGCAGTTCCTCCTCGATGGCGGCGACCCTTCGGCCGATGGCATCGTCAAGGGCCAGCGTGAGCTGCTGCTCGGCGTCGATCATCTGCTCGGCCACAGCCTGGTCGAGGGCGGCGCGGGCCTCGGCCAGGACGTCGGCGAGCCACTGCTTGAGATGGGCCTTGTCGGCGGCGTGCCGGCGGGCCCGCGCCATCCACCAGCCGGCGCCGAGGCCAAGCACGATGGTCACCGGCAGCACGGCGATGCCGGCCGCGGCACCGAGGCCGGTCAGCGCCAGACCGGCGAGTGGCTGGGCGGCCACCCGGCCGAGGCCGAGCCCCCCGGAGACGCCCATGGCGACCAACAGCTTGTCCTCGACACCGGCGGGGCGCCGGTCCGGCGGGCGCAGGATCACCGGCGGCGCAGCGCCACCGCGGCGGGTGAACTGGACTAGTGCCGCGTCCAGCTCGGCCGGGGTGAACAGCTCGGCGAGCGCCGTGTCGACCACCCGGGACAGCCGCTGCGCGAGGCCGGCGGTGATCCGCACGGACATCACCTGCAGCGCCGCGTCGAGCTGGTACGGCAGCCGGGCGAGGGTGTCCCGGTCGGCCTCGTCGACCGCGCGGCGAAACCAGGTCTGCGCGGCGCGGGCGTGGGTAGCGACGTCGTGCAGGGACGCCAGCCGGGTGCGCTGCAGCTCGCCGCGCAACCGCAGCTGCCAGCCCCGGCCACCGGCTCGGCGCTGCGCGGTGAGCTCGTCCCGGCGCCGATGCAGCAGGCCGGCCGACGCCTCGCCGGCCGGCTGCCCCTCGGCGGCGGCGACGAGGACGCGCTGCCTGGCCTGCATACCGGCGATCACTCCGGCCAGCGCGGTGGCGATGGCGCGCAGCACGTTGGCCTCGCCCAGCATCACCGCCCGGCCGCCGACCTGGCGTTGCAGCGCCGCCTGCAGGTCGGCGACACCGGAGCGCTCGCGGAGCAGGGCGGCCACCTCAGCGGTCGGCGCGGCGGCCGCGGACTCGAACAGGCGGGCCGACACCGGGTGGAACTGCGCGCCGGCGAAGCGTGGCGCGTGCGTGGCGAGCAGCGCGCGGTCGGCCTCCAGGATCTGCCGCCACCCGCGATGCAGATCGACCTTGGTCAGGGCGAACACCACGGTCTCCACCCGTTCGGACAGGCGGCGCAGGAAGCCGAGCTCGCCGCTGGTGAACGGGGCGGCGGCGTCCACCACGAAGAGCAGCGCCGTGGCTGCCTCGGCGGCCTCGGCGGCGAGCTCGCCATGGGCGGCGTCCAAGCCGCCGACGCCAGGGGAGTCGACCAGGGTCAGCCGGTCCAGCAGCGGGATCGGGGCCTGCACCTCGACGTGCCGTGGTGGCCGGTCGTGGATGTGGGTCGTCCAGGAGGCGCCGTACCGCAGCACGACGTAGGTGTCGGTGGCCACCTCGGCGTCCACCCGGGACAGTCCCTGCGTCGCGAGCAGCGCGTTGACCAGCGAGCTCTTGCCGCGCTTGGTCTCGCCGACCACCACGACGGTCGGCGTCTGCGGGCGGGCGGTGCGGACCCGCTCCACCCACGCCGCGGCGTCCCGATCCGTGCTGGCCAGTAGCGCGGTGAGGCGCTCGCGGGTCTCGCGGACCAGCTGTGGAAGCGACGGCGCGGTGGTCATTGGATCACTGCTGGGGTACCTCGGCGCGGAGCCGCTGCCAGATCAGGAAGTACGCGCGGTGCACCACGTGCGCCACCCTGCTCTGCGCCGGCGTGGCGCCGAACGAGGCAAAGGATCGCCACCAGCCGGCCCGTTCCAGCGCGTAGCCGGCCAGCTCGGGCACCGGGCGGCCGGCCATGCCGAGCTGCTCGGCGACGTCGGTGAAGCCGCCGATCCGGAGCACCTCGGCGGTGAGATCGTCCGGCAGGGCGACCGCGCCGGAGGTGACCAGGGTGAGCGCCTCGAGCAGCCGCAGCTGGTGCGCCTCCGGTCGCTGCAGCAGCATCTCGATCGCGTCGTGCACCCGCTGGCGCTCGCCGCGGTCGCCGGCGGCGTGCGCGAGCGCCGTCAGCGAGGCCAGCGCGGCGGCCGCCTTGATGCCGTCGGCGCGGGCCCGGAACACGGCGTCCACCGTGGTGCGCAGCGCGGCGAGGCCCGAGGCGGCCAGCAGCGTCCGGCGCAGCGCGCCGGCCGTGATGTGCGGGTCGGCGTCGATCGCGGCCAGGGCGACGCGCACGCCGTGCAGGTCGAGGCGTTCCAGCAGCCGCGTTCTGGCGGCGGCCGGGACCGGAGCGTCCAGCGTGGTGAACAGGTCGGCGGAGAGCAGCATGGCCGTCCTGGTCGCCTCGTCGCAGCTCGCGACGGAGCGCAGGGCGTCCGCGTCGGCCGAGGTGAACACGCCGGACTCGGCGGTCTCGGCGAGCAACCCGATCATCGGTAGGACGGCCGCGACCCGCGGACCCAGCGTGCGCGCCTGCCCGGCAGCGAGCAGGCTGCCGGCCGTCCACACGTTCCCGTAGGAACCCTGCACCGACTCCGGCGGGATCGTGTCGACCTTGTTGAGCACCGCGATGGCGTTCACCGGGCCGGCCTCGCGGGACGCGGTGGCCGCCGTGAACGCGGCGAGCACCTGCCGGTCGTCGGCGCGGACCGTCTGGGTGATCACGTACAGCACCGCCTCGGCGCCGGCCACCGCGGAGCACGACACCGGATCGAGGCCGCCGTCGCCCTCGGGGTCCCCGCGACGCACACCGAGCAGCGCCTCGGTCCGCGTCGCGCTCGCGGTGTCCATCGAGCCAAGGCCAGGGGTGTCGATCACGGTGAGGTCCCGGAGCACCGCGTTGGTGAGGTAGGCCTCCAGGTGCGAAATGTGATCGTGCCCACCGATGCCGCCGATACCGCCGATACCGAGGTCGGCCGGGATCATGCCGGCGGCGTCGAATGGCAGCGCCTGCCGGCTGCCGTCGGTGAACACCACCTCGACGCGGTCGACAGTGCCGTACTGGAAGCGGGTGACCAGCCGGGTGCACTCACCCACGTCGGTCGGCGCAACCCGTCGCCCGATCAGGGCGTTGACCAGGGTGGATTTGCCGGACTTCAGGCGGCCGGCGACCGCGACCTGCAGCGGCGCGGCCAACCGCCGCAGTACCTCGCCGAGCCCCGCCGCGGCCGGCTCGCTCATCCCCGGCCGCAGCCACTCGCACAGCTCGGCCACGGCGGCGGACAGCGGCCCGATTGCGACCATCCTCACGGGTGGTTTACCTCCGGCCCCGACTGGCTATTCTTTGTGCACCGTATCTTTGTGCAACGTAGCCCTCTGAAGGGTTGGTGTTGTCATGGACAACAGCACCGAGACCTATTTGACGCTCGTGGTGCTCGGCGTCGTCCTCATTATCCTGGTAGGCCAGTTGATGATCCGCGCGGGACAGGTCTACCTGCAGGAGGTCTTCCCCGACAAGCGGGTGGCCAACTCGGTGAGCAGGCTGCTCGCTGTGCTGTTCTACCTCTTCGCGCTGGGTTTGCTCGGGATCATCTCCACCATCGATGTTCCGGTCGACGGCGACGTGCAGGAGGTGGTCACCAAGCTCGGCGTGGTGATGCTGGTGCTCGGCATCGTCTACGCGGTGACCATGGTGGTGCTCGCCAGGATCAGAGGGCGTCGGCGCGAGGAGGGCGAAGAGGAGGCCATCATGGCCGCCTCGATGCCAGGCGGCGCGTACGCGCCGACCGAGAATGACAATGGCGACGAGGTGACCACCGACCCGAACGAAGTCCGGCCCGTCCAGTAACCCAAGTAACACCGTCCGGCAACACCTCAGTGACACCCGGTGCAAGCGCCGCACGATCGGCTCCGTGCGGCGCTTGACCGTGCGCGGGTTTCCTGCCGCGACTGGCCGGCCCCGGTGGGGTGACGCCGAGGTGACGCCGATGGCAGCATTGCGGCAATAGGGCGTCAATTTTCGGCCGGTGCGGCTCGGCTGAGTTCTTTGGTACCATAGCGACTTTGGCGCAAAGAAAATGAGCAACACAAAACTGCTCCATTTCTCAGAGTAGCTAGGGGGTGCCCGTATTGTCAACCCTTTCTGTCGACGAGCTCAGCCAGGAACAGCGGTACGTGTCGATGCTGTA
>DASXTS010000533.1:0-2343 GCA_036505275.1 Pseudonocardiaceae bacterium
CCAGCCCGACCCGCTCCAGAGCCCGTGCTGCCCGTTCGCGCCGTTGCCGCAGGCTGGCGCCGGTGTAGAGCAGCCCGTCGGCGACATTGTCCAGAGCGGGCACCCCTGGGGCGAGGTGGAATTGCTGGAAGACGAACCCGAGGCGGCGCGCCCGTAGGGCCGACAGCTCACGGTCGGACAGGCCCGCGACATCGAACCCGTCGATGACGACATCCCCGCTGGTGGGCCGGTCCAGTGTGCCCATCACGTTGAGCATCGTCGACTTGCCCGACCCCGACGGCCCGACGATCGCCACCATCTCGCCGCGGTCGATGTCCAGGTCGACGTCGCGGAGCGCGGTGACGCCGCCCGGATAGTCGCGGCTAACTCCGCGCAGCGTCACGATCGCCTCGGCCCGGCCGCTCACTTGGGCATCCCGACCGTGAGACCCTCGGCGATGCCGTCGCCGCTGATCTCGACTCGCCCGGCGGCGAACATCCCGGTCTTTACAGCCACGATGCGGGTCGCACCGCCCTGGACGATCTGGACCCCGTAGCCGCCTTTGGGCAGCGCGAGCAGCGCCGCGACCGGCACCGCCAGGACGTCCTCACGCTCTTGGCTGACGAAGTCCACATCCACCGGGGCGCCGTCCAGCGAACCGAGCTTCTTCTGATCGGCGATCGTCGCCGTCACCTGAATACGGGCGTCGGGGGCGGTCGAGCTGCTCCCGCCAGGCGCGTTGCTCGCTTGGTCCCCAGGCGCGTTGCCGATTTGTTCCGGCGCCGTGGCGACGGTGCCGACCTGGGCGATCTTTCCCTTCATCGGGCCCTGGCCGGGAACTGTAACCGTGACCGTGCGGCTCTTGGCGGCAAGCGCCTGGTCGGCCACCTCGAGCTCGACGGTGACCAGCCGGGTCGTGCCGGTGTAGGACAGCACAGACGCGCCGCCACCGGTATCGCCGCCGATCCTTTCACCGACGCGGGCAGTGTGCTCGGCGACTCGCACTGCGCCTGGGATGACCACCAGTTGGCCCGGCTCCACGGCTCCGGTCTTGGGCAGGCCAAGGTCAGCCTGCCAGCTCCGCGCGGCCTGGGCCGTGGCCGCGGTGTAGGTGTCGTCGACGGTGAACCCGGTGTAGCCCAGCTTCGACAGGTTCTCCTCGAACTGTTTGACATCGGTGCCCTCGACACCCACACGCAGCGTCCGATACAGCGGCAGCGAGCCATAGAGCGCGACGACCGGTCGCTCGTCGAGCTTGAACAGCGGCTCGCCCCGCTTGACCGCGGAGCCCTCCGGCGCGATCCAGGTGAGTGTCCCGGTCTGGGCCGCGCTGACCGGCACCGCATCGCCGTAGCCGAGCGTGCCCGACACTTTCTTGGTTTCCACGAGCGTGGTCCTGGTGACCTTCGCGGTGGCGGGAGGCAACGCGGGCTTGGCTGCTGGTTCCTTGGCGGCCGATCCCCAGGCCAGCGCCAATCCGGCGACCGTGCCACCGAGGATCACCACCGCGCTGCCGGTGATCAGGAGCTTGGGCCTCATCGATGGTCGCCTCCGCCGGGCAGCTTTTGGCGGCAGGTCTCCATCGCGGCTCGGAACGTCGGGTTGTCTTGCTGCTCGTGGCCGGCGCCGCGCAATTGCCCGTTGGCGTCCGGGTCGGGAAAGTCGGGCAGACCGTTGTCGCGCATGCACTGCGAGAACTTGCGCATCTGCTCCACAGTGGCTGGGTCGGTTTTTTCATGTTCGGCGCCTGGGGCCAGGTCGCGGCATTTCTCCTGCGCGGCTCGGAATTTCGGGTCGCCTTCCTTCTCGTGGGCGGGGCCGCGTAACTGCCCGTTGGCGTCCGGGTCGGGAAAGTCGGGCACACCGTTGTCCCGTATGCACTGCGCGTACGCCCGGCCCGCCGCCGCCTTGTCGACCGAGGTGACGACGTTTCGGTTGTTCTGTCCGCACGCGGCCAGCACCAGCAGCGGCACCACCAGCAGCGCCGGCACCAGACGTCGAGCCTGCCGCTTTCCTGTCATGTGCGTCCTTCTTGTGATGCGTGTCCTTTCATGCACACCAGTTCACCCGACGGGCCGTTAGGGCGGCGCGAGGGATTCCCTAACACCGCCCTAACGTCTGACCACGGCATGATGGGCAGATGCGGGTTCTGGTGGTGGAAGACGAACGGCTCCTTGCCGACACGATCACTGCGGGTCTGCGCAACCGCGCGATAGCCGTCGACGTGGCCTACGACGGTGATGCCGCGCTGGAGCGGCTGGCGGTCAACGACTACGACGTCATTGTGCTCGACCGCGACCTGCCGGTCGTTTCCGGGGATGATGTGTGCCGCACGCTGGTCGAATCCGGCGCCGAGACCCGGAT
>DASXTS010000534.1:0-6508 GCA_036505275.1 Pseudonocardiaceae bacterium
CGGCGACGCCCGGGCTCGTGTGGTGCGCGAGGGACTCTCCCGCCTCGCCGAGACCAGCATCGTCGAACGCTACGCCTGACACTCCTCCGGCGTGTTCGCCGCTTCGGTCGGCCGTGTTGGCCGGTTCGGTCGCGCGTGTTCGCCGCTTCGGTCGCCCGTGTGCGCCGGTTCAATCACTCGAGTTTGGCGGTTGAGCCGTGCAAGTTAGGCGGTTGGGCTCCGCGCGTTGACCTCGCCGACGGGCTGGCCGTCTATCGAAACGCCCAACACGAACGCCCCAACCGGCGAACACGCCGGCCAGGGGTCAGCGGATCAGGCGGAACGGGGTAGGTGGGCTGGTGAGCTGGCCCAGCTTGGCGACCACCAGATAGTCGCCGGCGGGGACCTGCACGCGCTGGCCGGCGCAGCCGGGCCGGGACGAGCGGCCGGCCCAAGTGACCGCGAAGGCAACCGGCTCGCCCGGCGCGAGGGTACGCACGTCGACGCTGTCGCCGGGGTAGCAGTCGTTGCTCGACCACAGCCGGGTGATGCCGTCAGCGGCGAAGACCAGCAGCTCCTGCAGCCCGGCGTCGAGGTCGCGAGTACACGGCAAGGTGCCGGTGTTGGTGACAGTCAGCCGGAAGACCGGCTTGGCGCCGACGCGATACTCGAGCTGCTCCGGCTGGGCGGCGAGGCCGATCGACTGGTCCGGGCACGGCTGCGGCGGCGCAGGTGGTGCAGGTGGCGCAGGTGGTGCAGGTGGCGCAGGTGGCGCAGGTGGTACAGGTGGCGCAGCCGGCACTGTTATCGGCGGCCCGGACGGAGTCGGCGAAACGGACGAGACGGACGACACGGACGAGGAGGACGGGGAGGCTGGGGTCGACTGCGAGGGCTCGGTAGTGCTCGACGGCGGCGCCTCGGTACTGCTACCGGCGGTGACAGTCACCGAGGAATCGACCCTCGGCTCGCCATCGAGGCCGGCCGCGGCCGCCCGCTGGTCGATCACCAGCGGCCCCGGCTCACCGCCCGCGACCGCCGCGAGCAGCCAGATCGACAGCAGGAGCAGCAACACCAGCACTGCGACCGCGACAGCCCGCCGGCGCCGGTATACGGCTCGCGGCATCGGTCCGATGGGCTGCATCACGCGACGGACCGTAATCATGCGACGGACCGTAATCCCGCCTTTGTGCTGGTCGAGGGATTTCCCGATCACCCGATGGGCGAATTCATCTGGCAGACACCTTGCCGGGTGGCGGAGGCGACATTGCCAGCGGCCGCGTCGCCGCGGTTCTCTCGACTGGAGCCCTGCCGCCATCGGAGGACACCGTGACCGAACCAAGCCGAGAGCCGTCCGGCATCGACCGGCTGCTGACCCGTCACCTCGACGCCAACGACCCGGGCATCCCCGAGCTGCCGGTCCGCCCCACGTTGCGGGTCGCCGTCGTGACCTGCATGGACTGCCGGCTCGACCTCTTCGCGCTGTTCGGGCTGCGGCCCGGCGAGGCTCACGTGATCCGCAACGCCGGCGGGGTGATCACCGACGACGTGATCCGCTCGTTGGCGATCAGTCAGCGCCGGCTGGGCACCCGGGAGGTGCTGGTGCTGCACCACACGGCCTGCGGCATGACCACCTTCACCGACGACGAGTTCCGCGGCGAGCTCGAACGCGACACCGGATTGCGCCCACCGTGGGCGGTCGAGGCGTTCGTCGACGTCAAGGAGGACGTGCGGCAGTCCGTCGAGCGGATCCGGCGCAGCCCGTACCTGACCCACGCCGAGGTCGTCCGCGGGTTCGTGGTCGACGTCCACAGCCACGATGTCGACGAGATCAGCTAGCGGCCACCTTCCGGGCGAAGCCGCACCCTGCGGCGCACCCGCAATTCCGTAACCTGGCGAGCGTGCTCAACATCGAAAGCCTGATCGGCTGGTACGACGCGAACGCGCGGGACCTGCCGTGGCGGCGGCCGGGGACCACGCCGTGGGGTGTACTGGTCAGTGAGATCATGCTGCAGCAGACACCGGTGGCCAGGGTGGCGCCGGTCTGGCAGGAGTGGATCGACCGCTGGCCGCGGCCGTCCGCGCTGGCCGTCGAGCCGGCCGGCGAGGCGGTGCGGGCGTGGGGCAAGCTCGGCTATCCGCGGCGCGCGCTGCGGCTGCACGAATGCGCCGGCGTCCTCGCGCGGGAGCACGGGGACACCGTTCCGCGCAATGTTGACGCTCTGCTGGCACTGCCGGGCATCGGCGCGTACACGGCACGGGCGGTGGCCGCGTTCGCGCACGGCGCGCGGTGCCCGGTGGTGGACACCAATGTGCGTCGGGTGGTGGCCCGCGCGGTGTACGGCGTCGCCGACGCGGGGCCGTCGTCCACCGCACGTGACCTGTCCGATGTCGATGCCCTGCTACCGGACCGTCCGGACGTTGCGGCGCGGTGCTCGGTGGCGCTCATGGAGCTCGGCGCGGTGCTGTGCACGGTGCGTGCGCCGCGGTGTGCCGAGTGCCCGGTGCTGGCGGGCTGCGCGTGGGTCCGGGCCGGCCGGCCGGCGTACGACGGCCGGGTGAAGCCGGTGCAGCGCTTCGCCGGCACCGACCGCCAGGTGCGCGGCCTGCTGATGGACGTGCTGCGGGACACCGACGGGCCGGTGCGCCGCGCCAACCTCGACGTGGTGTGGGCCGACGCCGCGCAGCGCGACCGGTGCCTCGACTCGCTGCTTGTCGACGGCCTCGTCGAGCAGACCGCCGACGGGCTGTTCGCGCTGCCCGGCGAGCACTGAGCTCTGACACGGACCGCGGAGGGCTGACCGGGGTAGGCGTGGCGAATTCGGTGGAGATGTTCTTCGACGACGAGGCGGATGCCGCCGTGCGCGCGCTGTGGAGGCGGCTGGACGACGCCGGGGTGCCGAGCCTGGCCGTGCGCAGCCACCGGCGGCACCGGCCGCACGTCTCGCTCGCCGTGGCCGGCGCCATTCCACCGCGCACCCGGGACGCGCTGCGCGCCTCGTTGCGCCTGCTCGCGCTGCCAAACCTGTGGCTGTACACGCTCAGCACCTTCCCGACCGACGAGAACGCGCTGTTCCTCGGCGCGGTGGTGGACGCCGAGCTGCTGGCCGTGCACTCTGCAGCGCACGACGCGCTGGCCGGCCGGGTCAGCCAGCCGTGGGCGTACTACCTGCCCGGTGCGTGGGTGCCGCACTGCGCGCTGGCCCAGGACCTGACGACCGCGCAGCTGACCGCCGGGTTCGCCGCGCTGCATCCGGTACGGCCGATCCGGGCCACGGTCCGCGCGATCGGCGTCACGGCTACCAGGACCGGTGAGGTCGACATCCTGTGACCCCGCGTTGCTCGCGGCTTTACCGGGGCTGCCCGATGATGGCGCGGTGACGGGTCCACGGCGCCTCACCGCGCTGGTGCTGGTGCTCGTGGCCATCGGTGCCCTCGCCACGGCCTCGGTGGCCGCCACCCGCGGTGTGCTGACGAACGAAGCAGCACCAGGCGCCGGCGGCCCGGCCGGCTCCGGCCACCCGGCCACCGGCCAGATCGGCGCGGACGGCGCCGGCGACGACTACTACCCGACCGATGGCAACGGCGGCTACGACGTCGCCGGATACCAGGTCTCGATCAGCTACGACCCGGCCAGCCGGCACCTCGACGGGGACACCACCCTGACCGCCCGCGCGACTGCGCCGCTGTCCCGGTTCAACCTCGACCTCTACCGGCTGATCGTGCGCTCCGTCGAGGTGGACGGCCGGCCGGCCGAGTTCACCCAGAGCGGCGAGCACGAGCTGGTCATCACGCCGGCGGCAGTGATCGCCGCGGACGCCACCTTCAGCGTGCGCGTGCGCTACGACGGCGAGCCGCGGCTGTTCGGGGAGAGCGGCCTCGGCGCCGGCGGTTGGTACGCCGACTCCACCTCCGGCACCGCGGTGGCCGCCGGCGAACCGCACTCCGCACCGGCGTGGTACCCGGCCAACGACACCCCGACCGACAAGGCGACCTTCGCGCTCACCGCGCGCGTTCCGGACGGGTGGACCGTCGTGTCCAACGGCGTCGACGAGCCGTCCACCAGCTCGGACGGCTGGACGACCTTCCGGTGGCGACAGCGCGAGCCGGTGGCGACCTACCTCACCACGATCGCCATCGGCCGGTGGCGCGTGGTCCGTTCGGCATTGCCGGACGGCACCCCGGTGATCGACGCCTACGCATCCAACGCCGAGGCAGCGAGGGAGGCTGAGCAGCGCCTGCCCGAGATACTGGAGTTCCTGTCCAGCAGGTTCGGCCCGTACCCGTTCGAGGCGGCCGGCGGCATCTTTCTCGGCGCCAGCCTCGGGTACGCCCTCGAGACGCAGACCCGGCCGATCTACCCGCCGCAGGGCAACGTCGAGATCATCGTGCACGAGAACGCCCATCAGTGGTACGGCAACGCCGTTTCGGTGCGGCGCTGGTCGGACATCTGCCTCAACGAGTGCCTCGCCAGCTACGCGCAATGGCTCTGGCGCGAGGCCAAGACCGGCGCAAACCTCGACCAGGACTACCGCGATGCCGTTCGCCGCGTGGACTTCCGCCTGAGGCTGACCGAGATGGGCTCCGGCAACGAGTTTCGCGGCGTCTACACCAAGGGCCCGATGGCCATCCACGCGCTGCGCCGGCAGATCGGCGACGCCGCCTTCGATACCGTGCTCAAGGGCTGGGTGCAGCGGCACGCCGGCGGCAACGCCTCCTGGCGCGACTTCGAGGCCTATGTGTCCGAGGTGTCCGGGCAGCGGCTCGACGGCTTCTTCGACGCCTGGTTCCGCGGCACCGACCGGCCGGCCGAAGCGTTCCTCTGGCCAGGAACGCTTCGCCCGTGAGTGGCAAATGGTGTCAGAACACCATTTGCCACTCACGACTTATCCACAGCCGTAGGGTGGGCCACATGGCGGTTGTGAAGATCAACGCAATCGAGGTGCCTGAGGGGGCCGGGCCGGAGCTGGAGCACCGCTTCGCCAGCCGGCACGGCGCGGTGGAGTCCTCGCCGGGCTTCCTGGGCTTCGAGCTGCTGCGGCCGGTGGCGGGTGAAACCCGGTACTTCGTGTATACGAAATGGGAGTCCGAGGAGGCCTTCGCGGCGTGGCGAGACGGCGCCGGCATGCAGGCGCACGCCGGTGATCGATCCCGGCCGGTGGCCAGCGGCTCGGCCCTGCTGGAGTTCGAGGTGGTCCAGGCTGTCGGGCCGGCGAGCTGAGCTGGACCGCGCGGCCGCCCTGATCGCCCAGGCCGACGCGCTACTGGTGTGCGCCGGGGCCGGCATGGGCGTCGACTCCGGACTGCCCGACTTCCGCGGGCCGGAGGGCTTCTGGCGGGCGTACCCGCCGTACCGCCGCCTCGGCCTTCGGTTCGAGGAACTGGCCGACCCGGTGCACTTCGACGCCGACCCGCGGCTGGCGTGGGGCTTCTACGGCCATCGGTTCGCGCTCTACCGGCACACCGTGCCGCACGCGGGGTACGGCGTGCTGCTGCGCTGGGCTGCGCGCCTGCCGACGCGGGTGTTCACCTCCAATGTGGACGGCCAGTTCCAGCGGGCCGGCTTCGCGTGCTCGAACGTGGCCGAGGTGCACGGCTCCATCAAGTACCTGCAGTGCGTGCATCCGTGCCGGCAGGACGTGTGGCCAGCCGCGGACCTCGACGTGGAGGTGGACGTGGCCACCATGCGTGCCGTGGGCCCGCTGCCGTCATGCCCGTGGTGCGGCGAGCTGGCCAGGCCGAACATCCTCATGTTCGACGACCCGTACTGGGTGCCGACCCGCAGCCAGCCGGCTCTGGACTCGCTCGCGGTGTGGCGGCGCGGCGGCCGGCAGGGCCGGCTCGTCGTCATCGAGATCGGCGCCGGCACCGCCGTGCCGATCGTGCGTCGTCAGGCCGAGCTGTCCAGCGCCGCGACGGCCGCGCTGATCAGGATCAACCCGCTGGAACCGGACGTGCGGCACGGCCGAGGCATCCCCGTCAAGCTCGGCGCTGCCGACGCCCTGACTGCCATCGATGCCCTGCTCCCCACGCCCGGACGCGTGGGCTAGCCGCCACCACCGCACAGCAACGGAATAGAAAGGGGCGCCTCACCTGGGATGGTGAGGCGCCCCCGCACAGACCGAGACGAAGGTCCGAACCCTACTCGGCGGCGGCCTCCTTGGAGCCGGCCGAGCCGGCCGAGCCGGCCGAGCTGGCCAGGTTCGCCGGTACGGCGTCCGGCACGACCAGCTGCTTGGCCTCGCCGCGGAAGGTGAAGACCGCCCGGTCGTCCGCACCGTCCTCGCCATCCCAGCCTTCCACGTCGACGATCACGATCTGCCCTGGCAGCACCTCGCCGAAGAGGATCTTCTCGGAGAGCTGGTCCTCGATCTCGCGCTGGATCGTGCGACGCAGCGGCCGGGCGCCGAGCACCGGGTCGAACCCGCGCCGGGCGAGCAGCTGCTTCGCCCTGTCGGTGAGCTCCAGCGCCATGTCCTTGCTCTTCAGCTGGCCCTCCACCCTGGAGATCATCAGGTCGACCATGGTGATG
>DASXTS010000535.1:0-5035 GCA_036505275.1 Pseudonocardiaceae bacterium
CTGGGCCAGGCCAAGATGCTCCAGCTTGGGCAGCACGGCGCGGACCCGGTCCAGCGGCACCCCGGCGTCGCGGGCCAGCCAGTCCGCGGTGCGCGCGGCACGGGTCAGCAGCGCCTCGTGCACCCGCAGCTCGGCGGGATCGAGACCATCGGTGGGCCGCGGTGGGGTGGCGGCCGGGGAGCCGAGATCCTCCCCGATCCGGCCTACCGACTCGAGCACCTGGTGCACGCCGTCGACGAGGAGGGCCTCGCCGCTGCGGATCAGGGTGTTGCAGCCGCGGGACATCGCGGAGGTCACCGGGCCCGGCACGGCCATCACCACTCGTCCGAGCTGCGTGGCGGCGCCGGCGGTGTTCCGCGCGCCGCTGCGGGCGCCGGCCTCCACCACCACCGTGCCGTCGGAGAGCGCGGCGATCAGCCGGTTCCTCGCCAGGAACCGGTGCCTGGCCGGCGGCGTTCCGGGCGGATACTCGCTGACCAGCGCGCCGTCCTCGGCGATGCGGCCGAGCAGGCCGACGTGGCCGCTCGGATACCCGTAGTCGACGCCGCAGCCGAGCACGGCCAGCGTCGGCCCGGTGGCCGCCAGTGCGCCTCGGTGTGCGGCGCCGTCGATGCCATAGGCGGCGCCCGAGACCACTGTGACTCCGCGGTCGGCCAGTTCGTAGCCGAGCTCGGACGCGACGTGGTCGCCGTAGGTGGTGGCGGCCCGTGCCCCCACCACTGCGACGGCTCGCGCGCTGAGCTCGTCCAGCCGGGCTGGCCCACGCACCCAGAGCGCGAGTGGTTGCACCGCCCAGTCCACGCCGCGGGCCGCCGCCGGGCCGAACGCGGCCAACGGCCAGGCCGGCCACTCATCGTCCTCGGGCACCACGAGCCGGGCGCCGAGCGCCGCGGCGGCGTGGAGGTCGGCCACGGCCCGGTCCACGCCCCGGCGGGCCGTGGTCTCGGCCAGCACGGCCGCCGGTACCTCGCCAGCGCGCACCGCGGCCGCCGCCCGTACCGCCCCTAACTTGGCGACCAGGACGGCGAGCGCGGCCGCCGGCGGCTCGGCGACCCGCAGCAGGTACGCCCGCGCCGCCCGCACCGGTTCCACTGTGTCGCTCGAGCCATCCGCACCGCTCGGTCCGCTCATGCCGCTCACGCCGCCGCCATCCGGGGGTCGTGAAGGTTGATCGCCGCCCAGACCAGTTGATCGTCCGGGCGGGTGCGGCCGGCGAGGTCGGCCAGCGTCCAGGCCAACCGCAGGCAACGGTCGGCGCCGCGGGCGGTCAGCCGGCCCTCCCGAAGCACCCGGTCGATGGGGGTGATGGCGGCCCGCGGCAGCCGGAACGTGCGGCGCAGCGCCGGTCCGGGCACCTCGGCATTGGTCCGCCAGCCGTGCGCCGACCACCGTTCGGCAGCGCAGGCGCGCGCCTGCACGACACGTTCCCGCACCACTGCGGTGCCCTCCACGGGCCCGGCGTCGGCGAGCACGGCGGCGTTCGTCGGCAGCATCTGCAGCCGAAGATCAACGCGGTCCAGCAGCGGACCGGACAACCGCGCCTGGTAACGCCGCCGCGCCGCGCCGGTGCACACGCAGTCGATGTCGCGGGGCGGCGCGCACGGGCACGGGTTGGCCGCCATCACGAGCTGGAACCTGGCCGGGTAACACACCACGCCATCGGTACGCGAGATCCGGATCTCGCCCTCCTCCAGTGGGGTGCGCAACGCCTCGAGCGCCCTCGACGAGAACTCGGCCACCTCGTCAAGGAACAGGATTCCCCGGTGTGACAGGCTGATCGCGCCGGGTCGGCCGAGCCCGGAGCCGCCGCCGACGAGGGCGGCCATCGAGGCGCTGTGGTGCGGCGCGACCAGTGGCGGGGCGGTCAGCAGCGGCGCCGACGGCGAGAGCCGCCCGGCAACCGAGTGAATGCCGGTGACCTCGAGAGCTTCGTCGGCCGACAGCTCGGGCAGCAGGCCAACCAACCGCTTCGCCAGCATGGTCTTGCCGGTGCCCGGTGGGCCGACGAGCAGCAGATGATGGCCGCCGGCCGCGGCCACCTCGAGCCCCCAGCGGGCATGCGGCTGGCCGACCACGTCGGCCAGGTCGGGCACCTGCGGCGGTTCCACGGCGGCCGGCTGGTCGGGCCGCACCAGCACCGACGGGCTGCCGCGCAGCCAGGCCAGCACGTCGCGTAGCCGCCGGGCGCCGAGCACTTCAACTCCGGTCACCAGCGCGGCCTCGGCGAGCGTCGCAGCCGGCACGACCGCTCGGCGCAGGCCCACCCGCCGCGCGGCCAGCAACGCCGGCAGCACCCCGCGCACCGGCCGCAGCCGCCCGTCCAGGGCCAGTTCGCCGAGCAGGACGGTGCTGCGTAGTGGCCCGTTGGTGGGCACGGCGTGGTCCGCGGCGAGCACCGCACAGGCCAGCGCCAGGTCGTAGGACGAGCCGACCTTGCGCAGCGTTGCGGGGGACAGCGCCAGGGTGGTCCGCCGGTTGGGCCACTGCTCGTCCGAGTTGAGCACCGCGGCGCGGACCCGTTCCTTCGACTCGTGCAGCGCCGCGTCCGGCAAGCCCACGAGCGCCAGGCCAGGCAGACCGACGCCGACGTGCGCCTCGATCTCCACCAGCACGCCGTCCACCCCGAACAGCGCCACCGACCAGACCTGTGCCAGCCCCATCAGAACACCCCCTGCAGGTGCTCCACCTGCGGCTGGCCGTCCGGCGGGCAGTGCACGGAGAGCACGTCGAAGCGCACCTCGCACCAGCGCACCCGATGCTCGGCCAGCCAGCAGCGGGTGAGCTGGCGGATGCGGCTCATCTTGCGCCTGGTCACGGCCTCGGCCGGGTGGCCGAACCCGGCGCCGGAGCGGGTCTTGACCTCGCACACCACCAGACGGCGGCCGTCGGCGGCAACGAGATCCAGCTCGCCCTGCCGGCAGCGCCAGTTGCGGGACAGCACCACCATCCCCTGCCTGGTCAGGAATTCGGCGGCGATCTGCTCGCCCAGTCGCCCCAGCTCAACGGTGTCCACGCCGCAGAGCGTGCCTCACGGCAGCGCCACGCCGGCGCCGTCGATGATCGGCTTGTGGACAATCGACGTGACTGTGGACAACCCCCAGCCAAATGATCTTCGACCCGGGGAGTTGTCGTACCTCAGTGGTAGGGGGGTCAGCTCCCGAACGGGCCGGACTCGGGCAGCCGGAGGTCGGGCTTGTCCAGCTCCTCGACGTTGACGTCCTTGAAGGTGATCACCCGGGCGTTCTTGAGGAACCGCGCCGGCCGGTACATGTCCCACACCCACGCGTCGGACATCCGCACCTCGAAGTAGACCTCGCCGTCGGCGTTGCGGGCCTGCACGTCGACCCCGTTGGCCAGGTAGAACCGGCGCTCGGTCTCCACCACGTACGAGAACTGGCCGAGGATGTCGCGGTACTCCTTGTAGAGCTGCAACTCCATCTCGGTCTCGTACTTCTCGAGATCCTCGGCACTCATCGGACCCGAGCTCCTCCTTGTTCGACCACGGCTTCGACTGCCCCTTCGACTGCGGCCTCGACCATGCCGTCCACCGTGGCTTCAACTGTGGCTTCAACTGTGACTTCAGCTGTGACTTCAACCACGGCTTCGACCACGGCTTCGACCACGGTGCCGCATGCCGCCAGCTCTCCATTGTGGACCACATCGGGCTCGGGCATTCGCGGCGGCACCGGCCGGGCCACCCGGCGAGGTGGCCGCATGCCGTGCGCCGCGGCCGCCTCGACGACGTTGATGTAGGAGAACCGGTGCACCAGGCTCGGGCCGTGCTCGGCCAGCGCGGCGTTGTGCTGCGGCGTGCAGTAGCCCTTGTGCTCGTCGAAGCCGTACCAGGGCAGCTCGGCGTGCAGCGTGGTCATGATGCGATCGCGGGTGACCTTGGCGAGCACCGAGGCGGCGGCGACGCACGCCGCGGACCGGTCGCCACCGACCACGGCGACGGCGGGTGCGGTCAGTCCCGGCACCCGGAAACCGTCGGTGAGCACGTAGCCAGGGTGCACCGACAGGCGGGCCACCGCGCGGCGCATGCCCTCGATGTTGCAGACGTGCACGCCGAGGGTGTCGACCTCGGCCGGCGGAATCACCACGACCGACCAGGACACCGCGCGGCGGCGCACCTTGTCGTACCAGTGGTCCCTGGCCGCCGCGGTAAGGAGCTTGGAGTCGTTGAGGCCGTCGAAACGGGCGGCGTCGCCCGGCCGCAGCACGCAGGCGGCGACCACCAGAGGCCCGGCGCAGGCGCCGCGGCCGGCCTCGTCCACACCAGCCACCGGACCGAGCCCGCAGCGGTCCAGGGCGGCCTGCAGCGTCCAGGTGCTCTCCCTGCGGCGAAGCACGACACGCGGTGGCCGGACCGCCTCGGACACGGTCAGCGCCGCCCCCGCCGCAGGAGCGCCGGCCAGGCCAGCAGCACGCCGAGCGCGGCCGCCTGCGGGTTGTGGTCGTCGATGCCGCCCCAGCGCGACGGCGGCAGCACGATCACCCGCGCCTTGCCGATCACATTGCCGATCGGGATCGTGCCGGAGCTGCCGTCGTCGACGTGCCGGCGCGAGTCCGAGGAGTTGTTGCGGTTGTCGCCCATCACCCACAGGTGCCCCGGCGGCACCTTCACCGGCGCAAACGTCTCCTGAATGCTGCCACGGCCGGTCTCGAAGTACACGTACGGCTCGTCGAGCGGCTTGCCGTCCACCAGCACCCGGCCCCGCTCGTCGCAGCACTGCACGGTCTGGCCCTCGGTGGCGATCACCCGTTTGACGAAGTCCCGCTCGTCCGGGTGCGCGAGCCCGACCAGCGAGCCGAACTGGCGCAGCCCCTTGGCGAACGCGTTGGACGGCTCGGTCGCCTCGAACTCCGGGTTGTCGCCCCACGAGTCCGGGCCCTTGAACACCACGACGTCACCGGGATGCGGCTCGGTGAACCGGTAGGTCAGCTTGTCGACCAGCACACGGTCGTTGGTGCATCCGGTGCAGCCGTGCAGGGTGGTCTCCATCGACTGGGACGGAATGACGTACACCCTGGCCAG
>DASXTS010000536.1:0-13924 GCA_036505275.1 Pseudonocardiaceae bacterium
TTCAGGTCGGTCGGCCCACCATCGGCCCAGTGGCGCACATGGTGCCCATGGCACCACCGGTGCGGACGAGTGCAGCCAGGGAACGCGCAGCCATCATCCCGCACGATCAGCGCCCGCCGTTGCGCCGTGGAGACGGTGTAGCTGGCGCGCCCAATGTCCAACGGCTCCGAATTCGCGCCCAACACCACCGGGATGAGCTTGCAATCACACGCAATGCGCCGCGCCGAGGCGGCGTCCAGCAACCCGGCGCCGTCCAACATCGCGGTGCCCAACCCGTCGCGCAGATTCTGCACAGGGATGGTGACCAGCACGTGAGGCTTCTCCCCAGCCTCGGAGGGCAACTCGGCGTTGTCGGCGGCCAGGCGCAGGATCTCGACCAGGGCGTCGCCGTGGCGTTCCGCGGCAGTGCGCGGGTCCGGGCCCTCGTCGGTGCTGGGTCGGGGCTTGGCCAGCGGGCTGAGCACGGTGTGCAACACGGCGGAGGCTTCCGGGTCTAGTTCGCCGCGGAAGGCGGTGCGCCCGTTGGGTTTGGTGACGAATCGTAGCTCGTTGATCGGATCAGCCAACACCACGTCCCGAGGTGGGGTGCCGTCCTGGTCGAGCCGGGCCCGGACTTGCACGCCGAGTTTGGCCAGGGTGGTGGCGTCCATGGTGGACGCGGCCTGCACCAGCACATCCTCGGCATGCCGCCGATGCTCCGGCGTGACACAGGCGGGCAGTCCGGTGAGGGTCCTGGTGATGGTGGTCACGTGTTCGGCGCCCAATTCGCCTGCGCGCAGCGCGGCCGCGGTGGCCGGCAGCGGCGGCTCGAGGGTGCCGCCGGAGACCAGGTCGACTTCGGTGACGGCGTGGGCGTGTTCGATGCGCCGGTTGGCTTCGCTTCGGCTGATGCGTAGGACGTCGCGGAGGAATTCGGCCAAGCTCCGGTAGCCGCGTTCGCTGGCGACGTTCCGGGTTTCCAGCTCGGCAATCAACTCGAGCTGAGCGGCGTAGTCGCGGCGGATGCGGGTTTCGAGGTCGCGGAGGGCGTGCGCCAGTTCGGTGCTGTCGTGTTGCCACATTTCCCTCCCCACGCCGCTCATTCTACTCAAGCTGGCGCGGAAATGGAACGCCATCCGCGGAGAAAACGAGAAAACCGGCTGACGTGGCGCCGGGCGGCAAGTAAATGGAGGGTGGACCGGATCGGCCCGCCCGTAATGCCGGTCCGGTTAGGGTCGCCGAGGCTCGCCGGTCAAGGCGACGCCAGCAGGCGCCCTTGACCGGTGAGAAGCGACCCCGCACAATTTTCCCGCGCGGCTCCCTACCCCACCCATCGGTGCGGGCGAATGCCATGCTTGCGGTCGTGACCGCATCGGACCGGAAGGCGGATCTGCACGGCTGCCTCCGAGCGGCCCGCGAGGCCGTGCTCTGGAAGCTGGAGGGGCAGTTCTGCAACCCGAAGATCCGATTGAAGAATGGAGCGTCCATTTGCAGGAAGTCTGTCGGTGGGTAGAACGGAACCGCGGTCCCGACCCTCAGATCCGGCCGAGCCAACCGATGATCTCGAGCGCAACTTCGGGGACGGGGCGATCCTTCGAGATCGTCAGATCCTCGATGCCCACTCCGGATCTCCGCGATCTCGGCGGCTACCGAGGACTTCCCGTCCCGTACCACCCGGCGATGATCACGCCCTCGGGCCCGGTCACCGGCGAAGCCTAGCCCTGGCGAGCGCCGCGGACCGCCCACGCCCGAGCCTTGAGCGGAATGCTGCCGTCGGACCGCTGCGGCAGGCCGGTGTGCAGCTGTTGACGGAGGACCTCCCGGCGGTCCTCGGGCAGGGACGTGCAGTAGCCGGGCGCTGGGCCCTGACCGCCGAGGAAAGGCCGCCACAGGTCGTCGAAGTCGGCGAAAACCGTGGGGACCTCGATCGGTTCGACCTGCACGTCGACCAGTCCCGCCGACGCGAACAGCGCATGTAGCGGTCCGGGCCGGCACAGCGGGAATCGGATGCCCTCGTCGAGCTCGGCCGCGGCCGGGTCCAGCTCGATGGCGGCGTCCCAGAACTGTCGGATCACTTGCATGCCCTCGGCGTAGTCCCAGACGTAGGCGCCGATCAGTCCGCCGGGGCGGGTTACCCGCCGCATCTCGGCGAGTGCCTGTCCGGGTCGCGCCACGAAGTTGAGCACCAACGCCGAGACGACGTAGTCGAACGCCCGGTCCGCGGTAGGGATTGCCGTGGCACTGCTCACCACAGCGTGGAAGGGGAGATCCGCGGCGCCACGCCGGGCCGCGCGGAGGTAGGCCGTGGACGGGTCCACGCCGAGCACCCGGGCGGGCTTCTCGGTCGTGAGGACGGCGTGCGCCAGAGCGCCGGTCCCGCACCCGACGTCGCACCACGTCGACCCTGGCGCGGCCGGCAACCAACGCAGGAACCGCGCCGCGACCAGCCGGCTCCACCGCCCGACGTACGGTTCGTACGCCTGATCACTGGTCCACGCGTCCGCGGCGGAACGATTCACCGGGCACCTCCTGTCCACCGGTGGGCTCGGCGGCGATGGCATGCATGCCCGCCCCGCCATCCGCTAGACAGCCGCATCCCGTCGGCCTGGGGAAACTGCCATGCTTTCGGCGTGACCGGACCGGACCCGAAGGCAGACCTTCACCGCTACCTGCGCGCGGCCCGTGAGGCCGTGCTCTGGAAATTGGAGGGGCTCTCGGAGTACGACGTCCGCCGCCCCTTGGTGCCGACAGGCACCAACCTGCTCGGCCTCGTCAAGCACCTCGCCACCGTGGAAGAGGGCTACTTCGGCGCCGCGTTCGGCCGACCATTCGACGAGCCGCTGCCATGGGTGGACGACGGCGCCGAACCGAACGCCGACATGTGGGCCACCGCCGAGGAGTCGAGGGACTGGATCGTCGGGCTGTACCGCCGGATCTCGGCGCATTCCGACGCCGTCATCGACGCCCTCCCGCTGGACGCCGTGGGCCACGTGCCGTGGTGGCCACCCGAGCGCCGTGAGGTCACGCTTCACCGGATCCTCGTACACGTGATCGCCGAAGCACACCGGCACGCCGGACACGCCGATATCGTCCGCGAACTGATCGACGGATCCGCCGGCCTACGCAGAGGCAACGACAACATGGCGCCCGGCGACCGGAATTGGTGGGAGAGCTACCGCAGCCGGCTGGAGCAGGTCGCGCGGGAGGCCAGCTCCACCTGAGGCCAAGACGCAGGTCGGTGTTGTGGATCGCATGAACGCGACGGGAGTCATCCGGTCTAGCGTGCGGACCGGACTGATGTCGCGTTCAGGAGGCAGCTGCAAGGTCCGTACCGCCAAAATTGTCCAGGCCCTGTCGCGTGCGCCACGGGCGAGGCCCGGGCATGGTCATCAGCATGCCTATGATCTGGCGTCCACCTGCTCCAGCACCGCGGTGAGGAGACGTTGATGAGACGACGAGACTTCCTGGTCAAGGTGCCACCGGTGGTAGCGTTGACATTCATTGCGCCGTCCGCGTTGAGCGCGGCCGCGCCGGCACAGCAGAGCCCGATCGACATCATCACCGACGATGCCGTGTTCGACCATTCGTTGCCCCGATTGAAATTCAGGTATGAGTCGAATGTGGCGGTCCAGCTGAGCTACATCAGCCGCGATTCCGGAGTGCCGCTGGGGTGTAGCCTGCGTGATCACGAGGAGGTCGTGCAGGCCGCGGTGCCAGCGGGAGCGGGCCTACTGCGGATCGGGGACACTATATGGGATCTGGTGCAGTTCCATTGGCACCGGCGCTCCGAACATCGAATCAATGGGCGAGACGCGCCGATGGAGCAGCACTTCGTGCACCGTGCCGGTGACGGCCGGTTGCTGGTCGTCGGTGTGTTCATTCGCGAGGGCCACGGCAAGGATAGCTTGAACCGCATCTTCCAGCAGCTGCCCCAGGAGTGTGCCGGCACCGTGCCGGTGCCCGGGATCGATCTCGACGAACTGCTGCCCGGCAACCGCAGCTCATTCCGTTATTCCGGGTCGTTGACGACCTCACCGTTCACCGAGGGCGTTTCATGGGTCGTCCTGCCCGCACCGATCCGGCTCGGCGAGTCCGGCATTGAGCGCTACCGGGCGTTGTTCCCGGATGGCAATTCGCGCGAGGTTCAACCGCGGGACGGTCGGATTGTCCGGTTCCGGCCGCAAGGAAAGAGCGTGGGCACCTTATCGGCCGTCTGACTTCCAGGCCTCATTCTGCGCAAGGCGAGATCCAAGTCGAAGGCCTGCGCTGGGAGCCGTCCCCAGGTCAGCACTGCCGACGGTAGGCGCGCACCGCCAGCGGCGCGAACACCACCAGGATGGCCGCCGTCCACAGCGGGGACGCGTGAGTGCGCGGCCCACCGGAAGGCCCTGCATCAGCGCGCGGACGGCATCGGAGCCTCATCTGGGCCGGGGTGCCGTGCTCGATCACCCGAACCCGGTCGATCACCGCGATCTCGGCTCGTCCAGGAACAGCACCTGCGGCCGGCCGACCAGGCTGGCCGCCACGTCCAGCCGGCGACGCTCCCCCCGGAGTAGGTCCTGACCGACCGTCCGCCCGCCTCGACGAGGTCGAACCGCTCCAACAGCTCACCCGCACGCGGCCGGGCCTCCGGGCGGGACAGCTCGAGCAGTCGGGCGATGAGCAGCAGGTTCTCGTGTCCGGTGAGCTCCTCGTCCACGGCGGCGTACTGACCGGTGAGCCCGATCAGCGGGCGCACGCTGGATCTGAAGACCGAGACGGCAATCCCCGCCGCGGTGTACTTCTTCGTCGTCGGGTTCGTCCTGCGCGAGCTCGCCGGTCACCAGGTGTGGCGACGCACCGGCGTGACGGAGCAACAGTGGCGGGCGTCGGTCGCCCCTACATCGAGCAGCTGCTGGCCTCCAGCCGGTACCCGAACCTCCAGCGGGCCATCACCAGCGGCGGCGACGAGGACGCCGACGCGGTGTTCGAGTTCATCCTGAACTTCCTCCTGGACGGGATCGCCGCCCAGCTCGAGAAGCGGTGACGGCCAGTCTGCTCATGGCATGCCGCTGGGTTCAGGTGGCGGACGCTGGCACCTCGGAGACGTGCGCGGACACGATCCGCCAGCCGGGGGCGAACCGGATCCAGAGCTGTGTCTGGCGCCCCTCCACCGGCCGGTTCGGATAGTCGAACAACGTGGTCACCATGGCGGTGCGGTCGTCGATGGTCAGCACGCGGGTGTCGTACAGGCGCCGGCCGGCCGGCACGCCGGGGTGCTCGCGGCGCCACCGACGGATCTCGGCGGCGCCGTGCTGCCGGTCGGACAGGCCGAACCGGGTGGCGAGCGGGCTGTCCCAGAACAACTCATTGAGCGTGTCGACGTCGGCGGCCGCCAGCGCTCGCTCGTACCGCTGGAACGCCGCGTGCACCTCGGCGACGATGTCCGGCCGGTTGACCTCGGCGTATGCCGGGGTGGTGGTGACGGACGAGGTCACAAGGCGGCCTCAGCGGGCTCGGCCTGCTGGGTTGCCTGCTCGGTTGCCTGCTCCGTTGAATGCGCCGCTGGTGCGTCGGCCGAGCGTCGGTAGGCGAACAGCAGGCACACGATGCCGGCGAAGACATACCCCAACGCCACGCCGCCGTTGGCGTTCCACTCGACACGCTCGCCATGGATGAGCCCGATGAACGACAGGGCCGCGCCGGCACCGCAGTAGATCGCGGCTCGGATGAACTGCTTGTCGATGATGAAAGCGGCGATGGCGCCGAGCACCATCCCGGCCAGGATCGCCCCACCGCCCAGGGTGGACAGCCCGTCGAACACCACACCGGCGTTGGTGAACGCCTCGTTGCTGATCTGGGCTGGCGTGGTGCCGGCCGCGACGAGCGCGTTGGAGATCTGCCCGACCGCCCAGGCCGCGATGTTGGGGATGATCGCGAGCACCACCGCGACGGCGTGCGCCTTCGGCACCGCCTGGAACGCCTGCGCCCCGATCAAGAGCCCGATGTAGAGCAGGATCGGCACGATGGCCGGCAGCGGCAGCAGCGCGCCCAACACCCCGAACAGGCCCAGGAAGCACATCAGCGCGATCACCACGCCGGACAGCAGCGAGTACGCCGTGCGGCCGCCGGCCTCCTTCCATCCGGGGTGGCCGATGTAGACCGCGGGCGGGAACGGCGAGCCCAGCGCCGCGCCGACCACGGCGCCGGTGCCGTCGGCCAGCAGCACGCTGCGTAGGTTGTACGAGTCGCCGGCCGCCGCGGCGCTCTCGACGTTGGACATGCCCTCGGTGAAGTTGTAGATGCCAAGCGGGATAGCGGTGGCCAGCAGCGGTGCGATGTCGGAGAGGCCGCTGATCAAGAGGTCGACGTGCAAGGTGGGCAGCCCGACGCCGATGTCGCGGGCGGCCGCGGTGACGTCGGGCACCGACATGTAGCCGCCGATCCAGGCGATCGCGGTGCCGACCAGCAACGCGGCCAGGCCGATCGGGACGTTGCCCGGCAGCTTCCGGTCGGTGAAGAAGCCGATCAGGATGATGGCCAGCACCGGCAGCGCGATCCAGGCCGCCTCGAACATCTGCGCGGCCGGCCGCATCGAGATGAACGCGATCGAGATGCCGGCCAGCGTGCCGAGCAGCGCGGCCCGTGGGGTGAACCGCCGGATGTACGGCCCGACGAAGGCGCCGGTCAGCACGATGATGCCGATGATGAACGACCAGGCCAGGCCGGCCTGCCAGGCCTTGATGGGGTCCTTGGTCGCCAGGAGGATCGGCAGCATGATCACGAATGTGACGATGAACATGTGCGGCACGCTCGGGCCGTACGGCATCGCGCACACGTCCGTGCGGTTCTCCCGGCGGGCCAGCCGGCGCGCCAGGTAGGTGTAGTACCCGTTGCCGATCAACAACTGGATGCCGAGCGCCGGCAGGATCACCGAGAACACGTCGCCCTTGGGGATCTGCACCACGGCGACGCACAGTGAGGTCAGCACCAGCACGTTGACCAGCACGTTGAAGCCGAGGCCGAACGCCGCGTTGGTGTCCCCGCCGGTCCACCACGGCAGCCGCAGCCGGTTGGGGTCCGCCTTGTCGCTCCTGGTGGGAAGCTGCATCGGTATCAACTCCGTTTCAACCGTTGGTGCTGGGCGCCGACCGGGTGCAGCGCCTTGAGTGCGTCGAGGTAGTTGGCCGACGGTGCGACCCAGCCGAAGATCCCGCCCTGCGCAGCGATCATCGCCAGGCCGGCCTGCTGGAACTCCGGGAAGTACGAGCCGACGCAGTCGGAGAGCACCAGGCACTCGTAGCCGCGGTCGTTGGCCTCCCGGACGGTGGTGTGCACGCACACCTCGGTGGTGACGCCGGTAACGATCAGGCTGGTGACGTCCGCCGCGCGCAGCCGTTCGTCGAGGTCGGTGCCGTAGAAGGAGCCCTTGCCCGGCTTGTCGATCACGACCTCGCCGTCGATCGGGGCCAGCTCGTCGACGATGTCATGGCCGTACTCGCCGCGGATCAGGATCCGGCCCCGCGGACCGACGTCTCCGATGCGCAGCGTCGGGTTGCCGCGGTTGAGCTTGGCCGGTGGGCAGTCCGACAGGTCGGGCCGGTGTCCCTCCCTGGTGTGGATCACCGTGAGGCCGGCTGCCCTGGTGGCGGCCAGCACCCGCCGCAATGGCGGGATCACGGCTTGCAGCAGGTTGACGTCGTTGCCGAGGGTTTCGCCGAATCCCCCTGGCTCGACGAAGTCCCGTTGCATGTCGATCACGACAAGCGCGGTGTGCTGTGGATGGAACGGGAACGGTGCCGGGGTGGCAGCCACCACCAGCCGTTCAGCCAAGGTCATCGCGGGCCTCCGTGATGGCCGCGATCACCGCGTCGGAGCTGCCGACACAGCCGAACACCCCACCCTGCATGGTCACCATGCGCAGCGCCGCGGTGTGGTTGGACAGCTCGGTGGCGCCGGTGCAGTCGGACAGGATCAGGCACTCGTAGCCGCGGTCGTTGGCCTCGCGCATTGTGGTGTGGACGCAGACGTCGGTGGTGATGCCGGTGAGCACCAGGTGGGTGATGCCGCTGGCGCGCAACACCAGGTCGAGGGAGGTGGCGTAGAAGGCGCCCTTACCCGGCTTGTCGATCAGCACCTCACCCGGGATCGGTGCCACCTCGGGCACGATCTGCCAGCCGGGCTCGCCGCGCACCAGGATGCGGCCCTGCGGGCCCGCGCGTCCGATCTCGGCGCCGATCCGGGCCGAGCGCCACCGCTTGTTCGCTGGCAGGTCGGACAGGTCCGGCGCGTGGCCCTCTCTGGTGTGGATCACGAGCATGCCGAGGTTGCGGGCGTACTCCAGCAGCCGCGCAGTGGTCGGCAGGCCGGCCCTGGTCAGTTGGATGTCGTAGCCCATCCGGTCGACATAGCCACCCGGGCCGCAGAAGTCGACCTGCCAGTCGATGCAGACCAAGGCGACGTTGCCGACCGAGACGCCGCCGTCGTACGGCCATGGGTAGGGGTCGGCGTCTACCGGGCCGATCCGGGCCGGGAGCACGGTCGGCGCCAGCGGTGGATGCAACGACACGGTCGTAACTCCTTCGATCCTCAGCGGTGGGCAAGCTCGGCGCCGACGGTGCGCAGCAGTGCATCGGAGAACGCCGGACCGATGACCGAAACGCTGGCCGGGCGGCCGTCGGCGGTGTAGCCGGTGGGCACGGCGACGGCGGCCAGGTCCAGCAGGTTGACGAACTGGGTGTAGCGGCCGAGCACGCTGTTGCGCTCGATCGGCTGCTGCGCGATCTCGTCGACGGTGAACGTGGTCGGCACCGTCGGCAGCACGAGCAGGTCGGCCCGCTGCCACAGTTGCTCCTCAGTCCAGTGCCGGAGCTCCTGCAGCCGGTGCTGAGCGCGGAAGGTCTCCACCGCGTCGAAGCGCCGACCGCTCTCGATCACTCGCCTGGTCACCGGCAGCACCTCGTCGGGGTGCTGCGCGAAGAACGCCTCCAGCTCGGCCAATCGCTCGGCCACCCAAGGGCCGCGGTACAACAGCTCGCCCGCCTCCAACAGCGGCTCAATCGACGTGATCACGACCTCGGAGCTGGCGCAGATGCGCTCGCGCATCGTGTCGAATGCCCTCTGCACGCCGCCGTCGCGATCGAAGTCCAGCTCGTCCGCGGCCGGCAGCGCGATCACGGGGCGGGCCGGCAGGTGCCGTGGCGGCGCAGCGGCGCGCGACCACGGATCGGTCGGCTCCGGCTGGGCAAGTACCCGCAGCACGGTGCCGGCGTCCGCGACGCCGGCGGTGAAGATGCTCACGCAGTCCAACGAGCGGCAGGCAGGCACGATGCCGTTCGTGCTGACCAGCCCGCGGGTGGGCTTGCAGCCGACGATGCCGTTCAGCGCGGCCGGCACCCGGCCCGAGCCGGCGGTGTCGGTGCCCAGCGCGAAGGACACCAGGCCCGCCGCCACCGCCACCGCCGAGCCGGAGCTGGACCCACCCGGGATCATGTCGCCGCCGTGCACGTTGCGGCAGACGCCGTAGGGGCTCCGCGTGCCGGTGAGGCCGGTGGCGAACTGGTCCATGTTGGTCTTGCCGATCACTATCGCGCCGGCCTCGACCAGGCGCCGCACACACGCCGCGCTCTGCGCCGGCTGGTAGGCGTACCCGGGGCAGCCCGCCGTGGTCGGCAGCCCAGCCACGTCGATGTTGTCCTTGATCGCGCACGGCACGCCGTACAGGGGCCAGGCGCTCAGGTCGCCGCCGCGCCGGCCCGCCGCCAACTGCAGCTCGTCGGCCCGCCGTCGCAGCAGCTCAGCGCCGTGGCGGGAGATCCAGACCGCATCATCGCCCCGGCGGTCCACCCGCGCCAGCACGAGTTCGACGACGTCTCTCGGGCTCAGCCGGCGCGCCGTGTACTCCGCCCGCAGCGCGCCGAGTCCAAGCTCTTCCTGGGACAGCTCTTCCTGGGACAGCTCTTCCTGGCACGATGTGACATTTCCCCAGTAGGACGGGGGCGATGCCACATCGTCGCCGGCACAACGACCGGCTCTGCCCGGATCGGCGAGGACTGCCCGTTGGCGCACTTTGTCGATTGTCGACCGAATGGTGTCGCCCAGCGGTCGGCCGTGTTACGACCCGGTTAGGCCTGTCCCGTGGACAGGCCTGAGACCTGCCCCTCGGTCAGCCGATATATGTGCGGGCGCCATGGCTGGCCAGCTCGGTCAGCACCTCGTCGACGTTTCCGGTGGCGATTGCGTCCAGCAGCCGCCGGTGCCGTCGCACGCCTTCCAGCGGTGACCGCTGCTCCGCCTCCCGCCGCAGGTTGGCGGCTATGCAGAGCTGCAGTTTGAGGATGACGGGCTCGTACACCGTCAGCAGGTGCCGGTGTTCGGCGAGCGCGGCCAGGCCGATGTGGAACTGCCGGTGGGCCTCGGCCCGTTCGAGAGTCGCGCCAGCGATAACGGCACGTTCCATGTCGGCCAGCCGTGCTTCCAGAAGGGCCAGCCCACGCCGATCCCGCAACGGCAGCGCCAGCCGCACCGCGAAACGCTCCAGCACGTCGCGCAGCCCGAACAGCTCGTCCATGTCCCGTTCAGACAGCTGCGTCACGCGCACCCCGCGCCGCGGCAGGTGCTCGACCAGGCCCTGCTGCCCGAGCAGTCGCAACGCCTCGCGCAGCGGTGCCCGGCTGGTACCGAACCTGCGGGTGAGTTGCTCCTCGATCAGCCGTTCGCCCGGCACCAGGGTGCCGCTGAGGATTTCGCTACGCAGCCGCCGTGCGACGAGTTCCACCAGGCTGGTGCTCTCGAGCGGGTCGCCGTTGCCGGCGAACTCCGATTGAGCTAGCACGCCGCCCTCCCTGGCTACGAACCTGTACGTGTGGCCGTCCGTGGCAGCCCATTATGGCTGCTCCTTTGGCTATGGAACCGACGAGCGATCACAGGGTTCCTCGGCTGTTGTACGGCAGTTGGACTGCCGCGCTGCTCGGGGTGGGTCTACCGCCACGACGAGGCGGTGTCCGCGTACATGCAGACCTCGGCGCATATCGAGGAGCTGGAGCTGCTTGGGTTGAACCGGCAGCACCGGCCGATGCGGGTGCAGGACTTGCCGGTGCCGCGCGGGCGGGTCCGCGGCTGGGTCGACTACCTGGCGCCGGCGGGTTTCGGGAGGGCCTGTCCGTGGGCCTGTTTACGCCTGACGGTCGCTACTCGGCGTCCTGGGTATGAATACGGACTCCGAAATGCACCCCACACTTCTCGGCGAGGCAAGGGTGCTGGCGGAAGGCTGTCCCATCACGTCGCCGGAGCGGTCCAGCCCTTCGAAGGCCAGAACGGCCACTCCTCGAAGCGTCGGCAGTGGCCGTCCTCGGTGAACTCTAGTACCCAGAGGTCGCGGTACTCTTGGCGGACGGGGTCCCCCTAATGCACCTCGACCCGGACTACGGCGGCGCTTCCTTCCACGGCGAGGATCGAATACCCCAGATGGAACACCTCGTCCGGTCCGTCGCGCTGGGTCTCCCAGTCTCTGCCGAGCGCCTCCAGGCCCACGAGCGGCCGCTCGTAGGGGGAGTGCAGGTACTCGGCGTCCGGCGTGAAGATCGCCTCCAGCGCGTCCGTTCCCGGCGAGCGCCAGGCCCGCTCATAGCCGCTCACCCAGCGATCGACGTCTTGGCGTTCCATGCAGCTATCGTGCCGTGGGCCTCGCGCCGTCCGCCCCGCCACCCGTCACGTCTGCCGTCCCGGCCCGCCGCATCCCGTTCAAGGTAGACGTGCTGCGTGCGCCTACCGAGGGTCTCAGTAGGCGGCCATCGGCCGACTGGTGGATCATCGTCGTGGCAGGGGACTGCCGGCGCTGCTGCTGAGCGGATCGGGAGGCGACGGTGGCTGGCAACGCGGACGAGTCTGGTCGGTCGGTGGCCGGCAAGGTTGCATCGATCCTGTTGCTGTTCGCTGACGGCCGCGAACTCTCGCTCACTGACGTCGCCAGGGCCACGCGGGTGCCGCTGTCAACTGCGCATCGGCTGATGGCGGAGCTGACTGAGCGTCGCTTGGTGGCTCGTGCCGAGGACGGACGCTACCGGATCGGTCTGCCGCTGCAGATGATCGGCTCGGCCGAGTGCGAAGGCGATGCGGTGGAGGATCGGGGACAGTGCGTCATCGAGGATTTGGCGGCGGTGACCGGCTGTCGGATCAGGCTGGGTGTGCTGTCCGAACACGGGGTGGTCTTCATGCAGAAGCTGCCCGGGCGTGCGCCGGTCGACGGGTTCGGCGCGGAGGCGACCCTGCCGGCATACTGCACAGCGCTCGGCCGGGTGTTGCTGGCGTTCTCGCCGTCCGGGGTGGCAGAGTCGATGATGGAGCGCGCGCTGTCCAGCCCCGGCCGGCGCACACCCACCTCGCCGGAGATGTTTAATCAGACATTGGCCATCACGCGGGTCAACCGAATGGCGATCAACCCGGAAGGGTTGTGCTGCATTGCGATGCCGGTCTTCGGGCCGCGCGGACAAATAGTTGCGTCGCTGGGCCTGACCATGCGTCACACCAGCGAGCTGGAATGCAGCATCACAGCGCTTCGGGTGGCGTCGTGTAGCCTCTCGCGCGAGCTGGCGGCAACCTCCCGGTCCACGGCGCCGCCGTTGCGGGACGCATGTCCTGTTGGCGCGGTGGAGGCCGGCTAAGATCATCCCGCATTCCCAGGATGCGCAATTTGGCAGCAGGCAACCCTGAATCCATCGCTATTCGGGGCCGACCCGGAAACCGGCGAAACCCCACATGCCTTGGTAGTGGGCCTGACCAGCAGCCGGTGGGGTCTGTGGTCGTCGAGAGGGCGGGATCAATGGTGGCAGCCGATCGGCGGCCGGGCGAAGCCGGCGTGGAGGTCATGCACGCGTACCTTTCCGCTGCCTAGCAGCTCGGCTTTGCGCCGCAGTTGCTCAACAAGCGAAATCTCCGGCCGGCCGTACACGTCGATCGACAGCATGTTGATGAACTCACCGATCGGCGGGAACTTGGGCCCGGCCAGCTTCATGTGGAGCTCCAGCGACGCCGAGTCGGGGTTGATATGTAGGACGGACATCGTGCCACCGTCCGCACTGAAGTAGACGTTGTAGGCCAGCAGCTGGGGCTCGTTGGCTTCGACGAACCTCGCGAGGTCGTCCATGGCGGCTTTGAGTTCCGCCAATCGCCCCTCCCGCACCTCGGACGTGTCGACGTAGACGATGGGTTGCGTCATGGCTCCTCCGTCGAACGGGTAGGGCTCATGTTGCGCCGACGAACGTGGGCAACATCAAACATGCACGCGGGCGGGTGATGCCACGGTACGCACAACTCGCAGGGCACGATCTTGGCGAGTTGGCCTTGGGTCGAGCTGATAGAGAGTGTCCGCCAAGGCGGGCCAGAAATGGCCCGTGACGTTGCGTGCGCCACATGTTCGAATCATGGTTCAGCTGACACGTCCGGAGCTGTCGGGTCGGGCCGGGTTCGGGCCGGGTTGGCGGGCGAGGTGACTGCCTTATGCATCTTGATCAGCGGCACCGGAGCGCCGCCGGAGCGGTCCTCGACATGTTTCATGGCTGTGAAGCCCGCAGCTTCGTACAGAGGTTGACCGGCGAGAGTGGACACGAGCTCGAGCGAGGTGAATCCTTCTGCGGCCGCCGCTGCCTCACAAAGCGCCAGGACCAGACGCCCAACCCCGCGCCGGGTGAAGGCAGGGTGGGTGTACATCGCACGGATCTTTGCGGCGTCCGTTGAGGGATCGAGTAGCGCTGCGTTCCGTCCAGCGGAGTGATCGGCTCCGTAGAGAGTGGCCCGTCGACTCCAGCCGCCACAGCCAACGACCTGCCCGTCCAGCTCGACGATGAAGTAGGTCTGGTCGTCGATTAGCTGTGTGTCGACGCCCATGATGGCGTGGCTGGACTTGATCTGCGCGTCGTCGAGGAAGCCCTGCTGCAGTTCGTCGATGGCTGCTGCTACCAGGGGTAGG
>DASXTS010000537.1:0-3540 GCA_036505275.1 Pseudonocardiaceae bacterium
AACTTTGAGAGTGGCGGTCCCCCGCCCGGAGCCTGCCGAGTGGTAGGTGTCGGGCAACCGCCAAGTCGCTCCGACGACAGGGAAGGGGACCGCTGTGAGCAACATCTACCAGAACGAGGCGACGGACACGAGCCCGACACCAGCTGTGCCGTCCGAAATGCTGGTCTCGCTGGGTGAGATCGCCGAGTCGGCGAAGGAGGGCCTGCTGGCGCTGGCGGTCGGGGCGGGCATGCAGGTGATGTACGCGATGATGGACGCCGACGTGGCCGCGCTGGTCGGGCTGAAGGGCAGGCACATCGCCGACCGGGTCGCGGTGCGTCACGGCGGCGAGGACGGCTCGGTCACTCTTGGTGGGCGCCGGATCCCGGTACGCCGGCCGCGGGTGCGCGCCGCCGACGGCACCGGCGAGGTGGCGCTGCCGTCCTATGGGCTGTTTTCTGGTACCGAGGTACTGGGCCGCATGGCGTTGGAGCGGATGCTGGCCGGGTTGTCCACCCGCCGCTACGGCCACGGGCTGGAGCCGGTCGGCGAGCAGGTCGAGGCGACGGCGGCATCGACGAGCCGGTCGGCGGTGTCGCGGCGGTTCGTGGCCGCCACCGAACACGCCTTGGCCGAGCTGATGGCGGCTGACCTGTCCACATTGGATCTGGTGGCGTTGATGGTCGACGGGGTGCACTTCGCCGAGCACACCTGCGTGGTGGCCCTCGGGATCGGCATCGACGGCACGAAGCATCCTCTGGCCCTGGTCGAGGGCTCCACCGAGAACGCCACCCTGGTGCGCGAGCTGCTGGTCGGGTTGCGCGAGCGGAACCTGGAGGTCACCCGGCCGATCCTCGTGGTGCTGGACGGCGCCAAGGCGTTGTCGCGGGCGGTCCGCGACGTGTTCGACAAGCCGGTGATCCATCGCTGCCAGGAACACAAGATCAGAAATGTTCGGGACCGGCTGCCGGAGAAGCTGCGCTTGCTGGTGCAGCAGCGCATGCGCCAGGCCTACCACGCCGACTCGGCGCTGGCCGCCGAGGCGAAGCTGACCGCCCTGGCCAAGGAACTGGACAAGACGCATCCAGGTGCGGCCGCGTCGCTGCGCGAAGGTCTACAAGAGACACTGACCGTGCTGCGTCTGGGTGTGCCACCCACGCTGGCCCGCACACTGCGCTCGACCAACCCGATCGAGAGCCTGATCTCCATCTGCCGCAACCACTCGACCAACGTCAAACGCTGGCGTGACGGGCAGATGGCGCTACGGTGGTGCGCCGCGGGCATGGTCGAGGCCACCGCCCAGTTCCGCCGCGTCAACGGCCACCTGCACCTGCCCAAGCTCCGCGACGCGCTGGAGCGTCACTTCCGCGAAACTGTCACACCCGAACGCCACAATCAGACCAAGACCGCGGCCTGACGATCACGGGGGCCGCCACCGAAGTTCCACGGAACTTGGGACATGCTCTCCGGCCACGGCGACCAGGTCGGCGAACGCGACGGGTTCGGCGTGCCAGGCCAGGTAGTAGGCCAGGTTGCCGTCGGCGAAGCGGCGCACGAGCAGGCTGTGGTGTCCGGCGTCGCCGTCGATGCCGATCCACGCCCATCGGTATTGGCGGGGCCCCTTGGACCCCAGCCCGCAGGAGTAGACCTGCCATGCGGTGGTGGGCAGTTTCGCGGCCAGGACATCAACGCGGTGGCGCTGCTTGGCGATGTGTACGTGTTGGTCGCGGGCGACCGCGACCACATAGCCCAGGTGAAGGGCGCGCAGTCCGGTGCGGAAGTAGCCGGCGCGGCCGTAGGCCTCGTCGGCGGTGACCCACGCGGCGGCCAGTCCGGCGGTGATCGCGCGGCGGATCATGACCAGGGCCAGTCGCGGCTTGGTGGCGAACGCGACCTCATCGGGCACGCCGGCCCGCTGCCGCCGGTCGGGGTCGGCGGCCCACACCTTCGGCAGGTATAACGCCCGGTCGACCAGTAACCGCACCCGGCTGGTGGCGTACGCCAGGAACACCGCGACCTGACAGTTGTCGACGCGGCCCAAGGTGCCCGAGTACTGGCGGGTGACCGCAATCGAGGCGGTGCCCTTCTTCGGATAGCCCGTCTCGTCGACCACCAAGACCCCGTCGGTGACGGCGACCAGTGCGGCGACCAGATGCAGCAACGCGTCGCGGAGCACGTCGGCGTCCCACCGGGCGGTGTCCAGCAGCCGCTGCAACCGGCCCGGGCCATCATCGCCGGCCCGCTGCGCCAGCCACCAGCAGTTCTTTCGCCCAACTAGCGACATCAGTCCTTCCACATAGGACCAGGCCGCACGGCGCGGCTCGACCCGGGCGAAGCAGCCGGCGAACCAGACCTGCCACAAGTCCCGCATCTGCCGCCACCAGTGGTCAACGTCTACACTGCCGCAAGCGGCTGCCACGTGCTCTTCTGAAGTCTTCACAAACAGACGATCATCACGGGGCAGCCGCGTCTGTCCTCAAAGGACACGCCAGAGTAGGCCAATCCGTAACCGGCCATCACCATACAACGATGATCAGCTATGTATAACGAACTCAGACTGTCGTACTAGGCAAGCCTGCCGTATCAGAGGAAGGAGCTCCTGTATCAGTCGTATAGCCTCTTCCTTCTGTTGCGCGGCAGCCCTTACACTGCAGGCCAGGTTCCCACTTCCCGCGATAACGGTACATTGAATCGATGCCTGACCGATGCTTTCACAGAACGCGAACATGCGCGCACCCGGCGGAGCCGGGCCCACATCGAGCGGGCCCATTATGGTGACCGTGAAATTCTTCTTGATGTACGGATAATCCCGGCACGTTAGCGCGGCCTGTGCCTCGTCAACGGCCGTAACTGCCACCGGCTGGTCATAGACGATGACCCATTCGTCAATAGCCGGTAGCTTACCGTCGTTGGCCCACGAACCGTATGCATCATCCACACGCCTCGCATCCGTGGCGAGGTTCGCGTTGCACGCGTGTTGAAGGCCCCGACCCACCCTTGCTATGTCATTCAGCGGCTTGGCCGCGGCCAGCGGCAGTTGTTCGATCTTGAGCACGGCTCGGCCGGCCTGCGCGCGCGCCTCAAACCCGCCGGCACCGAACGGCGCCGCGCTTGGCTGCGGTGCCCGGGGAGTAGGCGCCAGGCTGCAGGCCGAACTGAGCGTGACAACGACAATAACCGAAACGAAAATCCACAGGCGCACCGAGTCAACGGATGGCCGGATTCTTGAGGGATGCCCCCTCAGGTTGCCCAACATACCAGGTCACCTCCCGCGTCAACCGACCATGTGTGTTGAACCCGCTCGCCCAGCCTAGCTCGGCAAATCGGCCGTTGATGTCATCTGGTGTGCCAGTAAATACGTCGGTCGCACCCCGGTTGAAGTTGAATCTATCCTCGGCGTGGACGACGATCGTCATCGTCATCTTTTTGCCCGAAACCTTGACGCTCGCGCTTGACCAGATGTCGTACGACCCGATCGCCTTTTGCCAGTTCTCCGTCACCGGGTAGCGCGTGCTCTTGGAAGCTTTCCCGGTCATCTCAAATGACTGCCCCGCGAACCGG
>DASXTS010000538.1:0-5689 GCA_036505275.1 Pseudonocardiaceae bacterium
ACCACCTGCTGCCCAGCGTCCGAGGCGACCTGCTCTTCAAGCTCGGCCGGCTGGACGAGGCCCGCGCCGAGTTCGAGCACGCCGCCTCGCTGACCCGCAACGCCCGCGAGCGAACCCTGCTGCTGGAGCGCGCAGCCGCCTGCGGCTCGTGAGTGGCAAATGGTGTGGGTACACCATGTGCCACTCACGAGGCGCGGAGCGCCATGGCGGGTTCGGGCCGCGGGTCCGGCTCGACGGGCACCGCACGTGCCGGCCGGCGGGTGCGCAGCGCGTACAGGCTGACCGGCACGCCGACGGCAACCACGGCGGCCGCGATGACCAGCGCGAACTGGTACGCGGTGAGGAACGCCGGCAGCGGCGCGGCGCCGCTGGCCAGCTCGGCCGCCTGCCTGGCGCTGAGGATGGCGCCGAGCACGGTGACGCCGAGCAGCCCGAACACCTCCCGGCTGACGTTCAGCACGCCGGACGCCACGCCCTCCCGCTCGGCGGGCAACAGGCCGAGGATGGTCGCGGTGAGCGGCACCAGCAGGCCGGCGCCTGCACCGTAGGCGAGGAACCACGGCATCAGGTCGCCGAGGTTTCCGCCCAGGCCAACGGAGGACACGCCGAGCACCGCGAGAGCCATCAGGCCGAGGCCGGCCGAGACCGCGCGGTGGGTGCCGACCCGCGCCGCCACCGGCCCGGACGCCGCCGCGACCACGGCCATCACCAGCGCCATCGGCACGAACGCCGCGCCGGCCCTGGTCGGCGAGAAACCCAGCACGTTCTGCAGGTAGAGCGCGGTGAAGAAGTAGATGCCGAACACCCCGAACGCCCACAGCCCCATCGCGGCCACGCCGCCGCTGAACAGCCGCGAGCGGAACAGCGAGATGTCAATCATGGGATCGGCCGACCGGGCCTCGACGACCACGAACGCCACCGCGGCCGCCACGGCCAGCAGGAACGAGCCCGTGATCAGCGCCGAGGTCCAGCCGTGCCGCTCGCCCTCGATCAGCGCGAAGGTCAGCGCGAGCAGGCTCACCGATGAGGTGGCAAGGCCCGCCACGTCGAGCCGCCTGGTCACCAGGTCGCGCTGCCGGCCGATGGCCGCGGCCGCCAGCGCGAAGGTGACCACGCCGATCGGCACGTTGATCAGGTAGATCCACCCCCAGTGCCACCGCTGGCTGATGAAGCCGCCGGTCACCGGCCCCAGTGCGAGCGCCATCGCGCCGACCGCGCTCCAGATGCCGACCGCCAGGCCGCGCTCGCGGGCGTTCGGAAAGGTCGCCGGCAGGATGGCCAGCGCGGTCGGCGTCAACAGCGCGGCGCCGACGCCCTGCAGCGCCCGGCTGGCGATCAGCACCTCCGCGCTGCCGGCCAGCCCCGCCAGCAGCGAGGCCGCCGTGAACACCGCGAGCCCCGCGAGGAACACCCGGCGCCGGCCGTACACGTCCGCGAGGCGGCCGCCGACCAGCATCATCCCGGCGAACACCAGGATGTAGCCGCTGACGATCCACTCCAGGCCGGCCAGGCTCAACCCGAGCGCGCGTTGGATGGTCGGCAGCGCGACATTGACGACATTGTTGTCCAGGTACGTCATGAACGTGGCGAGCGAGACCGCCGCCAGCGCCCACCACTTCCTCGTCCGGTCCATCAGTGTCCCCAGCCTTCCTATACGCTGTACTTGTACTTTGTATAGGAGACATGTACGTCGTACAATTGTCAAGTGGTGGTAGCGGAGAGGTCGCGGCTGACCCGCCAGACCGTCGTCGAGCATGCGCTTGCCCTTGCCGACGCCGAGGGCCTGGACGCGGTCACTATCCGGCGGCTCGCGGAGCGCCTCGGGGTCACCCCGATGGCGCTGTACTGGCACGTCAAGAACAAGGACGAGTTGCTCAGCGCGATGGCCGACGCGCTGCTCACGGAGGTGACCCCGGAGCGCGAGCCGGGCCAGCCCTGGCACGTGCAGCTGCGCGCCATGGTCACCGCGCTGCTGCGCGTCATGCGGGTCCACCCGTGCGCGCCGGCGTTGCTGGCCACCGCGGACAAGGCCCAGGCCGCGAGCTTCACCAGGGCCACCGACACCGCGCTCGACCTGCTCGGCAAGGCCGGCTTCACACCGCAGGAGGGGTACCTGATCGCCTCGCAGGTGCTGCACGACATGATCGGGCTTGTCGATCGGCAGCCCATCTGCGCACCGGGGCCTGATGACCGGCAGGCGGCCGAGCTCCGCCGGCAGCATCGGCTCGCCATGCTGGCGTTGCCGATCGCCGAGTACCCGCGGCTCGTCGAGTACGCCGGCTGTTCGGACATGGACCCGGAGGCGTACTTCGAGTTCGGCGTTGACCTGCTGATGGCCGGCCTCGAGGCGATGGCCGCCCGCCGCCCGGCGGCCAGCACGCCGTCTTGACGGCGGCCAACCGACCGGTGGTGGTGGTCGGTGACGTGTGCGTCGACGTGATCACGCGGGCCACCGGACCGCTGCACCCCGGCAGCGACACCGACGCCGTGATCCGTTGGGCCGGCGGGGGTGGCGGCGGCAACATCGCCGCCTGGCTCGCCTCGCTCGGCGTGCCAGTCACCCTGGTGGCGCGGGTGGGCGACGACGCCTTGGGGCGCCAGCAGACCGCCGAGCTGACCCGGTGCGGTGTGCGCTGCGCGTTCACCGCCGACCCGGCCGCGGCCACCGGCACGATCGTGGTGCTCGTCGGCGCCGACGGCGAGCGAACGATGCTCGCTGACCGCGGCGCCAACCTACGGCTGCGCACCGCCGACCTGCCGTCCGCATTGCCGCCGGGCGGCCATCTACACCTCTCCGGCTACACGCTCCTGCACGACGGCCCCCGCGCCGCCGGCCTTGCCGCCCTGCGCCGCGCCCGCACGGCGGGCCTGACCACCTCCGTCGACCCGGCCTCGGCCGCGCCGCTGTCCACCGCCGGCGCCGACCGGTTCCTCCGCTGGACCCGCGGCGCCGACCTGCTGCTACCCAATCTCCCCGAGGCCCGGCTGCTGTCCGGCCAAGCCGACCCGCGGGCCGCGGCCCACGCGCTGGCACGGCACTACACCGCGGTCGCCGTCACCCTCGGCCCCGACGGCGCGCTGTGGGCCAGCGCAGACACCGTCGTCCAGGTCCCGGCCGAGCGGACGCACGCCGTGGACACCACCGGAGCCGGCGACGCCTTCGCCGCCGGCCTGCTCGCGGGCTGGTTAACGGGCGCCGACGGCCCCACCGCCGTCCGCCGCGGCGTCGCGCTTGCCGCCACCGCCGTCACCCGCATGGGCGCCCGCTGAGACATCCAGGGCGCCGGCCAGCAGGCTCGCAGGCCGTTCACATCGCGACGGTCCGTGCCGACCGGGGAGGTGTGCCGACCGATCTCGCCGACGCAATTGCGGCAGCCGGACAAACAGACTAGCCGAACTCAACGCCAGCGATCGGGGCTGGAACAGTCGCCCCTGACCACCGGACACAGGTCGTCGGGCCCACGAACATCACTGGGCGTACCTGCGCAGCTGCCGATGGCTGGCGGTATCGGGCTCAGCGCTGCAATCCGTCCCACGACCATCTCGGAATGCTCAAGCCCTCGGCCACGTCGGCAGCAGACTCCGGGTGGCGCGACATCGTGGTCGTGGTGGCCCAGGCGAAGTAGTCGTGTAACAGCCGCCGGAGAGGCTCGGCCGCGCCCAGCCCCGCATCTTCCAGAGCCAGGTCGAAACAGGCGATCGCCCGACGGTCCATCTCCTCGTGGAGGCCGTTGCCGCTGTGGATCCGCACGACTGACGTCTCGTCTCCATAAGTATCGGAGTACGTGGTCGGCCCCCCGAGGGCCTCTGCCCAGTACGCCGCGAGTCGCTCGCAGTGCTGAGGGTGGAATCCATGGCTGAACGCGTGGCTGACCACCTCGTCGGCCATCACCCGGGAGTGCCACGCCTTGGCCAGGCGGAGCAGGCCCTCGCTGCCGCCCGCGGCCTCATAGACGCTCTGCATGTCCCAAGGGTGCCAAAGCGCGGATCTGTGCCGCCGGGCAGTGGGCCGCCAACTCCCCGGAGTCTCGTTCCATCCATTCGTCACGTCGGCCCATTCGTCACGTCGGCCCATTCGTCACGTCGGCGTGGTCGGGCTGGTGGCATTGAGGCCTAGTCGAGGCCGCGCCGGGGGTGCTCGGTGAAGAAGCGGAGCATCTCGGTGGTCGCGTCCGGTCCATTTGGGTCGGTGTAGCTGCCGTGGACGGTGCCGCCGGACCAGGCGTGCCCCGCGCCGTGGATGATCCACTGCTCGGCCAGGGTGTCGCCGTCAGATGTTCGGTGGATGGCACGGGTGCTGGGGTGGCGGCCGGGGGTGTGCTGCCAGGTGGCCTCGGCGCTGGTCGGCCGGTGGTTGGTGGCTTGCCGGACCAGGTAGTCGGCGTTGATCGGATGGACGATCGCGTCGTCGTCGCCGTGGAAGATGATCAGTGGGATGCTGCCGTTGGGTGCCGGGTGGCCGCCGCCGGCCTGCATGGCCGCGAATGCCGAGGGCAGGTCGTGGGCGGCGCCGTAGGCCAGGCCGGAGTGGATGCCGGCGGCGGCGTAGAGGTCGGGGTGGGTGGTGGCCATGATCGCAGCCATCGCGGCACCTGCGGAGAAGCCGACGATGTAGACGCGGTCGGTGTCGACGGCGTAGCGGGCGATGATCTCGCGGGTTATCCCGGCGATCAACGATGGTTCGCCGCCGTCGGGGCTCTGGTCGGTGGGCTGGAACCAGTTCCAGTAGCCCATTGGATTGGCGGCGCGGTCCTGTTGCGGGTAGGCGATAAGGATGGTTTCGCGCTCGGCCAGAATGTTCATGCCGGTGCCGTCGGCGAAGTCTGCGGCGTCCTGGGTGCCGCCATGCAGCATCACCACGAGCGGGACGTGCAGGCCGGTATAGCCGGTCGGGACGTACAGGTTGTACGCACGGGTGCCGGCGTCGTTGGTGTGCCAACGATCCAGGAACTGTCCCGGTGGCTGCTCGGCTGCGGTGCGCTGCGGCCCGACGGGCCAGGGAAGCCGGTTGGGCAGGTCCGGCGAGAGCAGCCCAGTCAGCTCGGGCGACGCGTCTGGCAACGCGGTTGACAGCGCCGTTTTCAGCCGCGCCAGCAGCCCGCGGTGGCCGGGCGGGGCCGACGTGACCCCGGCGATGTCGTCCGGGTAGCTCTGGCCGGCCGGTGCACCGTGATCGGTGGCCGGAACGCCGCAGTCGGTGCTGGCCGGTGTCCCCGCCAGGGTCTGTTGAATGAGGGCGACGGCCTCGGTCAGGCGTCCCTGGCGGGTGAGTCGGGTCGCCTCGGTCATCGCAGCGTGGTTGTACGCGGGCATGGCGCAGTCCTCTCGGCGGGTGGGGCAGCGGCCCGTTCCTGGCCGCTGGCGGGGCGGTACCGCAGCCTTACCGCAACGGTGCCGCTGGGGTCAGACGGTGCGAGGAGCTAGCGCCCGCCGCACCGCTGGGCTGGCGCGGAAGGCGCCGAGCACTTCGACGGACTCGATCGTCGCCAGGGCAAGATCGACCGGGACGTCCTCGGCGATCGTGGCCAGTCCGAGCACGCGGATCTGCACCGTCTGGCCGGCGGCACGGATCGTCTCGAGCTCCGGGCGGCTGTAGTGCTGGGTGCCCAGCACCATTGTGTGGCGGGTGACCGTCTGGTTGATGGCCGCCTCCCGGGCGGCGAGCTGGTTTCGGATCGCGGTGCGGATG
>DASXTS010000539.1:0-7767 GCA_036505275.1 Pseudonocardiaceae bacterium
CATCGACGGCGCCACCCACGAAGCGCTGATCGCAGACGAACAAGGCGCCACCGCCACCACGCAAGCGATCCTCGACGTCGTCTCATCAGTCCGCAGCCCAGGCCCGCTGGTCGGGTGATCCGGAGCAGGCCGCGAGAGCAGCAGACCGAGATCACCACGATGCCGGGCACCTTGGCTCGCTTGTCGGCATTGAATGGACGGCGGCCCGGGCTCCGAGATGATGGTGCCCTGGCCGCCGTTGCCTACGCCGGATCTTGGCTGGTCATGGGCGTGTGGTACTGGCGCACGACGGCGTGGCCCTTGCCCCGCGAGATCAGCCATCGGTTGATCGGCACGGTGAGCACGAACGCCACCGCCCTGGCGGTTGCCAGCGATGCCCAGAACACCCAGTTGGACATGCCGGCTTCTACCGCGCCGGGAACGGCCAGCATGACCGCGTTGTCGATGATCTCCATTACCGTGATGGACCCGGTGCCGGCGGCTGGCGCGACCTTCAGTGCGGTGCGCACGTCGACGCCAGCGCGCAGCACGCCACACATGGTCAGGGCATAGCCGAACGCGGACCGGACCGATGAGGAGTGGACCATGTCCAGTATTGACCACAGTGCAGCTGGCGCCGACGCTGAATCCGGCCGACGGCTACAGATCGCGTCATGATCTGCGGGCGGGCGTGCGAGGGCTTGCGGTCGCCGGACAGCGGTTCTGGCTTGGCCCGCACCGGGCCGGGCAGCCGATCACGTTGTGGATCGCCACCACCACCGTGCACCTGAGCCTCGCTGGACGGCACCTGAGGACCGCGCCGTCCCGGCTCTCCACGATGGACCTAGCCCGGCTACGCGCGGACGGCGCCCGCCCCGCCGGCCCGCCACCGGCCCGGCCGTACCCGGGCTGCTCGCCGCCGGCGCCACCGTCGAGCTCGACCGGCTCGTGCACGCCCAGGGACCTCGGCGAGGTGCCGGCGGGGCGGCCCACACCTTCATCCGGCCAGGCGACGGGCCTCCGACTCCTGCATGCGCCAGGCGACGACGACCAGCCAGATCATCCACGCAAGGCTGAAGACGTAGGCGACCAGGATCAGGGTCGAGTGCGTCCCCGAGAAGCCCTCGGCGCCGATCACCCAGCCCTGCAGCAGGTAGGTGAGGCCGGAGAGCCCCATCAGGTAGGCAATCGGCCGCGAGAGCCCCATCGTCCGCACGACCGCCGCCGCGAAAAGGAGCAAGGCGAGGCCCAGGGCGAAGTCCTGGTAGCTCCTCACCCCCCACTCGAGCCAGCGGATGGCCTCGGCGCTTGCGAAGCGCGCTGACTTCTCGGCGTCCGGGGCGCTGACCCACGCGGCATCGACCATCTTGTTACCGACACCGTCCACCGCCTGGAGGACGCCGTACAGCGCCAGCGCCACCACTGTCGAAGCGGCGCCGAATCGACCCGCCCACCTCGCCAGCCCAGCCTGAACATCCAGGGCGAAGAACAGCGCCAGCAGCCCTGCGAGCAGGATCGCGATGGCCGCGAACTGAACGAGGTGCACGGCCTTCCAGGTCCCGCTGCCGGCGTACTCGGCGAACACCGAAGGGTGGTTATTGGCTTTCCCATCGGCGTGGAACAGGGTGACCACGATGAAGAGGAGCTGTCCTGTGAGCATCAGCGTGGCCGACAGGCGCAGCGACGAGCGATCGACCATGGCGCCTGGGCGTTCACCCCTTTGCTGCGTGGACACGTTCTGAGGGTGATCGGTGGACATGCTGTCGGGGCCCTTTCTCAGCACTCATTGGATCACGTCGAAATGTGCCATCATCCCGGCGGCGTGATGCTCCAGGATGTGGCAGTGGTACATCCAGCTCCCTGGGCGGTCGTCGGGCAGCCAGGCGATCCGGACGCGTCCGTTGGCGGGAATATTGACCGTGTCCTCCCAGGACAGGAACTCCGGTGGCGCCCCGTTCACCTCGAGGACCTGGAAGAAGAAGCCATGGAGATGGAACGGGTGATCCATCTTCGTCTCGTTAACGACGTCCCATACCTGGAGTTCCCCGACGCGGACGGGGTCGGCATGGTGATGGGACTCGCCTTCGATCTTCCACTTGACGCCGTGGCGCAGGCTCATACCGAACTGGAGTTGCACGGTCCGGTTCGGCGTAACGTCTCCCGTGACGAGCGGCTCGATGGTCCGTAGGATCTTCGGGATCTGTGCGCGCGAGGGCGCTGAATTGCCAACCCGCACCGTCGCATACTTGCCTCCATTGTCCTTCACCATGCCGCGGTCATACTTCAGCGATTCCAGCGCGAGAGTTTCTCCTTCGGAGAAGGGTCCGACAGCCAGCTCGACTCGGTCCGCCGGCGCGAGGAGAACCTGCGCAGCCGTCACTGGCTCGGGAATCAGACCGCCGTCGGTGCCAAGAATCGTGAACGGCCGGGACCCGATCGAGAAGAGTACGTAGCGGGAACTGGATCAGCGCCGCGCGCGGTTCGCCGGTCAGCGCCTCGTCCAGGGGCAGCACCAGAACCCCGGCCGCGGTTAGCAGCAGCGGACCGACGGTGCTGCCCATCCCGCGGAATAGGGCCCGGACATCACCCTCGTCCTGCTCGACCACCTCGGTCAGGGCCACACCGACGCGTCGCAGATTGTCGGTGATCCGGGCCGCACCCCACAGCGACAGCAGAATCGCGCAGCTGACCGCCGTCCGGTTGAACACCTCACCCACCGGGGGTGCTCCGGTGCCGGCCCAATCCGCGGCGCCCAACACGCGGACGGCGACAAGATTCAGCCAGGGCACCAGCGCCCAGACGAGCATCCATACCAGCCGAGGCCCGGGCAGCCGGGACAGGATCCGCTCGGTCAACGGAACACCCGCCGCGCCGCCGCCGGGCGGGCTGCTCACGGCCGGCGCGGTAACCGCCAAGTCAGCTGCGCCACCGACGCGACCATCATGCGGGCTGGTCATGACCGAACCCTAACCGCGTCAGGAGCACCCTGGAATGCCGGCGCTCGGTAGCGGATCATCATGCCGCGCTAACCGTTCCGCATCGCGGCAACGGCTCCGACGGCGAGACCGCGTCCGCAGCCTCCGACAGCCCGATCTACGCGGGTCACCCCAGCCGGTGGTGGACGGGGATCGACGTGGACCGGGCGGCCTGCGGGAGCGATACCGCCCGCAGATCGCGGCCGGGTGAGCCGTGGCCGCTTGCCGTATTGATGCGAGCGATCTCTCGCTGGCGCTGCAGGAGTCGCACACGATGGCGTACGACGCTGGCGTGTCCCGCGGTGCCGCCAAGCCTGAGGTGCCGCTGGTCGTGCTGGCCGCCGGTCATTCCACAACGTCATTGCAACGGGACGACGTCTCGGTATCGCGGCGGTCAGTCTGCTCATCCGTGCCGCAGCCGCAACGACCCCGGTCGCATCCTCTATCGGCCGAGCGAGGCGCCCAGGCCACTGGTCTGCAGCCGGCGATGTGTTGGCTGAGCATCCGTCGTGGAGAAGGATCATCCCGCGCCGGGTAATCCTCCTCCAGCCTGATGCGTTGCGGGCCGGACCGGGTTGCCGGCGCCGGCTACGTGGACCGGTGCTGCCCGGTCGCAACGCTCGCTGGTTCGAGGGCGTGGTGGTGCTCGGCGATGCGGTCGGCGAGGTAGGCGGCGTCGGGGCCGACGAAGCCGATCAGGGCCGAGCCACGGGTGTGTTGCCAGGACAGGCCGAGGAAGTACAGGCCCGGCACGTGGGTGACCCCGCGCCGATGGGCGACGCGTCCGCCGTCGATCACGCCGGGAATGTGGATCCAGGAGTAGTCGGACCGGTAGCCGGTGGTCCAGATCACCGTGGTCACGTCGAGGCTGCTGCCGTCGGCGAAACGCACGGTATGCCCCTGCGCGTCGGTTAGCCGCGGCCGGAAGCGGACACCGGCCCGGCGTAGCCCGCGCCGGCTGGTGCCGATGATGAACTCGCCGCGGGCCTGCACCCGCCGGCCCAGCCGGGAGGTGGCGGTCACCCGCACGAGGCCGAGCCGGGTCAGCCACCAGAACAGGTCCCGGCCGAGCAGCCGTTGCGGCAGCACCGGATATCGGGCTCCGATCGACAGGTCCACGCGCCGGGTCGCCGCCAACTCCTCGGCGATCTGGAAGCCGGAGTTCCCGCCGCCGACGACCAGCACCGGCCCGGGCGGCAGGGCCTGCGGATTTCGGTAGGCGGCACTGTGCAGCTGGGTCACCGACGGGTCCAGCCGCTCCGCCGCTACCGGGATGGATGGGACCTGGAACGGTCCGGTGGCGACCACCACCTGCCGGGCCCGGTAGACGTGGTCGCCGGCACGGATCTCGAAGGTGTCGGCGACCCGACGCAGCTCGGTGACCCGCGCGTCGGGCTTGACCGGCAGGTCGAACGCGGTCGCGTAGGCGTGCAGGTAGTCCGCGACCGGGTCTCTGGTCGGGTAGGTGTCGGCTCGCGCGGGAAACGGCATGCCGGGCAGGCCGGAGTATTGGGCCGGGGTGAACAGCGTCAGCGAGTCCCACCGGGCCTGCCATACGTGCCCAAGCGCCGGGCCGGCGTCGAGCACCAGGAACCGCAGCCCCAGCCGACGCAGATGCCAGCCCATGGCCAGACCGGCCTGACCGCCCCCGACGATCACGACGTCCAGCAGGCGGTCACTAGTCGCGTCCGGCGGCGCCGTCTGGTCGTGATCGTTCATCGGGCCGCACCGTCCTGCGGGTCGACGGTGAAGCTGAACATCATGCCGCTCTGCATGTGTTCGGCGATGTGGCAGTGGGCCATCCACAGGCCGGGATTGGTGACGTCGAACAGGATGTCGACGGTCTGCCCAGTGCGCACCAGCACGGTGTCCTTCCAGACCAGATTGGGCTCGACAACTCCGTCGCCGGCCAGCACCAGGAACCGCCCGGCTCCGTGCAGGTGGAACGGATGGTGCATCGGGTGGTCTGAATCCATCTCGTTCACGAGCCGGATCTTGACCCGGTCACCCACCCGGAACCGCCAGTCGATGGTCGTGCCGTCGGCGCCCTCGCTGCGATCGACAAACTTCCAGAACATGTTCGCCGTGGTGGTCAGCCGGTTGACCGCCACCATGTCGTCTTCCCACTCGATCCCGCCGCCCGCACCGTGGCCGTGGCCCTGCTGCAGGAGGCCAGGACCGGCGTGGCCGGGCTCCAGCGCCGTCTCCGCGTGGCCGCCGTGACCGGCCGCAGCCGCCGTTTCGATGTGGTGACCGCCCGGTGATGCACCCGCCTCAGGCCCCGCCTCGGCGTGACCGCCGTGGTCACCGTGGGCGTCATGCTGCACGGCGGCGGGATCGTGGCCGGCCCCGGCCGTAACGGAGACGGCCGCGACAAGCTTCATGCCGCACTTCGGGCACCGGCCGGGTTGTTCGCTGACCACCTCGGGATGCATTGGGCACGAGTACGCGGTTGGCGCCGCCGGCGCGGCGGTTGCCAGCAACTTCATGCCACACTTGGGGCAGCGGCCCGGCTGCTCACTGACCACCTCTGGATGCATCGGGCAGGCGAATGTCACGGCACCGGTCTGAGGGGCGGTGAGGTCCAGCATCTCGGCCACGATCCCGAGGATCTTGTCCGGCGGGGCGGCCAGGTACGCGTCGAGTCCCGACCGTTCGGCCTGCAGTTCCGGCGCGCGATGCAGCACCTCGAACTCGCGGTGCGGCGGCGCCGCGGTACGGTCCTCGATCACCGTGATCGACGCCAGCGGGTAGACGCGCTGCGGTGTGCGGTGTTCCAGCGTCAGCTGCCCGGGCTGCTCGACCAGAACGTCGACGATGGCCCGCTCGGAGGGTGCCAGCAGCACCTCGGACACGAACTCCTCGTGCTCGACGCGTCCACTGTCCCCACCCACCAGCTTCATCCGCGCGCCGGGCAGCCGGACGTTGAACACCCGGCTGTTCGCGGTGTTGGTCAGCCACAGCCGGATCACCTCGCCGGCCCGGGCAGTCAGCCTAAGGTCCGGGTCGCCGCCGATCAGCAGCAGGTTGCCGTACCGGCCCATCGCCGCGTACGTGGTTTCGCTCGTACTGAACGCCGCGATCTTGCCGTCTTCGAGCAGCACGTCATCCAGGGTCAGCACGATGTCCCGGTGGACCGGCGGCCAGTAGTCGGGCTCGGCCGGGACCACGAGAATGTTGCCGTACAGCCCCATTTCCTGGGTGTAGTCCTCGCGGATGTGCGGGTGGTACCAGTACAGGCCGGGGTCGGGGAAGCGAAGGCGGTAGGTGAAGCTGCCACCGACCGGGATCGGGGCCTGGGTTTCGTACGGCACCCCGTCGTACTTGTTCTCCAGGCGCAATCCGTGCCAGTGCAGGGTGGTGTCCAGATCGCCGTCGTTGGTGACGTTGACGACGATCTCCGAGTGTTGCGGGACCGTCAGGGTCGGGCCGGGTATCGATCCGTTGTAGGCCAGCATCCGCACCGTGGCGTCCCGCAGCCGCTTGGCGACAGCACCAACGCGAAGGTCCACGGTGGCGCCGTCGCCGAGCGCGAGCAGCGCCGGTTGGGTGGCTTCCGGCAGGCCGGTGGGGTCAGTCGGGAAGGACGCGGCCAGTCCCGGTGAGCCGCGCCCAGCGTCATGTTGCACCATTGCCTCCCTCAGGTATGCGGGATGCCCGCCCGGCCGGGTGTGCCAGCGGACGAGGGTGCGGGAAAGGCGCAGGGGCTTGCAGCCGCGGGCCGGCCCCGAGCGCCAGCGCCGGCGCCCACCTACGGGGCACGCAGTGGATGCCACCCAGCTGCGGGCGCTCCACTGCCGCAGTGTGCATCATCTGCTCCGCACCAGGTTTCGATGGCATCGGCGGTCGGACGGGAGCAATTGACACCGTAATCGCGACCGTACCCCACCCCAGGGCTCCCGTGGTATGCACGCGGCCCTGGCCGGCCCACCTGGGGAGGGCTCCGCCAGAATCCCACCGAAGGCGACCGCAGCTGCCAGTACCGTCGGTCGCCCCGACCGCGAACCATCGACCTGGGGCTGCTGCTGCCCTGCCGGTCGCACATTCCCGGCAGGTATCGGGTTGGCCGGACCGGCGCCGCTGGATTGACCTTCATCGTCACCCGCGCCGACACTGACCCCGTGGACTATCGGAGTCCATCAGCAGCACCATGCCCCCCGGTTGAGGGGTGCCGTCGACCGCAATAGAGCAGCCGATCATAACCGGGTTGCCCCACACCACAGGCCGCTTCCACCCGGGATTCACAGAAGGGGACGACTGACGTGGCCGAGACAGTGACCGACCCGGTCTGCGGGATGCAGATCAATCCGGAGGACGCGGTGGCCAGCGAAGAGCGCAACGGCCGCACGTACTACTTCTGCAGCCCCGGCTGCCACAGCGCCTTCCTGAGCGATCCAGATCGCTACATCTCTGCTCAACAGTAGGGACGGCGCGGTCGCGATCGCCCGAGCGACCGTCCCACTCGACAAGCACATGCGTTAGGTACGTCGCGGGCGCGCATCCCTCAGCGTCGACGCGATCAGCGCCCAGGTCGGCGACGTCGGTAGGACGCCGACCGCATCGGCGACGCCGTCGCCTGGTCGAGCTCTACCGGCAAATCGGGCCGGCGCTGCGGCGCCCTGTCGGTGATGGACGACAACCGGAGCCCGCCGAGCACGCCCCGTCCACCATGACCTGACCGCGCTACAAGCAGCCGCCGATGCAGGAGGACCAGCATGAACCATCGTCAGCAGGCACCAGTTCGTCGGTCATCGGCGGTGACACCATGACCGACAAGATCGTCGCCTTTGTGTTGTATCCGGGTCTGACGCCA
>DASXTS010000540.1:0-1653 GCA_036505275.1 Pseudonocardiaceae bacterium
CGAAGTGGTTGCGGGTCCCGGCGGGTATCACCACCAGCGGCCGTCGCGCCTCGGCGGCCACTTCGGCCACCGCCGAAACCGTACCGTCGCCGCCGGCGACGCCGAGAACCGTTGCGCCCTCGGCGATGGCAGCCCTGGCCAGCGACGCCGGATCCCGGTCCGGGTCGGTCAACCTGACCTGTGCGCCGGCCGCCTGCGCCCGCTCCACGAGCCGGAAGCGGGCCACCTTCCCGCCGCCGGAGCCGGGATTCATCACCACGACAGCGCCGTTCGTCATCGCAAATCACCTCGTGTCATGGCATGTCGGGCAGGGGTGGCCAGCCGCCGGTCCGTGTGGCGTCCCGCCCTACATCCCTCGTTCTCACATCGCTTGTCATGGCGACCTACCTGCCGCCTCCGCCGCGCGAGGGCCCGATTCCATGTCCACGAGCCCTCCGCGCGGCTCGTTCCTTGTGCTCACGTGTGGTGCAGTGACCCGCCCGGCCAACCGGCCAGGGTCAGGGTCAGGAGCCCGCCGCCTTGGCGAGCTCGTCGGCGTAGGCGCGGGCGTCGATGGCGTCCAAAATCGTCAGCTCCGCGTTGTCCACCGCCCATTCGGCGTAGTCGATGGCGTCGGCCGCGTCCGCGTCGGCCAAGTCGGCGTCGCGGGCGGCGAGCTTGGCGTCCATCTGCCGGTTCCGTTTGTCGACCTTTGCCTTGGCGTCCTCCATCTTGGCCGCGGCGTCGGCCCTCATCTGCGCCCATTTGGTGCGTGCGCGGTCGGTGGTCTGGTCGGCCTGCTGCTGTGCGTTCTTCACGGCCCGGTCTAGGTCGCCCTGGGCCTGGTCGATCCGCTTTCCGATCTGCTCACGGGACTCGGTGGCAGCGGCTTTCACGTCCGCCTTCGCCGCCGCGACGCGCTGCTGGAGCGCGTCCAGTCGTTCCGAAAACTCCATCGTTCCTCCCTGGATGGCGCCGATCGCCGGTCCGAGCCGCTCCGCTGGCGACAGATGCCCATTGCGCCTGAACGGATTGCTTCATCGGCACTGCACTCCGGCTGATCGCTGCGTTTGCCGACGTTCCTGCTTTCGCTCGGCGTGCGGTCGGTGCCGGCCACGAACGGTATCTGCGCCAATCGCGCCCGTCCGGTCGTCGACTAACCACACCGGTACGCCCGAGCAATGGCACGGTGGGGCGGACCGCGCGGCAGTTGCATCAGCTTTATGCGGGCCCGTTGCTCAGCCGCGGACGCCTGCCTCAGCCCCGTCTGGGCGTGCGTACCGGGTAGGTGATGGCGATGCGGGCCCCGTTCTCCCCGACCCCCATCTCCCATTGCCGACAACGAGCGCCTGCGACCGTGCCGATCACCCAGCTCACCCCACGCCACGACATCGGTGTCGCGCGGCCGGCCGAGCGGGTGCCGGACCTGCCGCCCGGCTCGGACCCGATCCCGGAACGCCATCGCTGGCTCCCTTGCCGTCGTCGTCACTCGGTCGCACTCACCGCCCAGGCTCGGTACCCCACGTGGAAGAACAACAAGGCCTTTGGACCCAAGGCGGTGCGTCTTTCGAATCAACCAGCGCGGCGTCCGCTGATCACGTCCTTCGGCGCACAAATCAGCCGGGCCTCGGCCCGGTCGACCGCCCCCGCGAGCACGTGGGCATCCGCCGCCGA
>DASXTS010000541.1:0-17935 GCA_036505275.1 Pseudonocardiaceae bacterium
GTTCAATGCCGACTGGGACTGCGGCCCGTCGTCGCGGGCCAGGAGGTCAAGCCGCCCGCGGCGGCGGTCATCCAGGCAGCCCTGACCCGGTACCAGACCGCTTTCCGGCGGCCGGCCCAGTTGTGGTTCTGCCTCGACGGCGGCGCATCGATGGCCGAGAACAAGGGCTGGGTCGGCGTCGAGGCCGCCGGCCATCAGCTCTTCGACGTCGAGCCTGGCCCGCGGCAGCGGCGCCGGGTTCAAACAATGGCAGCTGCAGGGCGGCGAGGCCCGTGCCCCGCTCCACGCCGGCGACGAGAACCAGATCATCGAGAAGTGGCTCGAATCGACCCCGGCCGACCGCAAGGTTCTGCTGGACAGGGTCCGGGTGCTGTACCCGGAGCCGACGCTCTACAGCGACCATCCGATTCTGGCCCTGACCGCCGATGCCGGCCGTCTCATCGACGCCATGAAGGACCCCGACATCCAGAAGATCGCCTGGGCGGACTACGGATTCCGCTCCGGTGTGGACGCCTCGATCAGCAATGTGTCCGACTTCGCGGAGCTGCCGCTCGCGCGGCTGTTCCGCACCACCACCCCGCCCAACGCGGACGTAACAATGCTTCTGCTGCGCTGCCTCATCAAGATCGAAGACTGCGGCTAGCTCAGGGTGCAGGCCGATGGGGGGATCCAGGTCGCGCTACCCCGCACATCGGACCCACGCCCCAGCAGCTGCCCCGTGAACGCGACACCAGTCAGGTCCTCACGCCAGCACGCCAGACTCCTGTCACGTTCACGCGCTCCAGAGCACCGACGGGCTCCGGGCTGTTGGCAGCGGCTCAGATCAGCCAAGCGAGCAGGCCGAGCAGAACGAGAAACGCCAGCACGCAGGACGTGCTGGAGATCCGGAGCACGGGTAGCCGGGCGCGGCGGGACCGGACGATCCGGCGGGGTATTCCTCGGGTGGCGCCGTCGAGGCGTAGCCAGGCGTCGACCCACTGCGCGACCTCGCCGCGGAGGCCGCAGCCGCGGAGCAGGAGCACGAACTCTTCGGCTGTGGCGGCGGAGACGCCGTCGAGGATCGCCGCCAGGCGGCCTGCACACAGCCGACCACCGGAGCTCTCTTCGAGTTCGGGGAGTGTCAACTCGACCGCGGCCAGCAGGGTGCCGAGGGCGCACAGCAGGGTTTCGTATGTGTCGACCTTGGACGGGTCCGGTAGGTTTCGCGCCGGTGCCGGCGTCGGCGCTGCGACGCTCGGCGAACCGGAGCCGGCCGTCACCATGGGGGTGGGCACTATCTCGTGCCAGGCTTGCGCCTCGATCACCCGCTGGCGGGCGTCGATCCACCGGGACGCGTCGGCCGGACGCACTCCGCAGGCCAGGACAAAGTCGCGGAATGTTTCGGCGGTTACTCGATCGGGTCCGCCGAATACCTGCATGACTGCGCTGCGCGGAACACGCAGCCGAACCGCCACCGCATCGACGGTTGCTGCGCCGAGCATCGCCTCGATCGCGTCGCGCATTTGCTCGGGGGTGCCGATCGATTCTGGGCTCGGCAGGTGCGGATTCTGCCGTCGCGGCGTGGCCAGCACGACTTCTCGGGCGGCGGTCCAGGCCTCGATCTCCGCCGGTTCGGCACCGCAGGCACGGAGAAACCGTTGGAAGGTCGGCAAGTCGACCTGCTCGGGACAGCGGCTGACCCGGCGCACGGTCGACAGCGGCACCCGCATCACGGCACTGACGACGCCCAGGTCATGGTTGCGCAGGATCTCGGCTACGGCGGTGCGCAGCTCGGCTACGGTATGCACCGAGGCCGGATCGGGTAACGGATACGAGGCTGGCGCCCCAACCTGCCAATAAGCGTCAGAACTCCGATCTCGCCCGGCTTCCCGTCTGGGCCGCCAATCCGCCGGATCGCCACCGCAGGCAATGACGAATCCGCGAGTGACTCGCCACGTGGGCAATTTCCGGCCAGCGACGGCTCGCGACAATGATGCGTAGGACGCGTGGCTCCTCGACATCGGTTCGGCCTGTTCTGCCGGTCAGGCGCTACTCGATTTCGTTCCAATGCGCCGGGCCCGATAGCCGCGCTGCGACCTCCGCCGCGGCCAACCCGGCGACCCAGACGGTGTGGTCAACGCGGGAGCCGATCGCTGGCCGGTTTGTAGCAGCACGAAATAGGCGACGAGCAAAACGATCAATATGCAGATCCGGCCGGCGGCCCGATGGGTACCTGGGTACGGACTTGGGTACAGCACCCAGGAAAGCCAATTGGCGTTGTGGTTCACGAAAGCAGCCCTTCTTGAGCAAGGTCCGATGTGTCGTTGGCCCGAGAACGGAACGGAAGACCCACAGGTTGTCGATCAATGCCCCTTGGTGGCGGCAACTACCACCCAAGGGACGCACCACAGTGTGATGCGCCGCACACAGCGTGAGAAAGGGCTGCAGGTAGCGATGCGCCAGACGGCAGTCAGACGGGGCTGAGCGGCCAAACGGTGTAACGCCATGACCGCCCGTAACAACGCCGTCACCGACACAAGCCGTTAGGCGATAGATCACCAACACGGCGCTCGGCTATTACCCAGCGGAACACGCCCCGCACCTCTGGCCACGCACGCGCACATGGGCCAAGCTCTGTCCGGCGGGCACGGCGTGCCCGCCGGTTCACGAGGAGCTCGTTCGTTGGCCCGAGCGAATCTTCGCAGTCGGGGGCCGGTCGGCCCAGGCAACGGGAGGCCGGCCTCCGACCGAGCCAGCAGGGTGCCGGTCGGCTAGCGAGGGCCGCGCCGCACGGTCTGGCCGACCTCGATGAGGTGTCCGTCGGGGTCGCGCAGGTAGCAGCGGGTCTCGGTAGCCCGGTCCTGCGGTGCGGTCGGACAGCGCGGCGGTGAGCTCGTGCAGCGAATCGAGTCGGTGCGCGCTGACCACGGCGTCGCAGTAGGGCCACGCCGCGGCCATGCCGCCGGCCAGCGGGCGGTAGCGCGGGCTCGCGGTGCGCGGGTTGACCCACACGATCCGGAAGGCCACCAGGGACAGCCGCGCCATCTGGACGGCGAGGTCGACTGGCCGGCCCGCGTCCCAACCGTCGGAGATGATCAGTACGACCGCGCCACGGGCCATCCCCCGCCGGCCGTGGAGCCGGTTGAACTCGGCAAGGCAGCTGCCGATCCTGGTGCCGCCCGACCAGTCGGGGGCGGCGCGGCCGGCCAGCTCGAGCGCGACCGACGGGCGGGCCCGCCGCAGCACGTGCGTGAGCCGGGTGAGCCGGGTGGCGAAAGTGAACACCTCGGCCCGCGCACCTCCGGCCGCGCAGTAGAGAAGTTGCAGCATGGCGCGCGCGTAGGGCTGCATCGAGCCGGAGATGTCGCACAGCACGACCAGCTTGCGCGGCCGGGTGCGCGGCACGAAACGCCGCAGCCGCAAGGGATACCCGCCGGTGCGGCGGGCCGCGGTGAGCGTGCGGCGCAGGTCGATCCGGCGGCCGTGCGGCGCGGCCCGGTGCCGGCGGGACGGGCGCGTCGGCGTGGCGAGCACGATCGTGCGCATGACGCCGGCGAGCAGGGCGAGCTCGTCGGCGGACAGCTCGGCGAAGTCGCGGCTGGCCAGCCGGTCGACGTCGCTGGCGACCGAGGGCAGGGCGACCTCCCGCGGCCGCTGTCCCGGCGTGTTGCCCGCGCCGTCCACAGTGGACAGTCCACGGCCGGCCGTGGTGCCCTCGGCCATCGATCGCGATGGATCGCCGCGTTGGCCGCGCCGCCAGCCGGTGTCGGGCATCGCGCTACCGAACACGGCCCGGAACACCGCCTCGAAGGTGGGCATCTGTCCTGGGTCGCACACCAGCGTGGCCAGCGCGCAGTGCCGCAGCTCCCGGATGGTCATCGGCTCGAGCACGGTGATCGCGCGGGCGAACCGCTCGGACCGGTCAGGCGCCACCGGAATCCCTGCCTCGTGCAGGGCCGCCGCGAAGTAGGCGACCAGCTCCGCCAGGTCGGGCTGCCCGGTCACGGCGCCTCGACCAGCGCGGCCAGCCCGTTGCCACGCACGGCTTCGATGTCCTCGGCGTACTTGAGCACCGCGCCAAGCGTTCGGTCCATCGCCGCAGTGTCGATCGTGGGCACTCCGAGCACCTGCATGGCGCCGGCCCAGTTGATCGCCTCCGCGACGCCGGGGGGCTTGGTCAGCTCCAGGCCGCGCAACCGCTGCACCGCGACCGCGACCCGGGCGGCCAGCCAGCCGGGCGCGTCCGGCACCCGCCGGCGAATGATCGCCGCCACCCGCGCGGTGTCCGGGTAGGCGATCCAGTGGTAGAGGCAGCGGCGCTTGAGCGCGTCGTGCAGGTCCCTGGTGCGGTTGGAGGTCAGCACGGCGACCGGTGGTACGACCGCGCGGCGGGTGCCGAGCTCGGGGATGGTCACCGCGGCGTCGGCCAGCAGTTCCAGCAGGAACGCCTCGAACTCGTCGTCGGCGCGGTCCACCTCGTCGATCAGCAGCACCGCCGGCCGCGGGCCCGGATGGGAGATCGCCGCGAGCAGTGGCCGCGGCAGCAGGTAGTCTTCGCCGAACAGGTCAGCGTCGCGCAGCGGCTCCCCGCGGGACTCGGCCAGCCGGATGGCCAGCAGCTGGCGCGGGTAGTTCCACTCGTACAGCGCCTCCGCGCTGGACAGCCCCTCGTAGCACTGCAGCCGGATCAGCGGGGTGTCCAGCACGGTAGCCAGCGCGCGGGCCGCCTCCGTCTTGCCGACGCCTGGCTCGCCCTCCAGCAGGATCGGCTGACGCATCCGAACGGCCAGCAGCAGCGCGGTGACCAGGGCGTCGTCGGCGAGGTAGCCGGTGGCGTCCAGCCCGGCGCGCAGCGTCGCGACGTCCAGCGGTTCACCCATCGACATACCGTGTTGCATACCGCGCCGGGTCGTCGACGAATGCGTGCTGGCAGCCGGGCCCGCAGAAGTACACCGTGCTGCCGTCGTGGCGCAGCGACAGCGCCGACTGGGCCGCCGCGACGGTCATCCCGCACACCGGGTCGACGGCCTCGGCCAGCACCGGCGCCGGCCGGTGCGGGGTCCGTACCCGCCGCGGCCGCAGCGCCACGATCTCGGCGTACACCGACAGCGCGATCTCCTCGGGGGTGCGCGCGCCGATATCCAGCCCGGCCGGCGTGTGCACCCGCGCGTGGCCGGTGAGGCCGAGGCCGGCCAGTACGGCCGTGCCGCGCCGGCGGCTGGCCACCAGCCCGACGTACGGAACGCCCGCCTCGACCGCCGCGGTCAGCACCGGCTCCTCGTCGCGGCCGTGCGAGGCGACCACGACCACACCGAGGTCGGCCGGCAGCGGTGCTGGGCTATCACCTGGGGCCTCGGCCGGCCGCACGTCGTAGCCCAGCGCCCGGCCGACGTCGATCAGCGCGCGAGCCACCGGCGCGCGGCCGTACACGTGCACGAGCACCGGCGGCAGGTTGGGCTCCAGGAAGATGTCCAGCGTGCCGCCGGACAGGCACGGGTTGGCCACGGTCACGAGACCCACTTCGCCGCCGGCCGCCCCCTCACCAGCGGCCGGCGTGATCCGCAGCAGGGTCGACTCGCCGGTCTCCAGCAGCCGAAGCCCGTGCGCCCGGACGGCCGACTCGGCGCAGTCGCCGCCGACGAACCCCTCGACCGTGCCGTCCGGCAGCACCAGCGCGCTGTCCCCCGGCTTGGCGCTGGTCGGCCGCTCCGCGCGGACGACCGTGGCCAGCACGAACGGGGTCCGGCCGGACCGCAGCGCGTCCGCGCGGGTGAGCAGCGACGAGCTGGTCATCTCGCGCTCACGTGATCGCCAGGTCGGTGCGCAGCGGGCGGCCCTGGATCGCCCGCCACACCGCGGCCGGCGTGAGCGGCATGTCCACGTGCCGCACGCCGTACGGCGTGAGCGCGTCCACCACGGCGTTGACCACGGCAGCCGGCGAGCCGACCGTGGCCGACTCCCCGACGCCCTTCGCGCCGATCGGGTGGTGCGGCGATGGCGTCACGGTCTCGCCGAGCTCCCACGACGGGCACTCCATCGAGGTGGGCAGCAGGTAGTCCATGAACGAGCCGCCGAGGCAGTTGCCGTCCTCGTCGAACGCGATCACCTGCATCAGCGCCATCCCGACGCCGTCGGCCAGCCCGCCGTGGATCTGACCCTCGACGATCATCGGGTTGATCCGGATGCCGCAGTCGTCCACCGCGACGAACCGGCGCACCTTCACCTGCCCGGTGCCCGGATCCACGTCGACGACGCAGATGTAGGCGCCGAACGGGTAGGTGAGGTTGGGCGGGTTGTACACGCAGGTGGCGTCCAGGTGGCCCTCGACGCCATCCGGCAGCTCCAGGTTGGAGTGCGCGGCCAGCGCGATCTCGGTCATGGTCTTGCCGGAGTCGGGGTCGCCGCGCACGAACCAGCGCCCCTTCTCCCACTCGAGGTCGTCCTGGCTGACCTCGAGCATGGCCGCGGCGACGATCTTCGCCCGGTCCCGTACCTTCCGTGCGACCATGGCGGCGGCCGCTCCGGACACCGGGGTGGACCGCGAGCCGTAGGTGCCGAGCCCGAACGGCGTCTGGTCGGTGTCGCCGTGCACCACGTCGATGTCGTCGGGCGGGATGCCGAGCTCCTCGGCCACGATCTGCGCGAACGTCGTCTCGTGGCCCTGGCCCTGGGTCTGCACGGAGATCCGCAGGACGGCCTTGCCGGTGGGGTGCACGCGCAGCTCGGCGCCGTCGGCCATGCCGAGGCCGAGGATGTCCATGTGCTTGCGTGGGCCGGCGCCGACGGCCTCGGTGAAGAAGCTGATCCCGATGCCCATCAGCTCGCCGCTGCCGGTTTCCTGGAACTGGGCGCGCTTGGCCGCCTGCTCGCGGCGCAGGTCGTCGTAGTGCGCCAGGTCCATGGCCAGCCGCAGGGCGCGCGGGTAGTCGCCGGAGTCGTACTCCCAGCCGGTCTTGGCCTGGTACGGGAACTGCTCGGGCCGCAGCAGGTTGCGCATCCGCAGCTGCGCCGGATCCATCGCCAGCTCGGCCGCCAGCCGGTCGACCATCCGCTCGACGAGGTACGCCGCCTCGGTCACCCGGAACGAGCACGCGTAGGCGACCCCGCCCGGTGCTTTGTTGGTGTACACGCCGGTCACCGAGCAGTACGCGGCATCCAGGTCATAGGAGCCGGTGAACACGCTGAAGAACCCGGCGGGGAAGCCGGTCGGCTGTGCCGTGGCGTTGAACGCGCCGTGATCGGCGATCACGTTGACCCGCACGCCGAGGATCTTTCCGTCCGTTGTGGACGCGATCTCGCCGCGCATGTGGTAGTCGCGGGCGAAGGAGGTGCTCATCAGGTTCTCGGAGCGGTCCTCCATCCACTTCACCGGCTTGCCGGTGACGATCGACCCGACCACCGCGCACACGTAGCCGGGGTAGATGCCGACCTTGTTGCCGAACCCGCCGCCGATGTCCGGGGAGATGATCCGGATCTTGTGCTCCGGGATGCCGGCCACCATGGCGTACAGCGTGCGGTGCGCGTGCGGGGCCTGGGTGGTCGACCAGACGGTGAGCTTGCCGGTGATCGGGTCCATGTCGGCGACCGTGCCGCAGGTCTCCAGCGGGGCCGGGTGCACCCGCGGGTACAGCATGTCCTGGGCCACGACGACGTCGGCGTTAGCGAACACCTCGTCGGTGCGCGCCTTGTCGCCGGCAGACCAGTCGAAGATGTGGTTGTCGGTCTGGTTCTCCTTGTCGTCGCGGATCACCGGCGCGTCCCGGTCGAGCGCCCGGCGCGCGTCGATCACCGGCGGCAGCGGCTCGTACTCCACGTCGATCAGCGCGAGCGCGTCCCGCGCCGCGTACCGGTCCTCGGCCACCACGAAGGCGACCTCCTGGCCCTGGAAGCGCACCTTGTCGGTGGCCAGTACGGCCTGCGTGTCGTAGGAGATCGTGGGCATCCAGGCCAGCTTCAGCCCGGCCAGGGTCTGCCCGGTGATCACGGCCTTGACCTTGGGGTGCGCCTCGGCCGCGCTGGTGTCGACGGAGGTGATCCGGGCGTGTGCGTAGGAGCTGCGCAGGATTGCCGCGTGCAGCATGCCGGGTAGCTGCACGTCGTCGACGTAGGTGCCGTGGCCGCGGACGAACCGCGCGTCCTCCTTGCGGGTCATCCGGCCGAAACCGACCGGCCGCTCCTCGGTGGCCGTCATGCCCGCACCTCCTCGCGTGCCGGCTCGGTCTCGGCGGGATGCGCGCCGCCGCCGTGCTCGGCGGCCCAGCGGATCGAACGCACGATGTTCTCGTAGCCGGTGCACCGGCACACCTGGCCGGAGATCGCCACGCGGATGTCCCGCTCGGACGGGTCGGGGTTGCGGTCGAGCAGCCAGCGGGCGGTCATCATCATCGCCGGGGTGCAGAACCCGCACTGCAACCCGTGGCAGGCGATGAATCCCTGCTGCACCGGGTCCAGCTCGGCGCCGTTGGCCAGGCCCTCCACGGTGCGCACCTCGTGCCCGTCGGCCATCACAGCGAGCACGGTGCAAGACTTCACCGGGGTGCCGTCGAGCCAGACCACGCACACCCCGCAGTTGGAGGTGTCGCAACCCCAGTGCGTGCCGGTGAGCCGCAGCTCGTCGCGAAGGAAATGCACGAGCAGCAACCTCGGCTCAACGTCCCTGACGTACTGCTCGCCGTTCACGGTGACCGTGATCTGCATGTCAGGCCTCCTGCCCCATCGCGCGGGTGGCGGCGACGCGCAGCGCCCGCGTGGTCAGCTCGCCGGCGAGATGCCGCTTGTAGTCGACCGGTCCGCGCTGGTCGGCGGCCGGGTTGCAGTCCTGCCCGGCGATGCGGCCGGCCTCCACGAACCGCTCGTCCTCCGGTGGCCCGCCGCGCAGAAACGCCTCGGCCCGCTCGGCGACGAACTGCGGCGCGCCGACCGCGGTCAGCCCGACGCCGGCCTCGGTGATCACGCCGCCGGACATCTCGAGCACGGCGCCGGCCGCGGCCACCGCCCAGTCGCCGGCCCGGCGCTCCACCTTCTGGTATGCGCTCGCGTGCGAGCGGATCGGCACCCGGATCTCCACCAGCAGCTCCGCCTCGCGCAGCGCGGTCTCGTACGGGCCCATGAAGAACTCCCGCACCGCGATCGTCCGGCTGCCCTCGCGGCCGCGTGTCACCAGGTTCGCCCGCAGCGCGCAGAACGCGGCCGACAGATCCTCCGACGGGTCCGCCTGGCACAGCGAACCGCCGGCCGTGCCGCGGTTGCGCACGATCGGGTCGGCGATCACGCGCTCGGCGTCGCGCAGGATCGGGAAGTGCTCGCCGACCACCGCCGACGACAGCAGCTCGGCATGCCGGACCATCGCGCCGATGGCCAGCTCGTCGCCGTCCACCCGGATCCGCGACAGCTCGTCGAGATCGTTGATGTCGATCAACGCTTCCGGCTGGGCGAGCCGCAGCTTCATCATCGGCAGCAGGCTGTGCCCACCAGCCACCACCCGGCTCTCCGGGCCATACTTGACGAGCAACTCGAGCGCGTGCTCCACGCTGGTGGCCTTCTCGTACTGGAACGCCGTGGGAACCTGCATGCACCCTCCCCGTCTCGGGGCGCGCCGGTGCTGCCGTGCAGCGCCCTACGACGCCGCGTCCGTGTGGTGCGGCAATGCTGCGCCACCTCGGGCCGGCCGCACAACGCACCGATAACCGTTCACTTATCGATACGGCGGGGCCACAATCCAGCCGTGACCCTCACCCAGCTCAGTTCGTTCGTGATGGTCGCCCGGCTGGGCTCGGTCACCGCGGCGGCGAGCGCGCTGGGGGTCAGCGAACCGGCGGTGTCCCAGGCGCTGGCGGCGCTGCGCGGGCACTTCGCCGACCAGCTGATCAAGCGCGGCACCGGCGGCGGCATGCGGCTCACCCCGGCCGGCGCGCGGCTGCTGCCGGTCGCCTCGCAGATGGTGGCGCTCGGGGCGGACGCGGCCGCGGCCGTGCGCAGCGCGCAGGGTGCGCCCGACCAGCTGCGGCTGGTGGCCACCAGCACCGTCGCCGAGTTCGTGGTGCCGTCGCTGGTGGCGGCATTCGCCGACCGGGCCGGCAGGAAGATCGACATCTCGTCCGGGGTGGCCACCGCAGGCGAGATCCGGGTCCTGCTGGAGAACCGGCTCGCCGACCTGGCGATCGGGCTCAGCCTGGCGACCCGGGACGGCGAGCTGGTCAGCGAACCTGTCTACCGCACGCAGCTCGTCGTGGCCGCGTCCCGCACGGCACGCCTGCCGGGCGACCCGCACCAGTGGCACTGGCTGGTGGATTCCTCCGGCACCGACCCCGACAGCGACTACGCCCGGTTGCTGCGCCAGCTGCACGTCACCGAGCAGCAGACCAGGGTGTTCCCCAACCAGACCTCCGCGTGGGCGGCGGCCGCGGAAGGGGCCGGTGTGGCCCCGGCACCGGCCCACCTGATCGCCGGCCGCATCCGCCGGGGCGAGCTGGGCCTGGTCGACACACCGGCGACGCCGACCGTCTCAACCTGGTACTGCACCTCGCTGCCCGCCGAGCGCCGATCGGCCGCCACCGACGCGTTCCTGCACTTCGCGCGCAGCGCCGTCGGCACCCGGATCATGCGTGAACCCGGGGCGGGCGTGCCGCCCTCCAGGTTCCGGCCGCCCGTCTACGTCACCCTGTGGAGCTAAGGCCGGACCCGGCGCGGGCTTTGAGCTGCCGGAGGGTATAGCCGTTGCCTCGTGGGTCCAGGGGCTTGGTGGCCTGCTTGAACAGGTACTCGGCCCGCGGGTAGGACAGGCGGCGGCGGCCGGTCTGCGGGCACAGGTCGGCCCGGGCCGGCGTCCGGGATGGTCCGGGCCGGCGTTCAGCGAGGAACAGCGGGCCCCTGGTGCGGCCGGCGATGAGGTCGGGGAGCAGCTGAGCGGTCCCGGAGCGCCAGCTCACCCAGGTGTCACCGGCGCGGGCCCTGCGGTCGTCCAGGTCGAGGTTCTCGACGTTCAGCGACAGCGCGGTGGTGACGCCGGCTCCCGACTCGTGCAGCAGCCGCCACAGGGTCCGCTCGCGCAGGGCGACGTCGGGACGGCTGCACAGCACGTCCAGCTGCGCGGGACCGATCGCGCCAGGGCCGGTCGTGTCTGGGCTGGTCGTGTCTGGGCTGGTCGCGTTTGGGCTGGTCGCGTTTGGGCTGGTCGGGGGATCGGCGCGCCGGTCGAGCCCGGCCGCGAGGTGGTCGAGGGACGCCCAGGCGCCGAATGTCCGGACGGCCGATCGGTGCCGGTTCCAGGTCGCGGCCGCCGCCTCGCTCCAGGCCGTGGCGAACACCCGCGCCACCTCGTCGGCGGTCAGGGAGGCCAGGGGCAGCCGATCGCCCAGGGTCCGGCAGAGGCGCAGCAGGGTCTGCCCGTACGAGCGGATCGTCTGGGCATCCAGGTCGTCGCGCCGCAGGAATTCCTCGGCCGCCTGTCCGAGCGTGACCACGGGCGTGCGGTCGACGGCGATCTCGTTCGCGCGGCGGCGCAGGAAGGCGCCCTCGGCGACGTTGCGGGTCAGGGACGCGGCCCGCTCGAACTCCAGCCGGGCTTCGCCGTGCCGTCCCAGCGCCAGCAGCAGATCGCCCCGGACGCTGGGCAACAGGTGGTAGTCGCGCAGCGTGGGGTCGGTGACCAGGGAGTCGACCAGGGCAAGACCGGCCTGCGGCCCGTGCGCCTTGCCCACCGCCACCGCCCGGTTGAGCTGAACGATCGGTGTCGGCAGCAGCCTGGCCAGCGCCTTGTACAGGGTCGCGATCTGCGCCCAGTCGGTGTCTTCGGCGGTCCGCGCCTGCGCGTGGCACACGGCGATCGCCGCCTGCAGCATGTACGGGCCGGGAGTGCCACCTGTCTGCCGCGCCCGCAGCATCGCGGTGAAGCCCCGGCGGATGTGCAGCTGGTCCCAGCGCCCGCGGTTCTGCTCGTGCAGCTGGACGGGCTCGCCGCTCGGGCCGGTGCGAGCGGCCGAGCGGGATGCCTGGATCTCCATCAGCGCGACCAGCCCGTGCACCTCGGCCTCGCCTGGCGCCAGCTCGGCCAGCATCCGGCCCAGCCGCAGCGCTTCCAGGCACGGCGCCGGCCGCATCAGGTCGTCGCCCGAGGTCGCCGAGTACCCCTCGTTGAAGATCAGGTAGATGACCTCGAGCACCGACGACAGGCGCCCGGCCAGCTCCGAGTCCTCGGGCAGCTCGAACGGCACCCGCTGCCGGGCCAGCGTCCGCTTGGCCGCGGCGACCCGCTGGGCGATCACCGGCTCGGTGACCAGGAACGCTCGCGCGATCTCCGCCGTGGTGAGGCCGCCAAGCAGCCGCAGCGTCAGCGCGACCCGCTCCCGGGTCGGCAGCACCGGGTGGCATGACATGAACATCAGCCGCAGGACATCATCATTCCCACCGTCATTCGCACGGCTGTTCTCACCGTCCGGCTGCTGATCCTGCCCGTGGGCCAGTTGCTCGTGGCTGCGCTCCAGCCGCTGGGACCGCCGGAGGTGGTCGATCGCGCGGCGCTTGGCGACCGCCATCAGCCAGGCGCCGGGGTTGTCCGGCACGCCCGCGTCGGGCCACTGTTCGAGCGCGGCGACGAGCGCGTCCTGGGCCAGCTCCTCGGCCAGGCCCACGTCGTGCACCATCCGGGTGAGCCCGGCGACGATCCTCGCCGACTCCAGCTTCCACACCGCATCGACCGTGCGATGGGCGGTGCGATGGGCGGTGCGATGGGCGGCTGTCACACGCGCGATGACAGCACCGCCCCGGGCTCGGTGGCAAGCGGGGCGGTGCTGTCGACGGCTCGGCGGCTCAGGGTCCGAACACCTGCTGGATCACGCTCTCGCCATCGCCGACGATCTTGCGAAAGCGGCGGGCCAGCTCGATCGCCTCCTCCTTGGAATGGACCTCGACCAGCGCGAAGCCGGCCACGACCTCCTTGGCCTCGGCGAACGGCCCGTCCGTCACCGTGATCTCGTCGCCGACCGAAGTGAGCCGGACGCCGCCGGCCTCGAGGCCGCCGGTGGCCAGCAGGACGCCCGCCGCCGTCATCTCCTCGATGAACTTGCCCATCTCGGCGAAAAGCTTCTCGTCCGGGACGCTGTCGGACGTCTTGGCCATCATCAGGTACCGCATGGGTTTCTCCTGTCTGGTCGTTGCTCTGCCTACGCGTCCACGTCGAACGAACGCATGTGACAGGGAACGGGGCCATTCCCTGTCACATTGCCACAACGACGCGTCAGCGAACGCACGACGAACCCCGCAGAGAGGCACCCGACATGACCGCCACCCAGATCCCCGCCACCACCGTCTCCGCCACCACCGTCTCCGCCACCTCGGCCGGCGCCCGCTCCCTGCTCACCTGCGGGGCCGTCGCGGCGCCCCTGTGGGCGGTGGTCTCCCTGACCCAAGCCGCCACCCGCGAGGGCTTCGATCTGACCCGCCATCCGCTCAGCGCGCTGAGCAACGGCTCCCTCGGCTGGTTGCAGATCACCAACTTCATCCTCGCCGGCATCCTGACCGTCGCCGGAGCGGCCGGCCTGCGCCGGGTCCTGCGCGGCTCCACGGGAGGCACCTGGGCGCCCCGATTGGTCAGGGTCGCAGGCATCGGCATGATCGCCGCGGGAGCCCTGGTCATGGACCCGGCGGACGGCTTCCCGGTGGGCACCCCCGACGGCATGCCGGCGACCTTTACGTGGCACGGCATCGGCCACCTTGCCGCCGGCTCGGTCACCTTCATCGCCCTTATCGCCGCATGCTACGTCCTGGGGCGCCACTTCAGCCGTGCCGGCAACCGCCGCGACGCCATCACCTCCCGCGTCGCCGGCACAGCCCTGCTGGTCGGCGACGTCTGGGCGATGACCGGCGGCCAGGCCGGCTCGCTGACCCTCGCCGTCGGCGCCATCACCGCGATGCTCTGGGTCTCCGCGGTCGCCAACCGGTATCGCCGCGACCTCTGACCAGCCGAGAGCGTCGGGTGGACGGTTCTGCCGTCCGCCCGACGCTTGTTCGTCTGCGGCTCAGCGGTCGACGACCACCACCTCGAACTGCCCGGCCGTCGGTGGCAGGCCCGTGTCGAACTTGGCGTTCACGGCGGCCAGCCGGTCGCCGAACCGCGCGACCGTGGTCGGAACCTGGAACAGCGCACTGGTGACGACCTTCTGCACCGTCCCGGAGGTCAGATCCGGGCTCAGCTCTACCTCGGCGATCTGGTTGAGGAAGTTCTGCACCACGAACAGCTGGCTACCGTCGAGCAGGATCCCATCGACGTTCGGCACCTGCACGCCCGCGATCGTGGCGCTCGCACCGGTCGCCGGGTCGACGGTGTTCAGCGCGCCCTGCCCGCTGTGCGCGACGATCAGCGTGCTGCCGTCCGGGGTGGCCTGGATGCCGTTGTTGTTGAACTGGCCGCTGGTGTCCGCCGCCGGCCCGGACAGCGGCAGCGTGCGGAACGCGCCCAGGGTGCCGGTCGGGCTGATCGGCACGAAGTACAGCTGGGCCTGCACGGAGTCGGTGAACCACGCGCCCGCTTCGGTCAGCGCGACGTCATTGATCACCGTCTGGGGCGGCTGGCCGAACTGGTAGGAGGCGATCGGGGCGCCGGTGTTCGCGTCGTAGACATAGGCCGCGCCCGTGAAGCCGCCAGCCACAAACAACAGCCCATGCCGCACGTCCACCCGAAGTCCCAGCGCCTGGCGGCCGGCCGGTGCGTGCACGAGCAGCTCGGCGGTGCCGCGCTGCACGTCGCCCCGGTAGATGTCGCCGCGAAACAGGTCACCGGCATAGAACGTCGAGCCGATACCGGAGGCGATCCCCTCCGCGGACGTCGCGCCGGGCAGCACGATCTGGGCGTCCGGGTGCGCCGCCGACGCCGGGAGCGCTGTGGCGATCAGGGCCGCGAGAACAACAGCCGGCACGGCTACGCGCCGTCGCAATACTCCGATCATCGACCACACCTCCGGGGTACATGTAGGCCGCCTGCGGCGGGAGCCGCTCCACTCAGTAATCGGAGATACCGTCGCCCGCGTTTCGCCCTCGCTCGCTCGATGCGTCGGCGACGGGTGGTCGAGCGGATCACCGCGTTGGGTCAGCTACGACTGATTGACGCTCGTGACAGGGTGGCCGGCGTGCAGCCGACCGACAGACCTCACGTCGTGGGCGGCGCGGTACTCGGCGAGCGCCTGCTGTGCCGGGCCCGTGACCGTGTAGGGCCGCCGCCGGGGCCGCCCCCACTTCAGCTGCCGCGGCAGGGTCCTCCCAGATGCTGGTCGGCAGGCCGGCGGCATCGAGCCGTCCCAGCGCCTTGTGGAGCGTGCCGTGTGCGGTGAGCCGCCAGATATCTTCCTAATGTCAACGCGGCTCTCGACCGAGGGTCACCGGGGCGCCGATCGGAGTCGAGAGGAAACTCCCATGACACAGCCGGACATTGGCGACCGGGCCAGCCCAGAGCGGTCGTGGTTCGCCGGGTTCGCGCCAGTCGCGATCATCATCGGCGGCCTGTCGATGGCCGCGCTCTTCGTTCCGTTCACCCTGACCCACGGCCCGACGTCGTACAACGAGGAGCGCGAGGTCCTGGGCTGGGACATGCATGCCTGGGGATTCCTGCTCGGCGTGCTGCCCAACGTGCTCATCGCTGGTGGACTCTGGCGGCTTCGCGAGCGGATCGCCGGTGGGCGGCGCGGCGCGACGGTGGTCGTGGCGGTCGGCTGTGTCGCGCTCCTCCTGGACGCCCTGATGAACCTGGCGTTCCGCGCCCTCGGAGCGCCTTTCGTGCTGTTCCTTCTGGTACCCGCCACGATTGGTCTGGCGGCGCTGATCCGCGCAGGTGACGCAGCCCGCGCCCGCACCAGGGGCGTGGTCGCGGCGCTCGGGATCGTCCTGGCGACAGGCCTGGCTCTCGCCCTGATCCCGCAGGAAACGTCGGACTCCTTCGGCGGCTTCCGCTTCTTTGGGACCGTGGTTTACGGGCTCGGCGGTCTGCTGTGGGCGCTGCTCGGGCTGTCGCTCCAACGGCGACCCAGCCCATGATGGTCGGCCACGACACATCAGAGTCGCGGCACCTCCAGATCGCGGCGCGCTTCCACACCGCGCGAATGCCTGCTCGATGTCGTCGTGGACGTCCTCGACGCCGACCGAGATGCATCACGGCTGGGCTGAAGATCACCCGGGCCGGGCCCTCGGTGACACCGGCGGAGGCGGCCATGCCGGTGAGCTCGAGAAACCCGGAGTCGGCTAGCAGCTCGCCGAGCTCGCATATCGTGCTCCAGATAACCGAGTGGCGCCCAGTGCTCGATGTAGAAGTTTGTGGTTCTCCACGTACGGGAAGACCACTCTGGCCAGCGCGAGCTTTGCCCTGAACGCCGCCCAGTCGGCCTCGGTGTGCAGCGGCCCGGCGGACTCGGCGACGATCCGGTCGCGCTCGGCGTGGATCTGGGTAGCCTGGCCGAGTTCCTGGCCGCGTCTCCCCTGCGTGACTCCGAACTCGAGGTCGACCGCGTCGATGCCACGCCGCGCGACGTCGCGCCATGACCTACTTGCTCGATACCAACGCCATCTCCGAATGGGTCAAGCCCCGGCCCGATCCCGGGATCGTGCGGTGGCTCGACGAGGTCGACGAGGACCGCACCTACCTCAGCGTGCTCACCATCGGCGAACTCCGCAAAGGCATCGACCGCCTCCCCCACGGTCGCCGGCATGACCAGTTGGACCGCTGGGTCACCACCGATCTGCCTGCGCGGTTCGGTGATCGCATGCTGCCCGTGGACGTCACAGTCGCCGACGAGTGGGGACGCCTGCTCGCCCATGCCGAGATGGCGGGCACGCCGATCGGCGGCGTCGATGGCCTCATCGCGGCCACCGCCAAGGTCCACCGGTTGGCCGTTGTGACACGCGATGTTGGCCACCTCCAGCACAGCGGCGTCGAACTGATCTCCCCCTGGCACGGTTGACGAGCCCCGAGTGCCGTGCCGGTGGGCGATGAGGCTGGCGTAGGCGATGTGGCCCTCGAACTCGCTCTCTTTGACGTGTCGGCGTGCTTCCTCCTTGAGTGCGTCGGCGACGGCCGACCCGAGGCGCCCGTTGTCGACCAGCACCGCGCGGTGGCGCCATGGCACGTGAGACTACGAGCCAGGACACCGGACAGCGACATGCGTTGCTTACCGAGCTCTGACGGAAGCCCAGCTGTGGCGGCCCGATATCGTCTCGACCGCAGCGAGAACCACGCCCGGCCAGACAATGAGCGAGGCGTCATGAACGGCAAAGCGCGGCTGGAAGTGCTGACGCCGCAGGAATGCCTACACCTGTTGCGCACGACACAGGTCGGCCGCCTCGCCTTCATCGAAGGCGACCTGCCGGCCGTGCACCCGGTCAACTACGCGCTACACGGCCAGGACATCGTGATCCGCATCGCCGGCGGCGGCAAACTTGCCGCCGGCCAACGTGGCGACGTGCTCGCATTCGAGGTCGACGATATCGACCCGCGCACGCATACCGGCTGGAGCGTGCTCGTGGTCGGCGGCTCCTCGATAGTCACCGACATCGCGCAGCTGGTCGAAATGGCCTCGCCGGAAAGCCGTCCCTGGGCCGAGGGACGGCGCGAGCAGTTCCTGCGGATCGCCGCCGACCGGATCACCGGCCGGCGCCTGAGCCTCGGCTCAACTCACTCCACCCGTTGACCGAACACCGCCGCCCACTGCCGCTTGGGGCTTCAGGGTTCGGGGCGTCAGGGACCACGACGAGCGGGCACGGGCAGTGATGGATCAGGGCGTGGCTGGTCGAGCCGAGCAGCATGCCGGCGAACCCGCAGCGGCCGCGTGATCCGACCACGAGCTGCGCGGTCTGTGCGACCTGAAGCAGCGACCGCACCGGGCGGTCCCTGGTCAACACACGCTCAACCGGGACGTCGGGGTCCTCCTGCTGCCAGCCCGCGAGGCGCTCGGCGAGCAGCCGTCGCTCATCACCG
>DASXTS010000542.1:0-2558 GCA_036505275.1 Pseudonocardiaceae bacterium
TGGAGGTCTGGTGCCCGAACATCGTGGGTCGAGCCGTGTTGGCCGGGCGGCCCGTCACGCTGCTGGGCGAGGGTAAACGCCAGCATTCGATGATCTCGGCCGCGGACGTCGCCGCCTTCGCGGCGGCGGCTGCCGGGAACGAGCGCGCCTACAACCGGGTCCTTGTGCTCGGCGGGCCGCAGCCGATCACCTGGCACGACGTCGTGGCTGCCCATGAGCGTGCGCTCGGACGCCAGAACGAGATTCGATACCTGCCGAAAGGAGAGCTGCTGCCCGGCTACCCGGATTTCGTTAGCGGATTCATGAACCTGCTCGAGGACTACGACAGCGTGATTCCCATGGATTCCCTCGCACAGGAGTTCGGCGTGCGGCAGGTCTCGCTGGACCAGAGCATCCAGAGGCAATTCAAAGCCGCATCCACCGTGTGATCAGGCATGGGCGCCCGGGCGAACCGAGTGCCCGGCCGCCCATGCCGCTCCATCAGCAGGCCAGCCGGCCATAGGGCCGCGATTCTACTCAGGCATTGACCCTGATGGACGCAAGCCGATCGCCCGAGCGCGTCGGAGGCACCTCCATCCGCGCGCCGGCAGCAGCGTGACCAGCCGCGTCGCCGGTAGCCACAGCCAGCATGCCCTATCAGTAAGGAGCCAGGTATCGACCGCGGCAACGGATGCCGCAGTGGGCCAGCCGCGACGACCGACCTGATGAAAATCGAACATACGTTCGGGTGTCCGAGAGGGGAGGGACGTGCACGCCAACCACACGCATCCACCTGGCTGCTTAGGCGGCGTTGACATGAACAGCGAGGCCAGAACAGTCGCAGCGAAGAAGAGCAAAGGTATTTCAATCCACGAGGAGCTGGAGAACTACCTGATCGCACTTCTGGTCGGCTGCCTCAGGTGCCCATGCCGCCGTCGACCGGCAGGCCGGCGCCGGTGACGAAGCGGGACGCGTCGGAGACCAGGAACACCACGGCGTCGGCCATGTCTGACACGTCGCCGAGCCGACCGAGGGGGGTTTGCTCGATCACCGACCCGACGGCCGCCTCCGGGCTCGGGAAGAGCCCCACGTCGGCGACGTCCTTGGCCAGTTGGGCGCCCATCTCGGTGGGCACCAGCCCGGGATAGACGCAGTTCACCCGCACGCCGTAGCCGAGCTTGCCGGCCTCGACGGCCGCCACCCTGGTCAGCCGGTCGACCGCGGACTTGGTCGCCGAGTACACCGCGATGGAGGGCCAGGCGATCGTCGCGGCGACCGACGCCACGTTCACGATGGCGCCGCCGTTGCTGGCCGGGCCCGCCCGGCCGCATCGCGCGGAACGCGTGCTTGATGCCCAGCGCGGTGCCGATGATGTTTACGTCCAGCATGCGACGGGCCTGGACCGGGTCGAGGTCGACGATCAGGCTGGTGATCTCGATCCCGGCATTGTTGACCAGGATGTCGAAGCCGCCGAGCGCGTCGATGGTGTCGGCGACCGCGTGTTCCCAGGCGGCCTCCTCGGTGATATCGAGGGAGATGAACTACGCGGTGGCCCCGGACTCCCGCAGGCCCTCCACGGTGGCCTTGCCCAAGTCGTCGCGGTGACCGCGCAGAGGTGCGCACCGGGCGTCACCCAGGACGACAGGACGTGCAGCGTGGCGGAGGTCGTCGAGAGCAAGCAGGAGCGGATCTCCCGCCGCCTGGTCGACAAGTTCGGCGAGCGCAGGGCGCAGATCGCCGCCGCCGCGCTGCACACGCTCGCCGACCTCGGCTACGCCCAGACCAGCCTGCGGGACATCGCCAACAACTCCGAGTTCTCGCACGGGGTGCTGCACTACTACTTCCGGGACAAGGTCGACCTGCTGACCCAGGCGGTTCACCAGTACGAGGCGGTCTGCGTCACCCGCTACGACGCGATCGTGGCGAGCGCCGCCTCGGCCGACGAGCTGAGCGGCGGCTTCGGGGACGAGATGGCCGCCACCCTGCAGGCCGACGCGCGGCTGCACCGGCTCTGGTACGACCTGCGCAACCAGAGCCTGTTCGAGGAGTCGTTCCGCGACGACGTGTTCCAGATCGACCAGCGCCGGCAGGAGATGGTCTGGAACGTGGTCAGCCGGTATGCCGAGCTGGCTGGCGCCGAGGTCGCGGTGTCACCCGACGTCGCCTACGCCATGTTCGACGGCCTGTTCCAGCAGGCTCTGCTGCGGCAACTGGCCAGCCAGGACGGCGCCGGCGCGTTGCGTGCCGACGTGGCGCGCCTGCTCGAGCGCCTGATCGTCAAGGGCTGACCGACGCCGGCCACCGCCGCCCCCGTCCTGAGCGCAAGCTGAACCAACAAGAACGTGCGCCGGCCCGAGTACGGGCCGGCGCGCCGCATGCTCGCCGAGGCCGAGGCTCAGCTGCGATGGTTCCACGCGGCGATCGCGTCCGGCGTCGATCCGGAAGCTTGTTCATCGCGCACGCTAGAAGCCCGTCCCACCCGTCCCGAATTTCAGCACAACCGGGACATGTTGAAAGCAAACCGGGAGGCCCGCTGACCTGCGGACACCGTGAAGGGGCATCGGACAGCCTCCTGCCTG
>DASXTS010000543.1:0-19154 GCA_036505275.1 Pseudonocardiaceae bacterium
CGCCGGACAGTCGACCGACGTCGTTCTCCAAATCCGCAACATCGGCACAGTTCCATGTATCACGGTGGTCCTTGAGTTCGAGCCACCCCGCTCGCTCATCATTGAACGTGGCCGCCGCGCTGTCGAGATCGATCGCCTCGACCCTGGTGCACAGCACGACCACCCCATCAGACTCCGAGCCGTCGAGCCGGGTCGTATTAGCATCTCCGTTCCGAACTTTTCCTTCCGGGACTCGAACGGCCGCGCCCACCATGATCACCGCCGCACCATAGACGTGGACGTTCGCCCCGCGCCCAGCCCACCGGTGCCCAGGCCGCCGGCCCAATTGCCGCCACGATGGCCCGTCACGGCCACATCGTCGGTGTTCATCAGCCACCGGACATCCGAAAGCGAGTGGTTCGTCGATCTCCTCGCCGACCGGTTGAGTGCGGAATTCTCGTGGCAACGAGTCTTCGTCGACCGGAACTCGATGCGGCCCGGCGAGGACTTCATGGTGCGAATCGATGCCGAGCTCCGGCGCTGCGCCGCAATGCTCGTGCTTATCGGTCCGCAATGGTCTACCGTCAAGTGCGCGGATGGACGGCGGCGAATCGATTGCGACGATGACGTCGTCCGGTACGAGATCGAAAGGGCGCTCGAACGCGGTGTCCTGGTCATACCGGTGCTGTTCGAGGGCGCACGCATGCCCAGTCGCGCCGACCTGCCTGACGAGATTCGAGCGCTGGCCAACCGCCACGCCAAGAGGGTCGACCCAGATCACCTCGACCACGATCTCGAGATAATTGTCTCGGGGCTCAAACCTCTTCTCGATGCGTAGATACAACAATTCGCCTCCGCCTCGCCGGTTCCGCCGCCGCAATCCACCGCCAATGACCGCGACGGCAAGATCGACTCAGGCCAGGGCTCGAAACGATCATGTCGCCGACCTTGCGGTGATCTCCGGGGTGGCCACCGCCGAACGACCCGCTTGACCGCAGGCGGCGTCGGCTGTAGCGGCGAGCGGCCGACCACGACCACGGATTTCGCCGCCTACACCCGTTATAGCCTGGCCAGGCATGGCGAGTACACCACGGTGGCCGGCGGCGCCCGAGGTGCTCGCGGTGGCCATCCCGTACCTGGTGCTGCAACCCCTGGTGACGGCCGGGCAACGGCCTGGTGCAGGTGCGCGGCGAGGCCAATGCCACCGAGTGCGTGATCAGCCGAGCAGGATGGACAGCGGGATGGAGACCAGGCCGGGGGTTCGCGCGCTCACCGGCGCCGGCGCGGAGAAGGCCGTCCAGCACTGACGGCCGTTGCCGAGCCCTCTCACCTGCGACGGATGTGGACTACTGCGTGACGACGATGTGACATCGTCCGAGTCCTGGTGGCCGGGCTCACCGGCGTTTGACCGGCCGGCGTGGCACCATCAATGGTCGTGATGCCGCAGGTTCCGACCGTGTCGCTGCACCAACTGCCCGAGAGCGATGCCGGTCTGCTCGACGGCGTGCTGCTCGACGTCCGGGAGGATGACGAGTGGGCGGCCGGCCACGCGCCGCACGCCGTGCATCTGCCCATGGGCGAGTTGCCCGGGCGGCTGGACGAGGTGCCCTCGGACGGCACGCTGTACGTGATCTGCCGGTCCGGCGGCAGGTCGGCGCGGGTCGCCGCATACCTCAACGCCAACGGCTGGGACGCGGTCAACGTGGTGGACGGCATGCTCGGCTGGCAGGCCACCGGGCGGCCGCTGGTCGCGGCCAGCGGCCAGCCGCAGGTGCTGTAGCCGCCGATGCCCCGCTGCCCACGGTGCGGGCGCCAGCAGTCGCCCGGCGCGCAGAGCACCGGCAGGTGCGTGCACTGTGGACAGTTCCTGTCCGCGGTGGACTGGGTCGCCTGGCCGCCGGGCGGGTACCAGCTGTCCGCCCCACGACCGCAGCGGCGCTACACGGGGCCACCGTCGTACCCGGTGCCTCCGCGGTGGGGCTTCCCGCTGGTCACCTGGCGCCGTCCGAGGTCCATCGAGCCGGTGCCGGCGAGCAACCGCCAGCGCGCCCTCGCGCTGGCCGGCACTGCGCAGCTGCTGCTGTGGCTGGCCGCCACGGTCGCCCTGCTGACCGCCGGCGCCGAGGCGTGGCGCTACCGGCTGCTGCTGGACAGCAGAACCGACGCGCTGCCGGCCGGGCGGCTGCGCGTCTCGGACGCCCTGGTGGTGACCGGCGGCGTGGTGTCGGTGCTGGCCGGCGCCCTGGCCGGGCTGGTCACCCTGGCCTGGCTGCTGCGAGCGTACGCCGCGGCGGCCGAGCTGGCCGGGGTGGCGCCGTCGCGGTCGCCGAGGGAACTGCTGCTCGGCTGGCTGGTGCCGGGGTTGAACCTGTTCGTCCCAGGGTCGGCGCTCGCGGAGATCGAGCACGCCGCGCTCGGCCGCTCACCGCAGCGCCGGCCCGATCCGTCGATGCTGATCCGCGCGTGGTGGGTGGCGTGGGCGGCCGGGGTGGTTCTCGCCGGGGTCGCGCTGCTGTGGTCGCTGCGGGATGGCACCCAGGCCCTGGCCGACGGCGTGGTGCTGCACGCCGCGGTCGACGTGCTCGCTGCGGTCACCGCGGCGCTCACCGCGATCGTGGTCCGGGCGCTCACCAAGTTCCTGCAACCGGCCGCCGGCAGGATCCGGCGCATGGTCGTGGTGCGGATCGGTGAGCCGAGCGCCGAAACCACGCAGACCCAGGTCACGCGGTGACAGGCAGGCCGGTGAGCCCGCGGATCACGAACTCGGCGCGGCGAACAGGTTCCCCGGCCAACCGCAGCCCAGGCAGCCGACGAGTGAGGGCGATCAGGGCGGCGCGCACCTCCACCCGCGCCAGCGGCGCGCCGAGGCAGTAGTGGATGCCTGCGCCGAATCCGAGGTGCGGGTTGGGCGTGCGGCCGACGTCGAGCACATCCGGATCCTTGAACACGGCCGGGTCGCGGGCCGCCGCGCCGAGCAGGGCGGCGACCTTCTGACCGGCCCAGATCTCCACGCCACCGATTTCGACGTCCGCCACCGCGGTCCGCTCGAAGAGCTGCAGCGGCGAGTCGTACCGGATCAGCTCCTCGACGCAGGTGTCCGCAAGGCTGGGGTCGGAGCGCAGTCGCCGCCACTGCGACCGGTTGCGCAGCAGCGCGAGCACCCCGTTGCCGAGCACGTTGACCGTGGCCTCGTGGCCGGCCATCAGCAGCAGCGCGGTCGTGCCGACCAGCTCGTCCTCGGTGAGGTGCCCGCCGTCCGTGGCGTCGTTCGGGATAGTCGCGATCAGGTCGGTGATCAGGTCGTCGCCGGCGTGCCGTCGCCGGTAGGCCACCAGCTCGCGCAGGTACTCGACGAACTCGGCCGCGGCCCGCTCGGCGTCGGCCCGCCGCGGCGCCGTCAGCCCGTACTCGTACATCTTGACGATGGCGTTCGACCACGGTTGCAGCAGCGCGCGGTCGGCGACCGGGACACCGAGCAGTTCGGCGATTACCTCGATCGGCAGCGGCGCGGCCAGCATGGGCAGCAGGTCGGCCTCGCCGTCGTGCCGGATTGGCGCCGCCAGGTCGTCCACCAACCGGTCGGCGACGGCCTGCACGGTCGGTCGCAGCCGCTCGGTGTGCCCGCGGTTGAACGCGCCGGCCACCAGCTTGCGTAGCCGGGTGTGCCGTGGCGGGCCGCTCTCCAGCATGGAGTTGCGGTGCAGCAGGTTGAACGCGCCGAACTCCTCGAGCGGTGTGGCGTCATGCCACACCCGTTGCAGCTGCGGGCTGCGCAGCACCGTCGAGCAAGCCTGGTAGGACACCGCGACCAAAAGCCCGAGGCCGTCGTGCCGGTGCACCTCGCCGTGCGCGCGCAGCTCATCGAACAGGGGGTACGGGTTCTCGATGAACGCCGGATCACCTGGATCGAACGGCGCGACGCGGGCTGGACCGGACGTCACCGAACTGACGCTAAGTGGCCGACAGGTGGATTAACAACCCCGGTAGACAATTGGACTAATCCTATTGGGTGAACCGGCCATAACGGCGGGTATAACGGCTCATCCGAATGTGCACCGCATAACGTCACTTAGCCATGGAGAGTGCCGGTCTGGCGCCGCCGCCAGGTCCCTGCGTACCTCTGCCGCCGTCATCCAGCGCAGGCTGTTGACCTCCTCGGCCGCCGGCGTCGGCATCGGCAGGCCCGCGCACTCGCCGACCAGCACGTGGTCGTACTCGTGCTCGACGGCGTTGCCGGTCGGATCGGCGGCCCGGTAGACGAACCGCCCAACCTCGCGCAGTCGCGCGACCTCGCCGAGGCCCAGCTCCTCGCCGAGCCGCCGGCGGGCCGCCGTGAGCACGTCCTCGCCGGGCGCCGGATGGCTGCAGCACGTGTTGGTCCACCGGCCGGCGAACCTGGACTTGGTCAGCGCGCGTTGCTGCATCAACATCCGCCCCTCGCCGTCGAACAGCAGCACGGAGAACGCCCGGTGCAGCCGCCCTGGCGGCGCGTGCGCTTCGGCGACAGTGCAGGCGCCCACCGGGTTGCCCTCGGCGTCCACCAGCTCGACCAGCCTCCGCTCGCTCACCTGACCAGCGTAAGTCGCGACGATGGGACGTCGTGGCGCCGCTACCGGAAAGGTCCACATCGTCGCCCGACCGGGGAGGGCGGACGGCGGTGCGCCAGTACGGCGGACGGCTGGCGTTTTATCGGCAACTTCGACCTCACGAAGCCGACCGACGAGAAAATGTGGAGCAGTGTCGATGGAAAGTCGACGTTTTCGTTAGTGACCGGCCGAAGTGTGCCGCCGGCGTTCTCGCAATGATGGCGCCGATGGGGTGGGGGTCGCGGCGGGGTACCGTCGCCGTCCGTGGCCAAGCGAGCAGCAACCAGAAACCGTCCGCGACCGGCCGAGCCGGCCGGCGCCATCGGACCGCGCCAGCCGTGCCCGTGCGGCTCGGGCAAGCGGTACAAGGCCTGTCACGGCGCGGCCGGCGGTGCCGGCGACGTGATCGTGACGAGGCCGTTCGCCGGGCTGGCCGCGGAATGTGAACTGGTGGCGCTGCGCGAGTTCGTGCCGTCGGCCACCGCGCCGCTCCCGCTCCGCAGCTCGGACGGGCGGGAGATCCTGCTGGCCTCGGTGCTGCCGATGGCGGCGGCCGCGCTGGTGCGCTCCGACGGAACCGGCCTGGTGGGCCTGCAGGTGCAAAATCGGTCCGGCGACGTGTCCCGTGACCTCGCGCGCGCCGTTCAGTGGGCGCGCAGCGCCGGGCCCGGCAGCGTCCTGCCATCGGTCGGCCCCACCACCGAGGGCGAGACGGACAGCGTGCGGCTGCAGGACCTGCTCGACGTCGACGCGCCGCTGGAAGTCACCTTGCACGACGACTTCTCGTGGTGGCTCGCCGGGGACGAGACGCCCTCCGGTGAGGTGGCGCTGTCCCTCGAGCGGGCCAACGGCGCGATCCTGCCGACCTCGCGTATCGAGGCGCCGGGGGTCGCCGCCGCGTACTGGGTGGACGCCCGCGGCAAGGCGCACCTGCGCTGGGTACGTCCGGAACCCGAGGAGCGGCTGCTCGCCGCCATGGCCAGGCTCGCCGCCCGCGGCGAACTCGACCTCGGCGACGGCTCGCGTTTCGCCGGCTCGTTCCGCGCCCATGGGCTGCTCGTCCCGGTCTGGGACCTCGACCCAGAGCGGCACGCCCGCGAATGGGCCGACCCGGCCGCAGCCTTCGCCTCCCGGCTGGACGAAGCGCTGGCCGGGCTGGACGAGCGGGCGCTCACCGATGCAGAACGCCGCACGCTGCAGGGCCTGCGCGGCCGCCAGCTCACGATCCGCTAGCCGCCGCGCGCAGAGCGCGGGTGGCGCCGATGGCGCGGCGGGCGCGGCGCGGACGGCGCCGATGGCGCGGCGCCAAGACACGGGCGGGCGCCGGGCTTACAGCGGCTCAGAGGATGGGGCGGGGGGTGTAGGTGGCCGCGGCGAGGTGGCGTGCGACGACCTCGTCGACCCGCCGCACCACCTCGGCGGTCTGCGCCGCGGCGGCACCGGTGAAGGACAGCGGGTCGGCGAGCAGGGCCTTCAGCTCCGCAGCGTCCAAGGGCAACCGGGAGTCGGCGGCCAGGCGGTCCAGCAGATCGTTGCCGGCGGCGCCGGCCTCGCGCATGGCAAGGGCGGCGGCGACGGCGTGCTCCTTGATCACGGCGTGCGCCGCCTCGCGTCCAATGCCGGCCCGGACCGCGGCCATCAACACCTTGGTGGTGGCGAGGAAGGGCAGGTACCGGTCCAGTTCGCGGGCGATTACCGCGGGGTAGGCGCCGAAGTCGGCCAGCACGGTGAGGAAGGTCTCGATCAACCCGTCGATGGCGAAGAAGGCGTCGGGCAGCGCCACCCGCCGCACCACCGAGCAGGACACGTCGCCCTCGTTCCACTGGCCGCCAGCCAGCTCCGCGATCATCGAGGCGTATCCGCGCAGCACCACGGCGAGGCCGTTGACCCGCTCGCAGGAGCGGGCGTTCATCTTGTGGGGCATGGCGCTCGACCCCACCTGACCGGGTGCGAAGCCCTCGGTGACCAGCTCGTGCCCGGCCATCAGCCGGATGGTCAGGGCCAGCGAGGACGGCGCGGCGGCGAGCTGCACCAGCGCCGAGACCACCTCGAAATCCAGCGACCGTGGGTACACCTGGCCGACGCTGGTGAGCACCCGCGAGAACCCGAGGTGCGCGGCCACCCGCCGCTCCAGCTCGGCGAGCCGGTCCGCGGCGTCCGCAGAGCCGTCCAGCAGGTCCAGCATGTCCTGCGCGGTGCCCACCGGCCCCGTGATGCCGCGCAGCGGGTAGCGGACGATCAGCTCCTCCAGCCGTGCGAACGCCACGAGCAGTTCGTCGGCCGCGGTCGCGAACCGCTTGCCGAGCGTGGTCGCCTGGGCGGCGACGTTGTGCGTGCGCCCGGCCGTCACCAGCGACGCGTGCTCGGCGGCCAGCGCGGCGAGCCGCGCGAGCACCGCCACCACCCGGTCCCTGACATGCTCGAGCGACCGTCGGATCTGCAGCTGCTCGACGTTCTCGGTGAGGTCGCGCGAGGTCAGGCCCTTGTGCACGTGCTGATGACCGGCCAGCGCGTTGAACTCCTCGATGCGCGCCTTGACGTCGTGCCGCAGCACCCTCTCGCGGGCGGCGATGGACGCCAGGTCCACGTCGTCCAGCACCCGCTGGTAGTCGTCGATCGCCGAAGCCGGCACGTCCACCCCGAGGTCACGCTGGGCACGCAGCACGGCCAGCCACAGCTCGCGCTCCAGCCGCGCCTTGCGCTCCGGTGCCCACAGCTCCGCGAGCTCGGCGGAGGCGTACCGTGCGGCCAGCACGTTCGGGATCACGGGAGGCAGCCTACGGCTGCCCCGTGAGTGGCAAATGGTGCCAGAACACCATTTGCCACTCTCGACATATCCACAGACGTAGGCTGCGGTGTGCTCCGAAATGATCCGGCGCTGTACGAGCAGCTGGCCGACGAGTGGTGGCGGCCGCGGGGCGTGTTCGCGATGCTGCACTGGCTGGCCGCCGCCCGCGGCCGGCTGGTGCCGCCCAGCCCGCGGGCCGGTGCCGTGCTGGTGGACATCGGCTGCGGCGGCGGCCTGCTCGCGCCCCACGTCGCCGGCAAGGGGTACAGCCACGTCGGGGTGGACCTGTCGCCGTCCGGGCTGCGGCAAGCGCGGGAGCACGGCGTGCACGTCGTCTGCGGCGACGCACTGGCCGTGCCGCTGGCCGACGGCTGCGCCGACGTGGTGGCCGCCGGCGAGATCCTCGAGCACGTCGGCGACCTGCGCACCGCGGTCGCCGAGGCGTGCCGGCTGCTGCGGCCGGGTGGGCTGCTGATCATCGACTCGCTGGCCGCCACCGCACTGTGCCGGTTCATCGCGATCACGGTGGCCGAGCGCGTCCCCGGCGGGGCGCCGCGCGGCATCCACGACCCCGCGCTGCTGGTCGACCGGTCGGCGCTGCGAGCCGAGTGCGCCAGACATGGTGTACGCCTCGCCCTGTGGGGTATCCGTCCATCGCTGGCCGACCTGCTGGCCTGGGTCACTGGGCGGTCCAACTCGGTCCGGATGGTCCGGCTGTTCACCACCGCGGTGCTGTTTCAGGCCATTGGCCGTAAACAAGGCCGTAACAAGGCCGCAAGGAGGGGCTGACGAACCATGGCGACCGCTGCACCCGACCGTCCGGTGGACGCCGCCGCGGCGCAGGCCATCGCCGCCGAGCTCGCGCCGCGGCTGGCCGAGCGTGCCGCGGAGCACGACGCGAGCGAGGCGGCCGGCACGTCGGCCACCCGCCGCGGGCACCCGCTGGAGCGGATCTACCGCGACGCCCGTTGTGGCGCGCTGCGGCCGGCCACCTCGGATGTCTGCGCCGACTGGCTCGGCGTGGCCGCCCTCGGCGGCGACCCCGACCGGGACACCATGGTGCCGCGTTGGTGACCGCGTTGGAGCCCGGCTTGGAGACTGCGTTGGAGACGGCGTCCACAACCGCCGCGATCAGTGGGATCGGCGTGGCGCTGCCTGGCCCGGCGCTGGACCAGTCGGCGGCGTGGAACGGCTTCTTCCGGGATCACTTCGCCGGCAGCCGGCTCGCCGAGCGGATCTTCGTCGCGGCCGGGGTGCGCTACCGGCACGCCGTGGCCGACCCGCGCATCGTGAACGTCTCGAGCTGGTCCACCGAGCGGCGGATGCGCCGGTACGCGCTGGAGGCGCCCGCGCTCGGCCACCGCGCCGTGACCGCGGCGCTGGCCGACGCCGGCCTCACCGCCGGCGACGTCGCCCTCCTCGTCGTCGCGTCCTGCACCGGCTACGCCACCCCCGGCCTGGACATCCAGCTCGCCGCCTCGCTGGGGCTGCCATCGGACACCCAGCGGCTGCTCGTCGGGCATATGGGCTGCTACGCCGCGATCCCGGCGCTGCGCAGCGCCGCCGACTTCGTCCTCGCCCGGCGCCGGCCGGCCGTGCTGCTCTGCCTCGAGCTCACCTCGCTGCATGTGCAACCACCGACGGACGACCTGCAGCAGGTCGTCTCGCACGCCCTGTTCGGCGACGCCGCGGTGGCGCTGGTGCTCACCCCGTCCTCGGGTGTGGTGCCGGCGGGTGGCGCGGCCTCGAACGGGAGGCGGGCGCAGCTACGGCTGGTCGACGTCGCCGCGCTCACGGACACAACCGCAAGTGACCAGATGACCTGGGACGTCACCGACCTCGGTTTCCGGATGGTCCTGCTGCCGACCGTGCCGGCCGTGCTGGCCAGGCATGTCGGCGCCGCCGTGCACCGGCTGCTCGCCGATCACGGCCTGCGTCACACCGACGTCCGCGGTTGGGCCGTGCACCCCGGTGGCCCGGCCATCCTGGACACCGTCCAGCGCGAGCTCGAGCTGCCCCCGGAGGCGCTCGCCGCATCCCGATCGGTGCTCGCCCGACGCGGCAACTGCTCCTCCCCCACCGTCCTCATGGTGCTCGACGAGCTGCTCCGCGGTGGCACGCTGGACCGCGGTGGCCCGGTTGTCGCCATGGCCTTCGGCCCCGGCCTCACCCTCTACGCCGCCCTGCTGCTCAGCGCGCCATCACGCTGAGTCATCAGTCTCCGTTGAACCTTGATCGACGGGCGATGCGACGGACCGGCGCCGGACGCCCATTTCGCCAGCGTTCATTTGCTCTGAGCACCAGATGGCAACCGGCAAAACCGCAGCTCAACAGCCAAAAGCGCCAGATGGGGGTTGGTTGCCAGCTGGCCATCAGAGCAAATGGACCGCAACAAACACCGGCGACCCGCAGCCACCTCGATGACGAAGAGTAATCAGACGTGACGAGGTCAGAGCGGGCCGGGGATGCGACGCAGTGCCTCCTCGACGGCGTCCAGGCCGGCGTCGCGGTGGGTGATGAAACGGACCCGGCCGGACATGGGGACGGCGAGCACGCCGACCTCGGCCAGGCGGGTCAGCGCGGCTGACAGGTCTGGCACGGTGGCGAGCACGATATTGGTCTCCGGCTTGGTTACATCCCAGCCGCGGTCGCGAAGGCCGTCGGCCAGGGCGGTCGCGGCGGTGTGGTCGTCGGCCAGCGACGCGCGGCGGGCCAGGGCGACGAGGCCGGCGGCGGCCAGCACGCCGCCCTGACGCACGCCGCCGCCGAGCATCTTGCGCAGCCGGCGAGCCTCGGCGACGAAGGCGGCGGTGCCGGCGACCAGGGAGCCCACAGGGGCGCCGAGGCCCTTGGAGAGGCAGACCTGGACGGTGTCGACGCCGGCGGCGAGGGTGGCCGGTGGGAGGCCGAGGGCTATGGCGGCGTTCCAGATGCGCGCGCCGTCGAGATGTACCCGCAGGCCGGCGGAGCGTGCCGCGGCGACCAGCGCGGCGTGTTCGGGGGCCGAGGTCACGGTGCCGCCGGCGGCATTGTGGGTGTTCTCCAGGCAGAGCAGGGTGCTGCGCAGGGTGTAGTACGGACCGGGGGTGCCGGCGGCGGCCCGGACCGCGGCCGGCGAGATGCGGCCGGGTCCGGCGTCGTGCGGCAGCGCGACCGGCATGCCGCCGGCGAGCCAGGCGGCGGTGCCCAGCTCGGCTATCAGTACGTGCGCGCCGGCCGGGGCGAGGAACACGTCACCACGGCGCAACTGGGCGGTCAGCGCGATCAGATTGCCCATGCAGCCGCTCGGTACCCACAGCGCTGCCTCGACCCCGAGCACGGCGGCGACCTGCTCCTCGAGGGCGCGCATGGTCGGATCGTGGTCGAGCACGTCGTCGCCGACCTCGGCGTTGGCCATGGCGGCGCGCATCTGCGCGTCCGGCTTGGTCACGGTGTCCGAGCGCAGGTCGATAGGCCGGTCGGTCATCCGCCGATTGAAACACGGTGCCGCGATACTGAATCGGGACCGGGTCGCTGCCGGTTCGACTGTGCGGGCGTGCAACCGTAGGCGAGCCATCATCCGTCCTTGGGCATGCAGGCAAGACGAGCGGAGTTCGCGTGGACCAGCGCGACGAGCAGGAGTTCGCGGAGTACTTCACCGCCCGGCGCGATGCCGTGCGCCGGACCGCGTTCCTGCTCTGCGGCGACTGGCACCGCGCGGACGACCTGGCCCAGACCGCGTTCGTCGCGCTGCACCGGCACTGGCGCAAGGTGCGGGACCGGCAGGCGCTGGACGCCTACGTGCGCAGGACGCTGGTGCGGGCGACGATCGACGAGTCGAGGCGGCCGTGGCGGCGAGAGCGATTCGTCGACGCGGTGCCGGAGGCCGGCACCGAGCGGGCACCCGGCAGTGACGCGCTCGGCGAGGGGGTGGCCACCCGGCAGGCACTGCTCGCCGGCCTGCGGCGGGTGCCACCGCGGCAGCGGGCGGTGCTCGTCCTGCGGTTCCTGGAGGGCCTGGACGTCACCGGCACGGCCGACGTGCTCGGGTGCACCGAGGGGACCGTGAAGAGCCAGACGGCTCGCGGCCTGGACGCGCTGCGCGGCGCGCTCGGCGACGCGCTGGACGACCTGCGGCCGGCGTCCTAGTTGGACGGCACCTGCAGCGGCACCATGAACGAGGAGGTGGAGCACGGTGGACGAGCGGCAGCTTGCTGAGCTGTTCCGCGACGCCGCCGACGGCGGACCGGCGGCGAGCTTCGGGCACGCCGACGTGGTGGCCGGCTCCCACCGGGCGACCCTGCGGCGCCGACGGGCGATCGCGAGTGGCACCGCCCTCGCCATGGCTGTGCTGGTCGGGAGTATCGTCATCGGTGGCGGGTTTCTTCGGGGCCCGGACCGGTACGCGCAACAGGGTTCGACAGCCGGCAGCAGTGGTGGTGGCGGCGCCGCGCTGTCCGCCCCGCCGGCGCAGGAAGATCGGCAGGGTCAGTATCCACCTGGCCCGCTGACTGCTCCAACGACGACAGCGGTAGACAAGAACGGACCGGAGGCGAACGCGGAGCAGGGCCGCACAGCCTCCGGGAAGGTCGTCCCGTGGCCTGGGCTGCGGGACGACGATGCCCGTGCAGAGTGCGGGCCGGCGGACCGGGAGCTCGCGGATGCGCTAATCGGCGAGTTCCCGGCCACCGCCGACAGCGTGCCGCAGCCCGTGCCCGACGGCTGCCCGCCGCAGGCCCGTGCCGCGGCCCTGCCGGTGAGCGGCGGCGTGATCTACGCCGTGCTTGGTCCAGCGGCCGGCGACGGTCAGCCGAACCAGGCCGAGCGCCGCGACGACGGCGCGGTCGGCTACGCCGTGTACACCCCGACGGGCAATGTGCTCCTCGTGCTCAGCGTGCCGGCCGAACCCGGCGGCACCCCGCCCTATGCCGATCGGACGCAGCAGGCGGCCGAAGCCATCGCCCAGCGGTACTAGTGTCGCGTGACACTAGCTGCCCGCCTTGGTCGGTAGCTGCACCTCGTCCAACCGGTGGTGCAGCCGTCGCAGCTCGGCCATCACCTCGGCGAGCTCCACCTTGGTCTCCTGCTCCGTCCGCTCCACCTGACCCACAGCCGTTTCGACGGCCGTTCCAACGGCTGTTTCGACGGCAGCTTCGACGGCACCGAGCTTCTCGACGAACCAGGACGCGATGGTCCCGGTGACCGTGCCCAGCAGGGCGATGCCGCCCAGCATCAGCAGCCCGGCCACCAGCCGGCCCTCCCAGGTCACCGGGTAGCGGTCGCCGTAGCCGACGGTGGAGATCGTGGTGATGGTCCACCAGAGCGCGTCGCCGAATGTGGTGATCGACGCATCCGGCCGCCGCCGTTCGACGTCGTACACGGCCAGTGCGCCGGCGAAGCTCACCAACGCGGTGGCGCCGACGACGTAGATCCCGATCCGGCCGCGGACATCGTCGCGCATCTGGCGGTTCAACGACATCAGCACGGTCACCAGCCGGAGTGCGCGCAGCGGCCGGATCATCGGCAGCGCGATGAGCACGAGATCGAGCACATGCCGCCGGACGAACCGCCAGCGCCGCCTGGCCAGCAGCAGCCGGGCCAGGTAGTCGACGGTGAACACGGCCCACGTCGTCCACAGCAGCAGGTCCAGCCACCGGTGCTGCACCGCGGTCAGCGAGGTGTCCAGCACCGACCATGCGTAGCCGACGAGAAAGGACACGGCCAGCCCGGTGAGCGGCCAGTCCGCACGCCGCTCCCACTCGGTAACCAGCGGCTCGCTGTCGGCCGGCTTGACCAATGTGCGCTGCGCCATGGGCGAAGTGTGCCGGCAGTGCGACCCCAGTGGACATGCCCCGTGGACATGCCCCGACCGGCAAGGATGGGTCCGTGTACAGCGGCCTGACGCACCTGGAGTGCTCCCGATGCGCCAACCGGCACGACGCGTGGGTGCCGCAGAATCTGTGCTCCTGCGGCGGACCGCTACTGGCCCGCTACGACCTGGACGCGGTGCGCGCCGCCGTCACGCCGGCGGACTTCGCGCGCAGGCCGCCGACCTTGTGGCGCTACCACGAACTGCTGCCGGTCTGCGCGCCGCAGGCCGTGGTCACCCTCGGCGAGTTGATGACCCCGCTGCTGCCGCTGCCCTCGCTCGGCCGCGACATGGGGCTGCCGCGGCTGCTGCTGAAGGACGAGGCGGCGCTGCCGACCGGCAGCTTCAAGGCGCGCGGCGCGGCGGTCGGGGTGTCCCGCGCGGCGGAGCTCGGCGTCACCGCGATCGGCATGCCGACCAATGGCAACGCCGGCGCGTCGTGGTCGGCCTACACGGCCAGGGCCGGCATCCGCTCGCTGGTAGTGATGCCGGCGGACGCGCCGGAGATCTGCCGGGCCGAGTGCGCGCTGGCCGGGGCGGAGCTCTACCTGGTGGACGGGCTGATCTCGGACGCCGGCCGGATCGCCCGGTCCGCGGTCCGGCGCCGCGGCTGGTTCGAGGCCGCCACCATGCGTGAGCCGTACCGGGTCGAAGGCAAGAAGACGATGGCGCTGGAGATCGTGGAGCAGCTCGGCTGGCGGCTGCCGGACGTGATCGTGTATCCGACCGGTGGCGGGGTCGGGTTGGTCGGCATCGCCAAGGCGCTGTCCGAACTCGCCGCGCTGGGCTGGGCGAGCGGGCCGGCGCCGCGGCTGGTCGCCGTGCAGTCCACCGGCTGCGCGCCGATCGTGCGGGCATATCTTGCCGGCGCCGCGGAGGCGGAGCCGTGGCAGGGCGCCGCCACAGTGGCCTTCGGCTTGGCCGTGCCGAGCACCATCGGCGACCGGCTGGTGCTGGACGCCGTGCGGCGCTCCGGCGGCACCGCGCTCGCCGTCGAGGACTCGGCCACGGTGGCCGAGCAGGCCAGCTGCCTGCGCCTGGACGGCGTGCTCGTGTGCCCGGAGGGCGCGGCGGCGCTGGCCGCGGTCCGGGCGCTGCGGGCCGACGGCCGGCTGGACGCCGACGAGCAGGTCGTTGTGCTGAACACCGGCTCGGGGTTGAAGTACCAACACACGCTGCTGCCCGTCGAGGCGCCGCTGCTCGCCGCCGACGGGGAGATCAGCTAGCGCATGCCGGGCAGCCATCCGGCGAGGCGGTGCAGGGCCGCCTCGATGTCCTGGGTGGCCCCGGCGAAGGACATCCGCACGTGCCGGTGGCCGTCCACCGTGTCGAAGTCGACGCCGGGTGCGATCGCGATTCCGGTGTCGGCGAGCAGCCGCCGGCAGAAGTGCATGGCGTCGGTGGTGTAGTCCGAGACGTCGGCGTAGACGTAGAACGCGCCGTCGGCCGGCGCGAGCCGCTGGAGGCCGATCGCGGGCAGGCCGTCCAGCAGCAGCTTGCGGTTGTGCGCGTAGTGCTGCACGTGGCCGCCGAGCTCGGCGTAGGACTCCTCGGTGAAAGCCGCGACGGCGGCGTGCTGGGCCAGCGCCGGCGGGCAGATGTTGAAGTTGCCGGTGAGGCAGTCGATGGCGCGGCGCAGCCGCTCGGGCACCAGCAGCCAGCCCAGCCGCCAACCCGTCATCGTGAAGTACTTGGAGAAGGAGTTCACCACGATGGCCTCGCGGGACGTATGCCAGGCGCACGCCGTACCCACATCCGTGTACGTGATGCCGTGGTAGACCTCATCGCTGATCAGCTGCACGCCGTTGGCGTCGCACCAGCCCGCGATCGCGGCCAGTTCGTCGGGTGGCAGCACCGTGCCGGTCGGGTTGGCCGGCGAGGCGATCACCAGCCCGTCGATCGGCCCGTCCAGCTCCTGCAGCATGGCCAGCGTCGGCTGGAACCGGGTGCGCGGCCCGCATGGCAGCTCCACCACCTCGCAGCCCAGCGCGGCCAGGATGTTGCGGTAGCACGGGTAACCGGGCCGTCCCATCGCCACCCGGTCGCCGACGTCGAACGCGGCGAGGAAGGCGAGCAGGAATCCGCCGGACGACCCGGTGGTCGCCACCACGTCGTCCGGCTCGACGTGCAGGCCGTACCGGCGGCGGTAGTGGCCGGCGATCGCGGCCCGCAGCTCGGGGATGCCCATCGCGACGGTGTAGCCGAGCCGGTCGGGAGTGCTGAGCGCGTTGCGGGCGGCGTCGAGCACCGGAGCCGAGGGTGGCGCGAACGGCTGGCCGGCCGCCATGTTCACCAGGTCGCCGTGGGTCACTTTGCGCTGCGCCGCGGCGGCCAGCACGTCCATCACGTGGAACGGCGGCACCGCGGCCCGCTGGGCCACCGCCAGTCGGGATCCGAGCATGCCGCCGAGCGTAGTTGGGCGCCACGCTGCGCCCAGGGTCAGCCGGCGCGCACCGTGATGGTGGTCCAGGCGCCAACGTGGATGCGGTCGCCGTCGGCCAGTGGCACGGCGACTCCGGCGCGGATGGGTTCCGGGTCGTCGTTCAGGGTGGTGCCGTTGGTGGACCCAGGGTCGAGCAGCGCCCAACCGCCGCCAGGCTGGGCGAGCAGCACGGCGTGCAGGTGCGAGACGCCGGGGTCCACCGGCGGGCCGGACAGGTCGATCTCCGGGCGCGGGCCACGGGACGCGCTGTGCCGCCCCACCCGCACCTGCTGGCCGTCGAGCACGAACCGCCGCTCGGGGCAGTACGCCGGCAGCGTGATCGACGAAGCGTCCGGTCCGCCGGCCGCGATCACGGTCCGGTAGTAGTCCGGGTCGGCGGCGACGACCGCGAGCCACCGGGGCCGCTCGGCCGGGGTCGACGGGGCCGGGGTCGACGGGGCCGGGGACCACGGGGCCGAGGCAAGCGGGGCGGGCCCCGGCGGAGGTACCACGCCGGCGAAGTCGTGGCCGCAGGCCTCGCAGAAGCGGCCGCTACGGGCGGCGCTGCAGACCGGGCACGGCTCCTCCGGCGGAGCGGCCGCCACGTTCGGCACCAGCGGCGAGGGCGCGTCGTCCAGCGGCGCGCCGCAGACGTCGCAGAAGTCCGTGGTGGCGGAGTCGTGTCCGGACGGGCAGCGCATTCGGCTACTGCTTCTTGACACGGGCCGTCTTGGTGGAGCGGGTGTCCAGGGTCATCTCGTCGACGGTGGCGACCCGCGACCGCAGCCGCACGGTGCCGGTCACCGGGTCCTCCACCTCGACGACCCTGGCCAGCAGCCTCGCCGTGTCGTCGTTGCCGAGCTCGGTGGCCAGCGCGACCGCGCGGCCGAGCCTCGCCGTCGCGGTCTGCACGTCGCCGGCCCGGCGCGCGGCGAGACCCTGCTGGATGGCCTCGGCCAGCTCGCCCTGACCGGTGTAGTGCGCGACCTGCCGGTTGATCCGGGTGGACAGCGCCTCGTCGTCGGTCCAGACGGCCAGCACGTTGCCCTGGGCGAGCACGGTGTCGGCACCATCGGTGGCGCCGCCGCCGGGCACCACCATGCTGATCCGGCCGGCGAGCATCCGGTCCCCGACGCCGGCCGGCGGCACCCGCACGCACACGTGGTAGTCGCGGCTCTCCGCGCCCCAGGCGCCGGTCGGGTAGTCGGCGGTGCGTGGCCCAGTCTCCGTCCGCCGGTCGGTGAGGTCCAGCATCTCCGGCGCCACCTGTTTGACGAGGCGGACGGTGGCGCCCTGGGGCGTCCATAGCCGCAGGTTGACCTCGGCGAGCCGCTTGCCCATGACGGCGGCCGTCATCGCGGTGAAGTCCGCGGCGAGCAGCGCCGGCTCGGCCACGATGTCCACGGTGCCCAGCAACGCGGTCGACACCCGGCGCAGCTCACCGACTTCCCAGTCGGTGCCGATCCCCCGGCAGTCGCAGGTGAACGCCCCGCGGCAGCCGTCGAGGATCTTGTCGAGCTCCTCCGGTCGCTGGTGCTGGTTGCGGCCGTCGGTGAGCAGGATGGCGTGCTTGATCGCATGTGGGCACTCGGCGAGGAGCTTGCCGGCGAGCAGCAACCACTCGCCGATCACCGTGCCGCCGTCCGCCCGCACGGTGGCCAGCGCCAGCTTGGCCGCCGCCCGGGTGCCGGCACCGGCGGCGACCAGCCCGCGTGCCGGGTAGATCGGCCGCGCCACGTGCGATCCGCCGACCACCGCGAACCGCACGCCGTCACGCAGCGCATCGACGGCGGCCGCGGCGGCCTGCTTCGCCGCGCGCAGCTTGGTCGGCGGGTAGTCCATCGAACCAGAGGTGTCGATGATGACCACCTCGGCGGCGTCCGGCGCCGCGCGGGCCGCGGGTCCGCCGGTGGCGGTCACCGTGACGATCGCGTTCACCTCGCTGCCGTCCTCCGGCAGGTACTCGTTCTGGAACACCTCGACGGTGAACTCAGCGGGCGCGGTCACGGGCTGTGCCCTGCTCTGGCGGGACTTGGGACCGTGCTTGGGACTGTGCTTGGGGCTGTGCTTGGGGCTGTGCTTCCGGCGGGAGGTGGGGTGGGTACGGCACCACCACCACGGTGATGTTGTCCCGGCCGCCGGCGTCCAGCGCGCGCCGGGTGAGCTCGGCCGCCGCGGTCAATGGCCGTTCGCGGCCGGTGGGCAGCGCCACGGCGGCCAGTTGGTCCGGCTCGGGGAGGTAGTTCCAGAGGCCGTCGCTGCACACCACGACCACACCGGCTCCGTCCGGCCGGAACACCATGACCTGGGGAACCACCTCGCCGGCGTCGGCGCCGAGCCAACGGGTGAGCACACCGCCGAACGCGTGGTCGGTGGTCAGGCGCCGGGACTGGTCGCCGAGCCAGTACGCGCGGCTGTCGCCCACCCAGCCGACGACGACCTGGTCGGCGATGACCACGGCCGAGACGTAGGTGCTGGACGGCGCGCCGGCTCGGTAGGAGTCGGACGGCCCGGTGGCGCCGTTGCCGTGGCCGGCGTGCGCAAGGGCGTTGACCGCGGCGGCCGCGGCGTGCACCGCGTCCGACGTGGCCTGCCGCACGTCCGACCCGTCGCCGACGGCGGAGAGCAGCGCCGCGCTTGCGGCGTGCGCCGCGGCCTGGGCGGCCTCATCACCGCGCTGCACGGACGCCACGCCGTCGCATACCACAGCGACCACGCCGGGGCCGTCACCGCGCATGGCGTGCCCGCAGGCCATGGCGTCCTCGTTGCGCCGCCGCCGGCGGCCGCGATCGCTCACCCCACCGGCCAGCTGCGTGCCGGCGAGCTCGGCGGCCAGCTCGACCCGGTCCCGGTCGGTGGGCTGAGCGCGGCCGCACTGCCGGCAGAAGCCGTCGTCGCCGATGTCAATGACGCCGCAGGCGATGCACGCCACCCCGGCCCAGCGCAGGTTGGCGCCGCACTGCTCGCAGAACCGGTGCCCCGGCGACGCCGGTGCGCCGCACTTGGGGCAGATGGCCGATATCTGACCGGTCACGCTCATGTCGTCACACCAGGGTCCGTGGGCGGATGGCATTGGCCCGGTCGACCAGCGCGATGCGGTCGTCGGGCCGGTTGGCGAGCCTGGCCAGCGCCCGGTAGCGGCTCTCGAGCCCCAACCGCAGGTCGCGCTCGGTGAGCGCGGCGCCGAGCAGCTCACCGCCACCGTTCGATGATCGCCCGGACTGTACCCAGGCCAGCGCGGCGGACAACACCTCGACCGCCAGGTAGCACCACCGCTCGGCGTCCAGGTCCAGGCCGCGGAGGCGCTCGCCGGCCAGCAGCAGCTCCGCGCCAGCCGGCTCGCCCATGGTGCGGGACAACACCGCGGCCACCTGGGCGGCCACGTGGTGGCTGGACGTGGCCGGCACCGACTCCAGCACCTCGATGGCCGCCGCCCGGTCGTTCCCCCGTAGCCGCATCCTGGCCAGGCCGAACGCCGCGCTGACGTAGGAGTGGTCGGTGCGCCACACCGTCTCGTAGTAGCGCGCCGCG
>DASXTS010000544.1:0-4737 GCA_036505275.1 Pseudonocardiaceae bacterium
CCGCCGCCGATCACCACGAACGTCAGCAGCTTGCGGCGCAACGCCAGGTCCGCCGTGCTGGCCGCCACGTCCAACATGGACAGCACGTGGTTGCGCAGGTAGATGGCCTCACCGATGGTCTTGAACGCGATGCCCTGCTCGGCAAGGCCGGGGATCGGCAGGGTGCGGGCCACCGAGCCGGGGGCGACCACGAGCACGTCGTAACCGATCTCCACGGTGCGGCCGTCGGCCATCTCGACGATGGCGGCCCGGCGGGCGTGTTCGATGCCGGTGACCCGCCCGTTGTGGATGTGGCAGTGCCGCAGCACCCGGCGCAGCGGCACCACGACGTGTCGGGGCTCGATCGAGCCGGCCGCGGCCTCCGGCAGGAATGGTTGGTAGGTCATGTGTGGCTGCGGGTCGATCACGGTCACCGACGCCTCGCCGCGGCGCAGCCGCTGCTGCAACCGCAGGGCCGTGTACATGCCGACGTAGCCGCCACCGACGATCAGGATGCGGGTGGCGCCCGAGGCCTCGTCGGTGCTCCTACCGGCGCTTCGATCAGCCATGACCCCATCGTTGCACCGGCCGTGCCACCCTGCGACGAGACGTGATGCCCATGACCGGCCGTGGGGCCGGCCCCGTGGTCAGCGGCGGCGGAGCTGCACCATGGCGACGACGGCGAGGCCGGCGACGCCGAGCACGGCGAACACCTCGAGCAGCACGGGGTTGCGGCCGACCGGAGCCACCGCGGCCACCCCGGCCAGCGTGAACACCGCGGCCTGGATGGCCAGGAACCGCCGGAGCGGCCGGCGCAGGACGGACAGGTGCAGCCGGGCGCCGCGCGGGACGATCGCGGCCAGGCCGGCGCTGACGTGCAGCAGGTGCACCAGCACGACCAGGGCGAGCACGGCGGGGGCGAGCACGCCACCGGTGTGGTAGACGGTCGAGGCCAGCGCGGCCGCGCCGCCGAGCGCGGCCGGCGCCGCCGAGCTGGGCGAGATCACGCTGGACGCGCCGACCAGCCCGAACACCACCTGCACCGCGATCGGCGCGCCCTCGGCGCGGAGCACGGCAACGATCGCCGCGGACACCGCCGCGACCGCCAACCCCAGCACCCAGCCGGGCACGGCCACACCGAGGTCCTCGAAGGCGACGGTGGGCACGTCGGGCGGCGCGCTCATCGGCCGGCCCTGATCAGTCGAGGCCGGCGACCGCTGGTCAGCCGGTGCAGGGTGGCGGCCGCCGTGGCGGGCTCGCCAAGGGTCCAGCGCAACACCGGCACGCCGTGCGAGGCAAGCCCATCCAACCGCGCCCGGCGCTCGGCCCGCACCAGGGCGAGCACGGCCTCGCCCCACGGCGTCTCCGGGTCGGCGACCAGCGGTTGTGGCAGGACGTCGATGGCCACCACGAGGTTGCCGCGCCGCGCCGCCACCACCGCGAGCTGGGCCACGGCGTCGTCCAGGAACGGCGAGAGCACCGCGACCATGGCGCCGGCCGGCACGAGTTGCTGGGCGAGTACCGGCCGCGGCGACCAGCCGGCCGAGCGGGCGCAGAGCACAAGCCGGTGGCGCAGCCGCAGCAGCTGCCGGACCCCCGAGCCGGGCTTGAGGTACAGCTGCGGGCGGCCGAGGTCGGCCAGCCCGACCCGGTCGCCCTGCTGCAGGTAGCTGGCCGCCAGCGAGGCGGCCGCCCGCACCGCGGTATCCAGGCTGCTGGCCGGGCCGGACCGGTGGCCGCTGCCGGTGCGGAAGGCTCGGCCGCTGGGGGTGACCGATGCCCAGTCGCCGAGCGCGGCGCCGACGTCGACCCCGGTGTCCAGCGCGAGCACCACATCGGCGTCCGCATCGGCGTGCCGCTCGCGCACGTGCAGCGCGCCGCTATGCGGAAACCCGGCGCGCAGCGAAACCCGCCAGTCCACCCGGCGCAGCCGGTCACCCGGCGCGAACGGCCGGATGGCGCGCAGCTCTGTGGAGTCGCCCGGGCGCCGCGAGCGGTGCGCGCCGACCAGGCCGGCGGCCCGCGGCGGCAGCGGCCCGGCCGGCAGCGGATCCACCGGCGGCAGCACCACCTGCCTGGTCGCCGCGCCGACCACCGGCCCGTAGACCATCAGGCAGTCCCGCCCGGCCAGCAGGTGGTCGGTGCGTAGCACGATGGCCTCGCCCCAGCCGTCGGAGCCGCGGCTACAGGTCAGCCGGAACCGGCCGGCCGGCAGCACGTGCACCCGCCCGGCCCCGCCCCGGCCGGGTTGCGGCAGCCGCAGGGCCAGCACCTCGGCAACGCCACCGCAGTCGACCTCGACGGACAGCTGCCGGTCGTGCACGACGTCCACCAGCCGCGGCGCCGGCAACGGTCGCACCACGACCGGCCCGGACGGCCGCCCGGTCAGCCCGACCAGCGTGGCCAGCAGCAGCGGCGCACCGATAAGCAGCACGTCCAGCCGGTGCCACAGCGCACCGAACGCCACCAGCCCGACCCCGACCAGCAGGCCGCGGCGCAGCGCGTCGGTCGGCTCCCAGTGCTCGCCGGTGCGCCGGCGCAGCGCCATCCGCAGCCGCTGGGCCCGGCCGGACAGGGCGACATCGATCGGGGTGGCCATCAGCGTGCGGCGGAGCCACGGGCCGACGTCGGGGTGGGCACGCTGCCCACCAGCTCGGTGACCACCTGCACCGCGGTGGTGCCCGAGGTCCAGGTCTCCGGCCGCAAGGTCAGCCGGTGGGCCAGCGCCGGCAGCGTGCACTCCTTGACGTCCTCGGGCAGCACGAAGTCCCGGCCGTCGATCACCGCAAGCGCCCTGGCCACCAGCATCAGCGCGAGCGAACCGCGGGGCGAGGCCCCGACCTCGACGGCGGAGTGCCGGCGGGTGGCGGCGGCCAGTTCGATGCAGTAGGAGAGCACATCGGCGTCCACGTCGACCCGCTCGACCGCGGCCTGCAGCTCGCCCAGCCGCTCGGCATCCACCACCGGCGCGACGCTTGTCTCCTCGCGCCGGCGGTCCAGCCGGCGCCGCAGCACGGTCAGCTCCTGCGCATGCTCCGGATAGCCGACGTCGAGCCGCAGCAGGAACCGGTCGAGCTGCGCCTCAGGCAGCGGATAGGTGCCCTCGTACTCGATGGGGTTCGCGGTGGCCAGCACGTGGAACGGCGCCGGCAGCACGAACGTGCGACCCTCGACCGTCACCTGGCGCTCCTGCATTGCCTCCAGCAGCGCGGACTGCGTCTTCGGCGGCGTCCGGTTGACCTCGTCGGCCAGCAGCAGCCCGGTGAAGATCGGCCCGGCGCGGAAGTCGAAGTCGCGGGTGGCCGGGTTGTAGAAGAACGATCCGGTGACGTCGGCCGGCAGCAGGTCGGGGGTGCATTGCAGGCGCCGGAACTCCAGCCCGAGGGCCTGGGCCAGGCTGCGCGCCATCAGGGTCTTGCCCAGCCCCGGCATGTCCTCCAGCAGCACGTGCCCGCCGGCCAGCACGGCGGCCAGCGCCAGCCGCAGGGTCCGGTCGGCGCCCACCACGACCGTGCCGACCGCGTCCAGCACGGCCCTGGCCACCCGCGCGACCTCGGCCACCTCCCGGGTGGTGGCGGCCGCGTCCGAGGCCGTCTTCGGCTGGGCGGTCGTCGGCTGGGCCGTCTTCGGCTGGGCGGTCTTCGGCCGGGCGGTCGACATCAGGCGTCCTCCGGTGTTCCGCCCGGCCCATCCTGGTCCAGGGTGGCGAACAGCGCGGCTGACCGCGCCGGGCCGGGCAGGATGGCGGCCGGGTCGGTAACCAGCCGGTGCAGCTCGGCGCCGAGCACGGCCGGGGCTCGCGGGTCGCTCAGCTCCTGGATGCCGGCGCGGCGCAGCTTCACCAGAGCGAGCCGGGCCAGCCGCGGTTGCAGCCGGGTGCGGAACCGGCTGGGGTACTCGGTGGCCTCGACGAGCCGGCTGGCCAGCGAGGTGGCCAGGTGTTCGGTCGCCCTTGCCGACGGGTCCGGCAGCGGCGCCCAGACCGGCTCGGCCCCGACCGGCGACAGCAGCCAGAGCAGCGCGAACGCCACCACGGGCAGGCCGATCAGCGCCGCCCACTCAAGCTCGACGCCCCCCACCACGGTCATGATCGCGACCGCGACCGTCCCGATGGCGACGGCCAGCGGCACGGCGATCCGCGGCCTCACCCCGCACTCCCCCGGTTGGCCGGCTCCATCGGTACGGTCGCAGCCGCCGCCACCCCCAGGTCGGCGACCAGCCGGTGCAGCGCCTGCTGCGCCGCGTGCACATCGCCGTCGGTGACCGGATGGGTGCTGAACCGCGCCCGCTGGTAGAGCCGGCGCAGCCGGTGCAGCGCCCCGGCGTCCACGTCCAACCCGGCGAGCACGGCCGTGGTGAACTCGGTCGGCGTCTGGTGCGGCCGCCGGGCCAGGCCGCACTCGGCCGCCGCGCCCTCCAGCAGTAGCCAGGCGAGTACCACCGCGTCACCAGGGTCGCCACCGGACCGCTCCCGCAGCGTGTCCAGCGCGCCCCCGGCGGCCCGGCGGATCAGCTCGACGTTCAGCTGCTGGCCGTCCTCGGCGGCCTGGACCGGTGCGATCGCCGCCAGCCGCTCCCTTCGCCGCCAGCCGATCCGGATGCTCAACACCATCGCCGCCAGCCCGAACAGGCTCACCACGGCGATCGTCAGCAGCAGCATCATCAACCCGATGGCCGCCACCGCGCGCACTACCGGCGGCGTCTGCAGCTCGCCGCTGCGTATCGGCTCGTCGGCCTGCTGCGCCGCCGGCGGCCGCC
>DASXTS010000545.1:0-3315 GCA_036505275.1 Pseudonocardiaceae bacterium
GCCGGCCGCGTTGCTGATCGAACCGAGGACGGCCGGCAACGAGAAGGCCGTGGCCGCCACGCCGGCGATGCCGAGCAGGATCAGATCCGTCCGGATCACCTCGCGCTTGAGCAGCCAGCGCTCGGCGATGAACGCCGCCGCATAGACGAGCGCCACGAAGGCATTGCTCGGGTGGATCGCGACCAGGGCACCCGCGCCGACCGGAACCAGCGCGATCGCCGGGATGCTGCGGTCGGCCAGCGCGGTGTGCAGCAGCGTGATGAACGCCGGCACCAGCGCGAGGCCGAGGGCGTTGGGCAGCAGCGGTCCGCGCCACAGCAGGTCGTACGGCAGGGACTGCACCGAGATCGACATCAACGCCGCGCTGGCGGCCAGCGCCGGCCGGACCCGGAACCGCCGCAGCATGCCGACCAGGCCGATGGTGAGGATCGGCAGCAGGGTGGCGGTGGCCGCGTCCAGCACGGTGGCCACCGTGGTGCCGGTCAGCTTGTAGATGATGCTGGCGAACAGGTGCAGGCCGTTGGGGTAGTAGAAGCCGGCCGGGTCCTCGTAATAGTGGATGGCGGCCAGCGCCGCCGGGTCCGGGTTGCCGGTGTCGGCGATGTATCGGACCACGTTGGCGTGGAAGTTGGCGTCCCAGCCCTGCGGGATGCCCTTCAGCCCGGCGGTGGCGGAGTACATCAGCCCGACGCCGATGGCGCAGGTCGCCACAGTCACGGCGAGCACGACCAGCCCGTGCCAGCCCAACCACCGCCCGGGCGCGTCGCTGTCGGCCGACACCTCGATGCCGAGCCGGCGGCGCACCAGCGCGGTGACCGCGCGGACTACCGCGGCCAGCACCACGGCGACCAGGGTCGCCACCGCGACGGGGGTGATGGACCAGCGCCAGCCGAACAGCGTGCACGCGGTGCCGGCCGTGATCACCACCCCGTAGGTCACCAGCGGCGCCGCCGCGGCCGCGGTCCAGCCGCGCAGGCCCGCCACCAGGCACACGACCAGCCCGGGCAGGGCCGTCAGCGCCAGGTACAGCGCGAGAACCGCCCCTTCGCTCATTCCGCTTCCTGTCGCTGCGTCGCCCGTGCAGATCCACCCCGGACCGCGCACATGGTAGCCACCCGGCCGACGCCGCCCCGCTCAGCACGGGTCAGCTGGTCGGTTCGTCCACCGCGCAGCCGCCGGGCCGGTGCGGCCGGTGCGGCCGGTGCGGCCGGTGCGGCCGGTGCGGTGGTCAGAGGATCCTCGCGGCGACCTGCTCCCCGCGGCTGTTGTAGGCGACGTACTCCGCGCCCAGGCCGGTGCGATCCAGGAATTCGGTGAACGCACGGTGCTCGTGGTACTGCCAATTGGGGTAGTTGAAGTACTCGTCGAACAACAGAACGGTGCCCGACTCGATCCTGTCCTCGAGTTCGGAAAGGACCGTGACGGTGGAGCTGTAGAGATCGGCATCCAGGTGCAGGAACGCGGCGCGCTCGTCGTTGCTGGCCCGAAACTTGGGCAGCGTGTCGGCGAACCAACCGACATGCAATTGCGCCTGGTCGACCTCGGGATAGTGCTGGACCGCGAACTTGCTCCGCCGGTGCGAGTCTCGCCAGTCCTCCGGAAGTCCTTCGAAGGAGTCGAAGCCGTGCGCTCCCGGCCGCCGGGCCGAGATCATTCGCAGCGTCGCGCCCGAGTAGACGCCGAACTCGGCCACCAGGCCGGTCGCCGGCGCCAGGTCGAGCGCGTAGTTCAGCACGGCGGCCGGGGTCTTGAAGGGCCGCGCCAGCGGCATCGAGTCGGCGACGAACGCTGCGCTGGTCCGGAACGCGTGCTCGATGGCTGCCCGCCGGAGATCCCGGTTCATCCTCGTGGTTCGCAGGGCCGCATACTTGATCGGGAGTGGGATGGCAGCCCTGAGACTCGCCAGGACTGACCTGTCGAGCATGGCAAACGCCTCCGAATCGTCGGCTGTCATTGCACTCGTCATTTCCTGCCGACGCCGTCCAGCTTGATCAAACGGTGCCGCGCACGGCATGAAGCATAGGGGTCGCAATAGACCGCCCTGCGGACGGATCGAGGCGGTAGATGACGGCGTCTTCGTTGCGGTAGACGACATCGAGGAAGGGGCGGTCCGCAAGGTCCCACAGGCCGGGCTGGCGGTGCAGGTAGTCGCGGACGAACCCGCTGCCGACGAGCACGTATCCGACGTGCAGCCGGGCGGCGGCGGCCCGCACGTCGGGATCGGTGTCGTACCGGCTGAACCGTTCGCCCAGCAGCGCGGCGTCCGGGCCGATGCCGTCCACGACGAAGTGGCCGGCCACCGGCCGCACCCCGGCGAGGGCGTACATCCAGCCGGTGCCGTCGCCGCGGTCGTTCATCACCCACTGCCCGGGCTGGACCAGGCGGCCGAGCTCGCGGATGGCGGCCAGCTCGCCGCGGGTGAGGGTGCCGCGGGTGTCCTGGGCGTAGCCGCGGGCCACCACCGTGGCGTTGAGCGCGGTGTAGCAACCGTCGCTGAGCACGGCGAACACCGCGAGCACCAGCACCGCCACGACCGCGGACGGCACCGGCCCACCGCTGCGAGCTGGCAGCAGGCCGGTCAGCCATTGCTGGATCTCCGCGAGGCCGTGGCCGGCGATCACGCACAACGGGATGGTGGCCAACGCGATGAGCCGGTACTGGTCGTTCCACCAGGGGCTGGTCACCAAGGTGACCCACCGGTTGTCGTAGGAGGCCGCGGCCACGAACAGGGCGCCGAGCAGCACGGCGGTGCCGAGCAGCCAGCGCAGCTCGCCGAGCCGGCGGCAGGCCGCGAGGCCAACCCACAGTGGCACCGCGAGGGACAGCTGCGGCCCGGCGACGTCGTGCTGGAACACCAGCAGGCTGCCGACCGAGCGGCTGACCTGGAAGGTCGCCGGCCAGTCGAAGCCCAGAGTCTGGCCGGCCGCGGCCAGCGACCCGAGCAGCAGGGGCGAGCCGAGCACCAGAGCCGTGACAGCCGGCACGGCCAGCCGCGCGAGGTCCGGGCCGATCGTTTCGGCGGCCCGCCACCACCGCTGCACCAGCATCGGCACGGCGAACAGCACCGCGCCGAACAGCGTGCTCGGATGCAGCGCGAGCAGCCCGACCGCGGCGCAGGCCAGGACCGCGCCGGTGTCCACCGCCGGCCGGCGCAGGTACCGGTCCAGCAGGATGATCAGCACCGGGGTGCACACCGCGCCGACGGTGAACGGCAGCAGGGGCCCGCGCCACAGGTTGTCATAGATCAGCGAGGTGGCCCCGAGCCCGATCACCGCGGAGTAGCCGGCGGTGATCGCCCGGCCGCCGAGCTGGCGG
>DASXTS010000546.1:0-13496 GCA_036505275.1 Pseudonocardiaceae bacterium
TCGCGTCGCATCCGCTCGCCGCGATGCTGCTGATGATGTACACCGTCGCGTTCGCCCTGCTCATCCCGGCGGCGCTGAGCGGCCTGCCGATGGAGCCATTCCTGCTCGGTGTGGTGCTGCTCGCCCAGCTGCTGCCGGCGGTGCTGGTCACCGGCGCGGTCGGTGGCCGCCCCGCGGTGCGTGAGCTGTTCGGCCGGGTCTTCCGGTGGCGGGTGCACCCACGCTGGTACCTGCTGGCGCTGCTGGGGCTGCCGGCCGCGTCGCTGCTCGGCGCCGCGGTGGTGCTCGGCCCCGGCGTGGTCGGCGACGTCCTGACCGATCCGCACTACCTCGTCGCCTACCTCGGCACGTTGATCGCCCTGCCGCTGGTCAATATGTGGGAGGAGACCGCCTGGATGGGGATCGTCCAGGCCCGGCTGACGGCCCGCCACGGGCTGCTGCTCGGCGCGGCGATCACAGGACCGCTGTTTGGCCTGGTACACCTGCCGCTGCAGATCGGCAAGCCGGCCGGCCAGTTCGTCACCAACATGCTGATCCTGATGGTGCTTGCCGTCGCGCTGCGGATCGTCATCGGCTGGCTGTATGACCGTACCGGCGCGAGCATCCTGCTCGTCGCGGTGCTGCACGCCACGTTCAACTCAACCAACAACAACATGGGCCTGGTGGCCGACGCCGCCCACGGAGTCGGCTCGGTTCGCACCACGCTGGTGTCGAATATGACCTGGGCGGTGTTGGTGGCGTGGGCTCTCGTCGTGGTGGTCACGCTGGTGCGCAGCCGGCGCCACGCCGCGCAGCTCGAGTCGGTGCGGAGGTAGTCGTGGTGCAGCGCCGGGCCGGCTGGTGGGGCATCGCGTTCGTGGTCGGCGTGTTCATCGCAGCAGCGGTGGTGTCGTTGCCGGCGTCGTCAGCGACGCCGGCTCGCATCGCCGCCTTCTACCAGCAGCACGCCGCCGCGGTCATCGTCACCCAGCTCGTCGGCCTGGCCGCCGCGGTGGCGTTCGTGATGTTCCTGCGCACCGTGCTGGCCGGCGAGCTGACCGGCGCCACGGGGCAGCGCATGCTGTGGGCCACCGGTGGGCTGGTGGTGGTCGGCCAGCTGCTCACCGCCGCGCCGGTGCTGGCCCTCGCGCTGCTCCGCTCGGCCGAGCCGGTGACCTGGACCAGGCTGACCGAGCTCAGCGAACTGGCCGACGACGTGCTGTTCGTCGCCATCGCGCTGTTCTGCGCCGAGCTGGCCTGGGCCGCCACCCAGCTCTGGCTGCGGATCTTCGCCGGGGCGGTCGCCGCGCTGGCCCTCGGCCGCGGCGTGGACACGTCGTTCGGCGCCAGCGTGCTCGACCCACTGGCGCCGTCGGCGTTCCTGCTGCTCATGCTCGTGATCAGCATCCGGGTGCTGGCGCGGCGGCCGGCGCCGGCCGGTACGGCCGGTCAGCCGTCAGCGCCGGACATGAACCCGCTGGTGTAGGCCGCGACCACGAGCTGCGCCCGGTCCCGGGCGGCAAGCTTGGTCAGCAGGTGGCTGACGTGCGTCTTCACGGTGGCCGGCGTGATCACCAGCTGGGCGCAGATCTCGGCGTTGGACAGGCCCTCGGCGATCAGCCGCAGCACGCCGCGTTCCCGGTCGGTCAGCGACTGCATGGCGCGCGGCGACGGCGGCTGCGGCCCGCTGCGGGTGACGAAGTGCCGCACCAGGAGCCGGGTGGCGTGCGGCGCGAGCAGGGACTCTCCGGCGGCCACCACCCGGATGCCGTTCAGCAGGTCGTCCGGCAGCGCGTCCTTGAGCAGGAAGCCGCTCGCGCCGGCGCGCAGCGCCTCGAAGACGTACTCGTCGATGTTGAACGTGGTGAGAACGAGCACCCGCACGCCGTCGTCGTGCTCGGTCACTCTGCGGGTGGCCTCCAGGCCGTCCATCACGGGCATCCGGATGTCCATCAGCACCACGTCGGGCCGGGTGCGGGCGGCCAGTTCCACCGCCTGCGCGCCGTCGGCCGCCTCGCCGACCACCTCCATGTCCGGAGCCGACTCGACGAGCACCCGGAAGCCGCCGCGGACGAGGGCCTGGTCGTCGGCGATCAGCACTCTGGTCATCGCGGCACCTCAGGGTTGGTGGGTCCGGCCGCGCCCGGGCCCGACGTCGGGCAGCGGCAGGCTGGCCGATACCCGCCAGCCACTGCCGCCGACCGGTCCGACCTCGAGCGTGCCGCCGAACAGCGCCACCCGCTCCCGCATGCCGACCAGGCCGGCCGAGGCACCGGTCGGCTGCGGTGCGGGCAGGCCGCCGCCGTCGTCCACGACCTCGATGGTCACCGCGCCGTCCCGATGCGCGATCAGCACGTCAACCCTGGCGCCCTGGCCGGCGTGCTTGAACGCATTGGTCAGGGCCTCCTGCACGATCCGGTAGGCGGTCAGGTCGGCGGCGGCCGGCAGCTCGGCCGGCTCGCCCGCCTCGCTCTCGAGCCGCAGCCGCACCGGCATGCCGGCCTCGGTGAACTGGTCGGCCAGCTCGGGAACCTGGGTCAGTCCCGGCGCGGGGGCCAGGCTGCCGGCGGACTCGCCGTCCGGGCGCAGCACATCGAGCAGCCGCCGCAGCTCGTCCAGTGCGGCCCGGCTGGTCGTTGCAATCACTTGCAGCGCCGCCTTCGCCTGCTCCGGCCTGGCATCCATGACGTGCGCGGCCACCCCGGACTGCACCGCAACCACGCTCATGCTGTGCGCCACCACGTCGTGCAGCTCGCGGGCGATCCGCAGCCGCTCGGCGGCGATGGCCTGCCGGGCGGCCTCCGCGCGCCGCCCGCGGATGCTGGCGCCCAGCCACCACGCGGCCACCGTGAACATCAGCACGGTGCCCAGGTCCGCCACCGAGATGGGCTCGCGGGACTCCACGTAGCTCAGCGCCAGCACGGCCACGACGAGCACCAGCACCGAAACCGAGCGCCGCAGCTCCCGCAGCCGCCCCAGGGTGAACAGGGCGACCACCACCGGAAGCCCCATCGGGCTCTGCCGGTACCCCACGACGGACAGCACCGCGGCCGCCGCCATCACCAGCGCCACCGTCAGCCGCGGCGCGCGCCGGCGCAGCACCAGCGGCGCGCACAGCGCGATGACCAGCGCATAACCGAGGGCGTCCGCCGGCCGGCCGGCGCTGCCGGCCGGCAACGGCCTGGCGAGGTCCGCGATGCCGAACAGGGCGAGCACGGCCGCCAGCGCGGCGTCGGCGACAATGGGTTCAACCTGCCGCAGGCTCCGAAGCACGGAATGCCACGCCCGCACAGCCGAACGGTAGCCGGCGCAGCGGCCGATCACGTCATACCTGGGCTGAGCCTGCCGCCCTCGAGGTGTCCCGGCTATGACCGTGGTTTGTAAGCTGCGGTCGGCCCTGGCATTCCACATGGCGAGAGGATGATCATGACTGTGGCCGAGCGTGCCAGTCGGGCAGCCCGCCGGGCCGTCGTGGAGGCGCGCGCGGTGGCCACCTGCGTGCGGGCCGGGATGCTCGGCCCGGAGTCGCCGGGCAAGCTGGCCAGGGGCGGCCGGGTGCTGCGCAAGTACGGGCTCGTCGGCAGCGCGGTGGGGCAGGGGGCGATCAAGCATCCGGACACCGTCGCGCTGGTGGACGAGCTGGGCGAGCTGCGGTTCATCGACCTGGAGCAGCGGTCCAACGCGCGGGCCAACGCATGGCGGGAGCTGGGCCTGCAGGCCGGCGACGGCATCGGCGTGCTGTGCCGTAACCACCGCGGATTCTTCGACGCGATCTTCGCTGCGGCCAAGATCGGCGGCAAGACGCTGCTGCTCAATACGGACTTCGCCGGCCCACAGCTGCGCGACGTGTGCCAGCGGGAGGGCGTGCTACTGCTCGTGCACGACGAGGAGTTCGCGGCCGTGGTGGCCGGCGTCGAGCCCAAGTTCGGTGCGTTCGTGGCCTGGTCCGATGGCGAGCCGGGGGACAGCGCGCTGGACCGGCTGATCACCACCGGCAGCACCGAGCCACCGCCGAAGCCGGCCCGGCGGCAGCAGGTCGTGCTGCTGACCAGCGGCACCACCGGCAAGCCCAAGGGTGCGCAGCGGCCGATGGGCATCTCCTTCGTCATCCCGGGCGGGCTGCTGTCCAAGATCCCGTACCGGAAGGGTGACCGGATCTTCGTCGCGGCGCCGTTCTTCCACGCCTGGGGCTTGCTGAACGCCACGACGGCGATGGCGCTGGGCGGCACCGTGCTCACCCGGCGGCGCTTCGACCCGGAGCGCACGTTGGACTGGCTCGAGGAACACCGGTGCACCGGCCTGTCCGCGGTTCCGGTCATGCTGCAGCGCATCGTCGCGCTCGGCCCGGAAGCGATCAAGGCGCGGCGGCTGGCCGACCTGCGGATCATCGCGGTGTCCGGCTCGCAGCTGTCCGCCGATCTCGCCACCAGGGCGATGGATGCCTTCGGCGACGTTGTCTACAACCTCTACGGCTCCACTGAGGTCTCGTACGCGACCATCGCCACCCCGGCGGACCTGCGCGCCGCGCCCGGCTGCGCCGGCCACCCGCCGTTCGGCACCATCGTGAAGATTGTCGACGAGCACGGTGCCGAGCTGCCCACCGGCCAGATCGGGCGGATCTTCGTCGGCAACCTGGCCCAGTTCACCGGCTACACCGGCGGCGGCTCGAAGGAGGTCATCCGCGGGCTGATGTCCTCGGGCGACGTTGGGCACTTCGATGACTCCGGCCGGCTCTGGGTGGACGGCCGGGACGACGAGATGATCGTCTCCGGCGGCGAGAACCTGTTCCCGCGGGAGGTGGAGGAGCTGCTGGCCACCCACCACGCCATCGACGAGGTGGCGGTGATCGGGGTGCCGGACGAGGACTTCGGCCAGCGGCTGCGCGCGTTCGTGGTCAGGGCGCCGGGCGCCTCGCTCGACGTCGACGAGGTGAAGTCGTTCGTGCGGTCGGGGTTGGCCCGGTTCAAGGTGCCCCGTGACGTGATCTTCCTGGAGGCCCTGCCGCGCAACACAACCGGCAAGGTGCTCAAGCGCGAACTCGCGAAGTACGAGTGACCCTCCCGAGGGCAACGCCGACCCGCAGCGCGCCGGCGATCTCCAGCATGGCCTCCCGGCCGCGGCGGCCGATCCCGACAGCGTTGGCGAAGCCGTGGTACAGGTCGTCGAAGCGGCGCAGCACCACCGGCACGCCGCCGGCGGCGATGCGGGCGGCGAGCAGCTCGCCCTCGTCGCGCAGCGGGTCGAAGCAGGCGCTCACAGCCGGGCTGTGAGCGCATCCGCGGCGGCGAGCAGGTCGGCGGCCCAGCGGGCGCCGGGGCGGCGGCCCATCCGGTCGATCGGGCCGGATACCGATACGGCGGCCACCACACCGCCGGAGTGGTCCCGCACCGGTGCCGACACGCTGGCGACGCCGCTTTCCCGCTCGGCGACGCTCTGCGCCCAGCCACGGCGCCGCACATCGATCAACGCCCGCTCGCTGAACACCGAGTCGGAGAGCACGGCGCGCTGCACGGCCGGGTCGGCCCAAGCCACCAGCACCTTGGCGCCGGAGCCGGCCGTCATGGGCAGTCTGGCGCCGACCGGCACGGTGTCCCGCAGGCCGCTGGGCGGCTCGGCGGCGGCGACGCACACCCGGTACATGCCGTCCCTGCGGTAGAGCTGCACGCTCTCGCCGGTCTTGTCGCGCAGCCTCGGCAGCACCACGGCGGCCGCGTCGAGCAACGGATCGGTGCTGGTGCCGGCCAGCTCGGCCAGCGCCGGCCCGGGCCGCCAGCGGCCCTCGGCGCCACGCTCCAGCAGCCGGTGCACCTCCAGGCCGACGGCGAGCCGGTGCGCGGTCGCCCTGGGTAGTCCCGTCCTCGCGCACAGTTCGGCAAGGCCGCACGGCGAGTCGGCGACCGCCCAAAGCACGGCCACCGCCTTGTCGAGCACGCCGATGCCGCTATGCTGTCTCACGTCGCGATATTAAGCTCCCGCAATGTGGGAAGTCCAGGTAGGCCAAGATGCAACCGCTGACTCTCGCCGAGAAGGTGTGGAGCGCTCACGTCGTCCGATCCGGCAGCAGCAACGGCGCTGGCAACGGCGCTGGTAGTGGCGAGCCGGACCTGCTCTACATCGATCTTCACCTGGTGCACGAGGTGACCAGCCCGCAGGCCTTCGACGGGCTGCGGCTGGCCGGGCGGCCGGTGCGCCGGCCCGACCTCACCATCGCCACCGAGGACCACAACGTACCGACCACCGGCCTGGACCGGCCGATCGCCGATCCCACCTCGCGGATCCAGGTCGAGACGCTGCGCCGCAACTGCGCCGAGTTCGGCATCCGACTGCACCCGATGGGCGACGTCGAGCAGGGCATCGTGCACGTGGTCGGGCCGCAGCTCGGGCTCACCCAGCCCGGGATGACCGTGGTGTGCGGGGACAGCCACACCTCGACGCACGGCGCGTTCGGTGCCTTGGCGTTCGGCATTGGCACCTCCGAGGTGGAGCACGTGCTGGCCACCCAGACGCTGCCGCTGCGGCCGTTCAAGACTCTGGCCGTGACCGTGGAGGGTGACCTGCCGCCGGGGGTCACGGCGAAGGACCTGATCCTCGCGGTGATCGCAGAGCTGGGCACCGGCGGCGGTCAGGGCTACGTCATCGAATACCGCGGGTCGGCGATCCGGGCGCTGTCCATGGAGGCCCGGATGACGGTGTGCAACATGTCGATCGAGGCCGGCGCGCGGGCCGGCATGATCGCCCCGGACGAGACCACCTTCGGCTACCTGGCGGGCCGCCCGCACGCGCCTCAGGGGGCCGCCTGGGACGCCGCCGTGGCGTACTGGCGCACCCTGCGTACCGACGAGGGCGCGCGCTTCGACCGCGAGTTGGTGCTGGACGCCGGCAGGCTGAGCCCATTCGTCACCTGGGGGACCAACCCCGGGCAGGGGCTGCCGCTCGCCGAGCGGGTGCCGGACCCGGCCACGATCGCCGACGAGAGCCAGCGCGCGGCGGCCGAGCGGGCCCTGGCCTACATGGATCTGACGCCGGGCACCCCGCTGCGCGAGATCGCGGTGGACACCGTTTTCCTAGGCTCCTGCACCAATGGGCGGATCGAGGATCTGCGGGCAGCGGCCGGGGTGCTGCGCGGCCGCCGGGTCGCCGACGGCGTGCGGATGCTGGTGGTGCCCGGCTCGATGCGGGTCCGGGCGCAGGCCGAGCGCGAGGGGTTGCACGAGGTGTTCCTCGCGGCCGGTGCGCAGTGGCGCTCGGCCGGATGCTCGATGTGCCTTGGCATGAACCCCGACCAGCTCGCTCCCGGCGAGCGCTCCGCATCGACGTCCAACCGCAACTTCGAAGGCCGGCAGGGCAAGGGCGGGCGAACCCATCTGGTGTCCCCGCTGGTCGCGGCGGCCACCGCGGTGCGCGGCCGGCTGTCCTCGCCGGACGACCTGAACTGATCACCGGAGGCCAGTGGTGGAGCCGTTCGTCTCGCACACCGGCGTCGGCGTGCCGCTGCGCCGGTCCAATGTGGACACCGACCAGATCATCCCGGCGGTGTACCTGAAGCGGGTCAGTCGCACCGGTTTCGCGGACGGCCTGTTCGCCGCCTGGCGTGCGCAGCCCGACTTCGTGCTCAACCTGGAGCCGTACACCAAGGGCAGCGTGCTCGTCGCCGGCCCCGACTTCGGCACCGGGTCATCCCGCGAGCACGCGGTCTGGGCGCTGGCCGACTACGGGTTCCGGGTGGTGATCTCGTCCAGGTTCGCCGACATCTTCCGCGGCAACGCCGGCAAGCAGGGGCTGCTCGCCGCGCAGTGCGAGCAGTCCGATGTGGACCTGCTGTGGAAGCTGCTGGAAGAGGCGCCCGGCACCGAGCTGTCCGTGGACCTGCGGCATAAAACCGTGCGGGGCAACGATCTCACGGTGCCGTTCAGCATGGACGACTACACTCGCTGGCGGCTGCTGGAGGGGCTCGACGACATCGCGCTGACGTTGCGGCAGGCCGACTCGATCGACGCCTTCGAGCGGGCCCGGCCGAGCTGGCTGCCCACTACCACACCACGTTAACCGTATGACGGCTTGTCACGTAATAGGTTGAATCTGGTCTGTGGCAACGAGAAAACGGGCGGGTCGAATGGCGTCCGGCGGACAATGCGCTTACCGTGGCCGGCGTCGGCCCTGCCTGGGCAGGGAAATTCCTGGTAGCTAGGGTGGGGAGAAATGAACAAGGCCCAACTCGTCGCGGCGTTAGCCGAGAAACTCGGGGACAAGCGAACCGCGGGCGCGGCCGTCGACGGAATCGTGGACGTGATCATCGGTACGGTGAACAAGGGTGAGCGGGTGAACATCACCGGCTTCGGCGTGTTCGAGAAGCGCGCCCGCGCCGCACGCATGGCCCGCAACCCGCGCACCGGCGAGGCAGTCCGGGTCAAGAAGACCAACGTGCCCGCGTTCCGCGCCGGCACCACCTTCCGCGACGTGGTCAGCGGCGCCAAGAAGCTGCCGAAGATGGCCACCGCCTCGGCCGGCGTGACCGTCGCCCGCCCGGCCGCCGCCCGTCCGGTCGCCGGCAAGACCACCTCCGCAGCCAGCTCCGCGGCCACGTCGGCGGCCAGCAAGGCTTCCGCCGCAGCAACTTCCACCGCCGGCAAGTCGGCCTCGAGCAAGACGGCATCGAGCAAGACGGCATCGAGCAAGACGGCCTCGAGCAAGACGGCATCGAGCAAGACGGCTTCGAGCAAGACGGCCACAGCGGGCAAGTCGGCCATGGGCAAGGGAACCTCGGGAAGGACGGCCGCGGCCGGCAAGGCGACCTCCGTCAAGGCCGAGGGCAAAGCCGCCCCGAGCAAGGCGGCCACCGCCAAGACCGCCCGGACCACCGGGACAAGCAAGACCGCTCAGGCCAAGGCCACCAACGCCAAGACGGCCACCAAGGCGTCGAAGACCAGCACCGTCAAGACCACGGCGCCCAAGGCCACCACCCCTCGGGCGACGACCGCCAAGAAGAAGTAACCAGGCCGCCCGCCCGCGGCCATCGGCCCCGCATGCCGGCCCCGCATGCCGGCCCCGATCACGGCACAGTCGCCGGCGGCGAGGATGTGAAATTTCCCCGATAGGACTGGGACGATGTCACATCGTCCCAGTTGAAGGCCGTCCCAGTTGAAGGCCGTCCCAGTTGAAGGCTAGGTCTTGGGCGGGTAGTGGTCGGCGGTGAGGCACTGGGTGTCGCGCATGGACAGCACCCAGGTGCTGCCCTTGCGACTGGGGATGTCGCCGTGGCCGTCGGCGTCGAGCGCCGCCGGGCCGGCGAGGGCGAACACCAGGTCGGGGATCACGCCGCCCTGGCTGCAGACCACCACCGAGCCGCGGGCGAGCTCCAGGAAGCGGCGGCGGGCGGCGTCCGGGTCGAACGTGTAGCCGTCCTCGGACAGCAGCGGCTCCAGGAGCACCTCGACCCCAAGCGCCGCAGCAAGTGGCTCGACGGTCTGCACGCAGCGCACTGGCGGCGCGGAGTGCACCGCCGACGGCACGAACAGGGCCAGCAGCGAGCACAGCTCGGCGGCCTGCCGGAGTCCGTCCTCGGTCAGCGGCCGCAGGTAGTCGTCGCCGTCCCACTCGGCGCGCTCACCGGCCTCGCCATGCCGGACCAGCAGCACGGTCGCGGTGGGTAACGGCACCGCGACGAACGAGTCCAGCACGGTCCGGTCGAAGTCGTAGCTGAGCAGGTCGCGGGCCGCGGCCGGGCTGAGCCAGCGCAGCTCGTCGACCTCGTGGTTGGGCGCGAACGTGCCGTCCACCGCCCGGGCCGCCCAGTAGTCGACGATCTTGGGTCCGGTCTGGCGGGCCTTCGGTGAGCGCACCACGTAGTGCGCCCGGCCGAGCCGGCGGCCGAGGGCAACCTTGTGGCCGGTCTCCTCGGCGACCTCCCGAACGGCCGCCTGTGGCGGGCACTCGCCGTCGTCCAGCTTGCCCTTGGGCAGCGACCAGTCGTCGTAGCGCGGCCGGTGCACCAGCCCCACCTCGGGCGCGTCGGCATTGCCGGGGGCCCGCCACAGCACGGCTCCGGCGGCCCTGATCACCGCGTCGACCCCGGGCGGCATTGGTCACTCCTCGCCGCGATGCTGCTTCAGCATCTCGAGCTGGTGGTCGCGGACCACCCCGTTGGCGATCTCCGCCGGCGCCGGCGACGGTTGCCAGGTGCTGTCCGGGTTGAGCACCCAGCACCGGGTGAGCGGGTGCAGGGCAGAGGCGAACATGCGATCCAGCTGCGCGGTCAGCCGAGGATCAGTGACCTGCACCAGCGCCTCCACCCTGCGGTCCAGGTTGCGGTGCATCAGGTCCGCGCTGCCGATCCAGTACTCGTCGGCGCCGACGAAGTGGATCACCCTGGAGTGTTCGAGAAACCGGCCGAGGATCGAGCGCACCCTGATGTTCTCGGACAGGCCCTCGCGACCCGGGGTGAGCGCGCAGATGCTGCGTACCACCGCATCAACCGGCACGCCGGCCCGCGATGCCCGGTACAGCGCGTCGATCACCTGCTCGTCGACCAGCGCGTTGAGCTTGACCCGGATGCCGGCGGGGCGACCGGCCAGCGCATGCTCGATCTCGGTCTCGATGCGCGCCACTATGCCCCGGCGGACGCCGTACGGCGCGACCATGAGGGTGTCGTAGGCCTGCGGACGGGCGTAGCCGGTGAGCGAGTTGAACAGGTCGGTGAGGTCCGCACCGACCCTGGGCTCGACGGTCAGCAGGCCGAGGTCCTCGTACAGCCGGGCGGTTTTCGGGTTGTAGTTGCCAGTGCCGATGTGACAGTAGCGGCGGATGGTCGGGCCCTCCTGCCGGACCACCATTGCGATTTTGCAGTGCGTCTTCAGCCCGACCAGGCCGTACACCACGTGCACGCCGGCACGCTCAAGCGTGCGGGCCCACTTGATGTTGGCCTGCTCGTCGAACCTGGCCTTGATCTCGACCAGCGCGACCACCTGCTTGCCGGCCTCCGCCGCGTCGATGAGCGCGTCCACGATCGGCGAGTCGCCGGACGTCCGGTACAGCGTCTGCTTGATCGCCAGCACGTTCGGGTCGGCCGCCGCCTGCTCGATGAAGCGCTGCACGCTGGTGGAGAACGAGTCGTAGGGATGGTGCACCAGCACGTCGCCCTCGCGCAGCGTGGCGAAGACACTCTTCGGCGTCTCGCCCTCGCCGAACGCCGGGTGGGTGGCCGGGATGAACGGCTCCTCCTTCAGCTCGGCGGCGCCCAACCCGTACAGCTCCCACAGGCAGGACAGGTCAAGCAGACCGGGCACGACCACCACGTCGTCCGGGTGCACCTCCATCTCCCGCAGCAGCAGCTCCAGCACGTGCTCGCTCATGTCATCGGCGACCTCCAGCCGCACCGGCGGGCCGAACCGGCGCCTGGCCAGCTCCCGTTCCAGCGCCTGCAGCAGGTCCTCGTCACGGTCCTCCTCGACCTCGAGATCGGCGTTGCGGGTGATCCGGAACAGGTGGTGCGCGGTGATCTCCATGCCGGGGAAGAGCTCGGACAGGTGCGCCGCGATCAGCTCCTCGACGGGCAGGAAGGTGGCCCGGTCCGAGCTACGCCTGGCCTCCACGCGCACCAGCCTCGGCACGTTGTTGGGCACCTTCACGCGCGCGAAGCGCTCGGTGTGGGTGTCCGGGTCGCGCACCGTGACCGCGAGGTTGAGCGACAGGCCCGAGATGTAGGGGAAGGGGTGGGCCGGGTCCACCGCCAGCGGGGTGAGCACCGGGAACACCTGATCGGAGAAGTAGGCCGACAGCCGCTGCCGGTCGGGGTCATCCAGGTCGGCCCAGTTCACGATGCGGATGGCGTGCTTCTCAAGGCCCGGCCGCACCTCGTCAAGGAACACGTGGGCATGTTCGGAGACCAGATCCTGGGTCCGCATGGCGATCCGGACCAGCTGCTCCCGAGGCGAGAGCCCGTCGGCGCTGCGCACCGACAGTCCGGTCTCCTCGCGCCGTTTCAGCCCGGCCACCCGCACCATGTAGAACTCGTCCAGGTTTTCCGCGAAGATCGATAGAAATTTGGCGCGCTCCAACAGCGGCAGGTTCGCGTCCTCGGCGAGCGCCAGTACCCGCTCGTTGAAGTCGAGCCAGGACAGTTCGCGGTTGAGGTAACGATCATCGGGTAGGTCGGCCGCATCGGCGACCGGCCTGGTCACCGCTGGTGGAGCCGGCCGCTGACCGCGGATCTCCTCCACGATGTCAAGTCCGTCGACGTGTTCGCTGGTCTCGATACGCACGGATTGATTCTCACCCACCGGTCCAGCCCCGGCGCCGGGTTCTTCACCCCGGTGGCTGACGTCACGCCAACGACCACAGTATCGAGCGTCAGGCGTGCTCGGACTGCCCGGCCAGGGTGGCCGAAGTGTGCCGGCCGAGGCCGAGGCGGGCCGCCTCGACGAGGTCGGCCTCGACGTCGACGTCGCAGCGCAGGGTGGGCCATGGGCCGTCGAGGCGCAGGGCCCCGGAGGCGGCGTGGGCGCGGGCCGAGCCGGGGCCGAACCGCGGGTCGAGCGCCACGCCGGGTGCGGCCAGGAGCAACGTGGTGCCGGTGCCGGCCCGGTCGGGGCTGAACGCGCGTACCGGGGCGGCACCCGGGGCGGCCCCGAGCGCGGCGTCGGAGTCACCGGCGAGGCCGGCGAATGCGCGTGGGGCCGCGAATGCGGTGAGCGCGGCGGTGACGGCGGCGGACAGCTCGGCCGGCCGGAGGGCGGGGAGATCGGCCTGCATGGCGCCGGTGGCCGCGCCGGGGTCTGCGGCACGCAGCAGGTCGGCGCCGTGCCGCAGCGCGGCGTTCAGGCCGGCGTCCGGCTCGTCGGCGACGACCTCGACGCCGTCGGCGCGCAACACGGCGACCGCCAGTGGGTCTGAGCAGATGGCCACCACCCGGCGGACCGCCTGCGCGGCGCGGGCCGCGGTGATGGTGTCCCTGGCCACGGCCAGCACCAGCCGGGTGTGAGCCGCGCTGTCGGGCCCGTCCCTGGCGAGGTCGGCGCGCAGCCGCGACTTGGCCAGGTGCAGCGGTTTGACCGGTACAACGAGGTCCACCGGGGGCGTCGGTGGGGGAGTCACCGTGTCATCCTCACATCGGGCAACCTGACAGGAGGATGCGGTGGCACAGCGGTCACGTGGGGTGTGGTGGAACACGGCGAGGGGGCTCTTCTACCCGACGATGTGGATATCCGGCCGGCACCGGTTCGTCGGCCGCGAGAACCTGCCGGCGCAGGGCCCGGCGCTGGTGGTGGCCAACCACATCTCCTACATCGACCCGATATACACCAGCGTCTTCGTCGACTCGGTCGGGCGGCTGCCGCGGTTCCTGGCCAAGGACGCGGTGTTCCGGCTGCCGGTGATCGGCAAGTTGGCCTCCGAGCTCGGCCAGATCCCGGTCCGCCGAGGCAGCGCGGAAGCGGTGGACAGCCTGGAGGCGGCCGGCAGGACGCTCGACGACGGCCACCTCCTGGTGATCTATCCCGAGGGCACGATCACCAGGGACCCCC
>DASXTS010000547.1:0-9115 GCA_036505275.1 Pseudonocardiaceae bacterium
ATGGCCACGCGGTCGCCGATCTTGATCGCCTCGTCGATGTCGTGGGTGACGAAGACGACGGTCTTGCCGAGCTCGGACTGCAGCCGCAGCAGTTCGTCCTGCAGGCCCTCGCGCACCACCGGGTCGACCGCCGAGAACGGCTCGTCCATCAGCAGCACCGGCGGGTCGGCGGCCAGCGCCCGGGCCACTCCGACCCGCTGCTGCTGCCCGCCGGAGAGCTGCGCGGGGTAACGGCGTCCCATGGCGGCGGGCAACCCGACCAGCTCGAGCAGTTCCGCGGCCCGCGCCCTGGCTCGACGCCGGCCCCAGCCGATCAGCAGCGGCACCGTCGCCACGTTGTCCAGCACGGTGCGGTGCGGGAACAGCCCGGCCTGCTGGATGACGTAGCCGATTCCCCTGCGCAGCACCGCCGGGTCGGCGGAACGCACGTCGAGGTCGTCGATGAAGATCGTGCCGTCGGTCGGCTCGATCATGCGGTTGATCATGCGCAGGGACGTGGTCTTACCGCAACCGGACGGGCCGACCAACACGGTGATCCGACCCGATTCGGCGGTGAGGCTGAGGTGGTCGACGGCGACGGTGCCATCGGGGAACCGCTTGGTCACCGCCCGGAACTCGATCACGGCGGCACCCTCCCGGTCACTGCACCTTGCCGGTCGCCGGCCGCCATGTGGGGGACCCTAGCCCGGAACACCGACAGCAGCGAACGGTTACGGCGCCGTCGAGACCGTCTCGATACCCGGCGCGACTCTGTCCGGTATGACCCGATCCGGCCGAGCCGCGAGTACCTCGAGCGGGTGTGCGAAATTGTCGGACCCCGGGCGTAGCCTGCCGGGCTATGGCAGAACGTGACAGCTATCCAGCCGGTACGCCGAGCTGGGTTGATCTTGGAAGTCCTGACGTCGACGCCTCGGCCGCCTTCTACGGCGCGCTGTTCGGCTGGGATGTGCAGGAGGCCGGCGGCCCCGAGGCCGGCGGCTACCGGATGGCCTTCGTCCGGGCTCGGCCGGTGGCCGGCCTCGGCCCGCAGCAGGCGCCCGGCACCCCGTGGTGGACCACCTATGTCACCGTGGACAGCGCCGACGCCTCGGCCAAGGCGGCCGAGGCGGCCGGCGGCCAGGTGGTGGCCCCGCCGTTCGACGTGCTCGAAGCCGGCCGGATGGCGGTGCTTGCCGCCCCCGGTGGCGCCACCTTCTCGGTGTGGGAGCCCAAGCAGCACGCCGGCTCCGGCCTGATCAACGAGCCGGGCGCGCTGAGCTGGAACGAGCTCATGGTCCGCGACCTGGACGCCGCCAAGGAGTTCTACGGCAAGGTCTTCGGCTGGGAGGCCGACGAGATGGACATGGGCGGCGGCACTACCTACACGCTGTGGAAGCTGCCTGGTAGCGACGCCGAACAGGGCATCGCCGGCGCCATGCAGATGGCCGGCGACATGTTCCCGGCCGATCTGCCCGACCACTGGATGGTTTACTTCTCGGTCGAGGACACCGACGCGTCGGCGGCGAAGGTGCAGGAACTCGGCGGCAAGATCTCGGTTCCGCCGACCGACATCCCGAACGTCGGCCGGTTCGCGGTGTGCAACGGCCCGCACGGCGAGACGTTCTCGATCATCGCCAACCCGGTGCAGACCGAGAGCGAGCAGACCTCCAGCCCCAACTGAGGTCCCGCGGAGGTGAAGGTGAGGTTCACGGCCCAGCGTCCGTGCCGGCCGATGTCGGCACGGACGCTGGACCGGATCGCTGGCTAGGGCCTGTCTCGTGGAACGGCGCCGCGCAGCAGGCCAAAGATCCGCGAGACCGGCCTTAGTCCTAGTCGAACTCCGTCATGCCGCCGCTCGAGGTGAGCGGCAGGTTGCTCGGATCGATGGCGTCCGGCTCGGTCACCGGCACCGGACCGTCACCGGTGAGGCGCTGGTCGGTGAGTACCCACCGGCCGCCGTCGCGGGCGAAGTCGAACGTCCTTGAGGCTTGGTACGCGGTGTACTCGGGCTCATCGCCGTGGATTCGCTTGCGGAACAGCGTGGTGCGCTCGGCCACGGTGAGCTCGAGCCGGTCGCCTGCCCTGGTCGCCGCCAGGAACCGGACGTCAGTCTCGGCCGCCAGGTAGGCCTCGCCGTCGCCGTGCAGGTGGTCCCGGCGCGCCGCGAGTCCGCGGAGCGCGGCCGCCTCCGCCAGGGCATTCCGCGGCGAGCGGACCACATTACCGGCGGCCAGCGGCGCGTTCGCCGAGGGCGTCGCTCCCTCGACGAGCGCGACGGCCCGGCCGGCCAGCGCCTGCCTGGCCGCCGTCAGTAGCACCTTGTACTCCGCCGGCACGGCCGCGCGGTTGTCGGCGGCGCTGGTGACGCAGAGTACGCCGAGCAGGCAGCCGGCAGCCGGCCATGTCAGCCGCGCGACCGCCACCCTGTGCCTCCGTTGTCCCCTGCCGGCCATTGCCCGCCCGGCATTTCTCTTCATTGCTCGCGGCCCTTCATTGCTCGCGGCCCTTCATTGCTCGCGGCGCAGGCCGCGCACACCTCCGGTCGAGCATAGGACGGCTGCGGCGCGGGCAGTCATTACCGACCGCGGACACCGCCCCGGGCGGTCAGCTTGCGCGGGGGACGTGCAATGGGCCGAGGGCGAGCACGGCGCGGAACTCCGGCGGTGGCACCGGCCTGGAGAACAGGTAGCCCTGGTAGGCCTCCACACCGACACCGCGGAGCACGTGGAACTGCCGCGGCGTCTCCACGCCCTCGGCGACGCACGAGCCACCCATGGCCCGCGCCATGTCGACCACCGCGCGGGCAACCGCGAAGTCGAGTGGGTCGGTCCCGGCTCCTTTGACGAACTGCCGGTCGAGCTTGACGATCTGGGCGGGCAGCTCCTTGAGCCTGGCGAGCGAGGACAGTCCGGTGCCGAAGTCGTCGACGGCGAAGCGCACGCCGCGCTCGGAGAGCTGGGCCATCGCCTGCCTGGACCGGGAGGGCAGGTCGACCAGCGCGGTTTCGACCAGCTCCAGCACGATCCGGTCGAAGCCGATGCCGCTGTCCGCCACGGCGTTGGCCACGGCGTCCACGAAGTCCGGGTCGCCGGGCATCAGGCCGGCCAGGTTGACCGCCACCGCGATCGGCCGGCCGTCCACCAGCGGCCAGGTGGCCGCCTCGCGGAGCGCCGTCTGCAGCACCCAGCGGTCCAGATCACGCAGCAGGTCGCCCTGCTCGGCGATCGGCAGGAACGTGCCCGGGTTCAGCAGTCCGCGCTCCGGGTGCGGCCAGCGGACCAGAGCCTCCGCGGTGAGCACCGTGCCATCCGGTGCCACCACCGGCTGGAAGTGCAGCGTCAGGTTGTCGGCGGCCAGCGCGTCGCGCAGCTGCCCCTCCAGCGCGACCTGGCGGTCGGCCGCTGCCATGAGGTCGGCGCTGGCCATCGCGGCCCGCCCGCGGCCGGCCCGCTTGGCCTCGTACATGGCCGCGTCAGCAAAGCGCAGCAGGTCCTCCGGCGCGGTCTGCTTGCCGTTGGGCACCGCCGCGCCGATGGTCGCCGAGACCCGGACCGGCTGCCCGCGCAGCCCCACCGCCGCGCGCAGCAGCCGTTGCACCTCGGCCACCAACGCCTGCACGCCACCGACCAGGTCGGTGTCCGCGCAGATCACCAGGTACTCGTCGCCGCCCAACCTGGCCGGCATGCAGCCCTCCGGCATGCCGGCCTCGAGCCGCCTGGCCAGCGCGACAAGCAGCTCGTCGCCGGCGTCATGACCCAGCGAGTCGTTGACCCGCTTGAAGTTGTCGATGTCGCAGAACAGCACCGCCACCCGCGACCGGGTCGGCCCGTTCAGCAGGTCGCCAAGCACCTGCTTGACCGCGGCCCGGTTCGGCAGCCCGGTCAGCTCGTCGTGGGTGGCCTGGTGGCGCAACAGCTCGGCGGCCCGGAGCCGCTCGGTGATGTCGGAGAACACCACCAGCCAGAACTGGTGCCCGTCGTCCTGCACGGACACCGAGATGTGCAGCTCGCAGTACACCGCCTCGCCGTCGCTGCGTAACAGCACCACCTGCGGCACTGTGTAGCTGCTCTCCCCGCTGGCCAACATCTTGGTCACCGGCGGCAGGTGCCCAGGCCGGTCGTCGGGGTGGGTCAGCGCCTCGGTGGTCATGCCGCGCAACTGATCGATGGAGTAGCCGAGCAGCGCACACAGCGCGTCGTTGGCGTCCACCAGCCGCTCGGTGGCGTCGAACAGGCCGATGCCAACCGGTGTGATCGACACGAGGTCGGCGAAGCGCTGGCTGGAGCGGCGCATCCGGGCCTCGGCGGCGCGGTGTTCGGTGACGTCCTGCGCGGTGCCGACCATCGTGGTCACCCCGTCCGGCGTCGTGACCGCCGCGCCGTGGGCGCGAAACACCCGGAGCACGCCGTCGCGGCGGATCACCCGGTGCTCACACTCCACCGGCTTGTGGTCGGTGGCCAGGCCGCGCCACAGCGCGTCCACCCAGCCGCGATCGTCGGGATGCACCACGGACAGGTAGGTCTGGTAGGTCACCGGCTCGTCGGCCGGCACGGCGTACAGCTCGTGCAGCATCTCTGACCAGAACGCCTGGTCGGTGCTCGGGTCCCACTCCCAGGTACCGATGCTGGCCACGCGCTGGGCGTCCGCCAGCCGGCGGCGCTCCTCCCGAAGCTGCCGCTCCATCGCGCGGGTGTCGGTGACGTCCTGCACGGTGCCGAGCACCCGGGTGATCTCGCCGGTGGCGTTGCGCTCGGCGCGCGCCCGGCACACGTACACGCGCTCCGACGCCGGCGGGCCGCGGAACTCGACCTCCCTGGTTGTGCCGACCAGGCAGTTGGCGAGCTGTTCGACCAGGCCGGTCAGCTTGCCGCCATCGTCAGGATGCACGGCGGCCAGCGGGTCGACCATCAGGTCAACGCCCAACTCACCCGCCATCTCGGCCAGCGCCTCGCTGAAATACGGCGTCATGGTGGCCAGGTCGACCGCCCAGCTGCCGATGCGGGAGATCCGTTGCGCCTCGAGCAATCTGGCCCGCTCCTGGGCCAGCTCGGTCTTGGCCCGCCATTGCTCGGTGATGTCCCTGATCGAGCCGGTGTACCGGACCAACCGCCCGGCCGCGTCGCGCTGTGCCTTGGCCAGCCCATGCAGCCGTCGCTCCTCACCGGACGGCCAGGACACCCGGTACTCGATGTCGATGGTCGCGCCGGTGTTCTGGTGCTCCGCCCAGTACGTCGCGAGCTTGGGCCGGTCGTCCGGATGGGCCACGTCCAACACGGAGCCGGCGCCCGGCCGCACGCTGCCCGGCTCGAGGCCGAGCAGGTCGTAATGGCCCTGTGACCACACCGTCTCGCCGGTGCGCGGGTCGAACTCCCATGAGCCGATGCCGGCGACCCGCTCCACCTCGTCCATCCGCCGGCGCTCCTCGGCCAGCGCGTGCACCGCCCGCTGCAGGTCCGATACGTCAACCAGCAGCACCATGACCAGCTCGGCACCGTCCGCGGTGGGCGCCAGCGGCACCCGCACCAGCCGCACCCTGGTTACCGGTCCGCCGCCGGGCCAGGCCAGCGCGGCGTCGTCGTCGGAGCCCAGCACGAATCGGTGCAACCGCGCGCCGACCAGCTCGTCCGGGCCGGACAGCCCGGCCATTGCGGCCAGCGCCTCGTTGGCCTGCAGCACCACGCCGCCGCGGTCGCACACCAGGCCGGGTGCGACCGGCAGCCGGAACAGCGGAGCGTGGCCCGGCCGCGGTGAGTTGCCATTGCCATGCACGACGATGGCTCGGTCGACCTGATCGGTCACGCCTCACCTCTCGCCGTCACGGCTTCGTGCGACCCCGGACCAGCGGTACGCACCCTGCTCGCACCGTAGCGCGAAACCGGCGCGGCCTCGCTGCCCGGGCGCCCACCGGCCTATTCGACCGGCTACTCGGTCGTAGCAGCAACAATTTCCGCAATCGATATAGCACGTCCGGCAAGCTGCCGGCACTACCCGTCATGACGAATTCGCGACATGGCGGCCTCAAACATCGGTAAATTGACTCTAATGGCCGTCAGCCGATCGGCCGTTCCGGTGGACTTTCCTGGACAAGAAGTAACGGCCGGCCGTGCCGATCAACTGCAAATCAGCCCATAGTGTCAGGCCGTCACGCCTTCGGCTTGCGCTGCGGCCGACACGGCCGCCGCGACGGCCGGCCCGACCCTCGGGTCCAGCGGGCTGGGCACGATCCGCTTCGCCGACAGGTCCTCGGCCGCAATCGCGGCGATGGCCTCGGCGGCGGCCAGCTTCATGCCCTCGGTGATACGGCGGGCACCCGCATCCAATGCGCCGCGGAACACCCCGGGAAAGGCGAGCACGTTATTGATCTGGTTGGGGAAGTCGCTGCGGCCGGTGGCGACGATCGCCGCATACCTGGCGGCCAGCTGGGGATGGATCTCGGGATCCGGGTTGGACAGTGCGAACACGATCGCGCCCGGCGCCATGCTGGCCACCGCCTCCTCGGACACGGTCGCGCCGGACAGGCCCAGCAGCATGTCCGCGTCCACTATGGCCTCGGTCAGCTCGCCGGTGAGCCCGCGCGGGTTCGTGATCGCCGCCAGCTCGACCTTGACGTGGTTCAGGCCGTCCCGGGCGGCATGCACGATGCCCTTGGAATCGATCATGGTGATGTCGCGCACCCCGGCCGCGATCAGGATCCTCGCGCAGGCCACGCCGGACGCCCCCGAGCCGGCGATGACGATCTTGAGTGCCTCCATCGACCGGTTCAGCACGGCGCACGCGCCGCGCAGCGCGGCCAGCACCACGATTGCCGTGCCGTGCTGGTCGTCGTGCATCACCGGGCAGTCCAAGGCCTCGATGAGTCGCTGCTCGAGCTCGAAGCACCGCGGCGCCGAGACGTCCTCCAAGTTGATCGCGCCGTACGTCGGCCGCAGCCGCACCATGGTCTCGACGATCTCATCGATGTCGGTGGTATCCAGCACGATCGGGATGGAGTCCAACCCGCCGAACGCCTTGAACAGCGCCGATTTTCCCTCCATCACCGGCAGGGACGCGCGCGGGCCGATGTCGCCGAGGCCGAGCACCGCGGTGCCGTCACTGACCACCGCCACCAGCCGGTGGGCCCAGGTGTAGCGCGCCGCTAGTTTGGGATCTGCCGCGATCGCCCTGCTGACCTTCGCCACGCCCGGGGTGTAGGCGATGGACAGGGCGCGCACGGTGTCAAGCGGCGCGGTCAGCCCGGTGGCCAGCTTGCCGCCTTGGTGCGTGGTGAAAATTTCGTCATCGGTGATCGATGTGGTCTGCTCCACGGCAGTCCCTTCGTGCCGGGCCGGCGGCCCCTCATGCAATGAGCACTGGCGTCATCGGCGGGGTGCCGCCCGCTGGCGCCGGTGCCGAAGCTCAGAATGCCTCATCGAGTCGAGGAGCTGTCGAGCACGGACATGTACCTGCCAGTCTGTCAGGTCGCGGCGGCGCTGTCTGCGGCGCCCGGGCTGTACGGGCTCCGGCGCCGACTCGGCGGCTACCCTGCGGTGCCGTGAACGTACGCGAGCTGTCGGTGCGCGGTGCATTCGAATTCGAACCGGCGGTGTTTCCGGACGACCGGGGATTCTTCGTCGCGCCCTACTCCGCGACGGCGTTCACCGAGGCTGTCGGGCACCCGCTGACCGTCGCTCAGGCCAACACCAGTGTGTCCCGGCGCGGCGTGGTGCGCGGCCTGCACTTCGCCGACGTGCCGCCGGGCCAGGCCAAGTACGTCTACTGCCCGCGGGGCTCGCTGCTCGACGTCGTGGTGGACATCCGGGTCGGCTCGCCGACGTTCGGCGGGTGGGACTCGGTACGGCTGGACGGCGCCGAGTTTCGCGCCGTCTACCTCGCCGAGGGCCTCGGCCACGCGTTCGTCGCGATGCAGGACGGCACAGTGCTGGCCTACCTCTGCTCCGCCGCCTACAACCCGGCCGCCGAGCACACCGTCGACCCGCTGGACCCCGAGCTGGACCTGCCCTGGCCGTCCGACATGCCGCTCGTGCTCTCGGACCGCGACCGCGCCGCACCACGCCTTGCCGAGGCGCGCGCCGCCGGTCTGCTCCCGGAGTACGCCGCCTGCCAGGCCCGCTACGCCTCGCTGCGGGCCAGATCCGAGGCCTAACCCTCCGTTGAGAGTCTGCGCAGCCGACCCGGGCGCGGCCACAACCGGGCCACGGCGACGCCGAGAACGTCCGCCGGCCCGAGGGTGCGCGAGTCGGTCGAGCCAAGACCGTTGTCGCCGTACACCATCCAACCGGCGCCACTGGCGGCCTGCCGGCGGGCGCGCTTGACCGAGAGTTGCCCGGGGCGGGCGTCCCACCGGACCAGCACCACGTCGCCCGCCTTGGCGATCGCGCCGAGACGGACCAGCACGACATCGCCATCGGACAGGGTGGGGGCCATCGACGGGCCGCGCACGGTGACCGCCCGCAGCCCCTTTCGGGGCACCGCTGGTGGCACGGCTGGCACCGACGCTCCCTTCCGTGCTCGTCGGGCCCCTGCTCGTCGGGCCCCTGCTCGTCGGGCCCCTGCTCGTCAGGCCCCTACTCGTCAGGCCCCTGCTCGTCAGGCCCCTGCTCGTCAGGCCCCTGCTCGTCAGGCCCCTGCTCGTCAGGCCCCGCTCGTCAGGCCATGGTCCTTGCCCGGCCCGGCCAGGCCGCTGGGAGTAGTGTCGCCCGCGTCGAAACATCCACTTGTCAGGGAGGAACGATGCGACTGCTGTCGCGGATCCTCGGTCCCGGCATCGAGGCCACCGCGCACTGCGACCTGCCGTGCGGGGTGTACGACCCGGCACAGGCCCGGATCGAGGCCGAGTCGGTGAAGGCGATCCAGGAGAAGTACCAGACCAACGACGACCCGGTCTTCCGCCAGCGCGCCATCGAGATCAAGGAGCAGCGCTGCGAGCTGGTCAAACACCACCTGTGGGTGCTCTGGACCGATTACTTCAAGCCGCCGCACTTCGAGAGCTACCAGAACCTGCACGAGCTGTTCAACACGGCCACCAAGGCGGCCGGCGCGAGCGGCGCGAAGGGCTCGACCGACCCCAAGACCGGCCAGGAACTGCTGGACCTGATCAAGGAGATCGACGACATCTTCTGGGAGACCAAGAAGGCGT
>DASXTS010000548.1:0-20558 GCA_036505275.1 Pseudonocardiaceae bacterium
CAACCGACGTCGCTGAGACAACCGCTGGGGGAGCCGCCGAAACCGTGAAGATCCTGCACACGGCCGACTGGCACGTCGGCAAGGTCCTCAAGGGCCGGCCACGGCTCGACGAGCACCGGGCGGTGCTGGCCGACCTGGTGCGCATCGCCAACGAAGAGGACGCCGACCTGGTGATCATCGCCGGCGACCTGTTCGAGACCTCCACGCCCAGCCCGCAGGCCCAGGGCCTGGTGATGAGCACCCTGCTCGCGCTGCGCGGCGACGGCCGGGCCGTGGTCGCGCTGGCCGGCAACCACGACAACCAGGAGCTCGTCGACCGGGTGTACCGTCCGGTCCTCGGCGAGCTCGGCGTGCACGTCGTCGGCCGCCCGAAGCGGCCGGACCGCGGCGGCACGATCACCGTGACCACCCGGGGCGGCGAGACCGCCAGGATCGCCGCGCTGCCGTTCCTGCCCTACCGGTTCGCGGTGCGGGCCGCCGAGGTGGTGCTGCACGGCTCCGCCGACCACGGGCTGGACTACGCCCGGCAGGTCGCGGCCATCATCGGCGCGCTGACCGGCGGATTCACCGGGGACACCGTCAACATCGTGACCACGCACGGCACGCTGCTCGGCGGCCGGCGCGGCGGCGGCGAGCGCGAGGTGCAGACCCTGCTCGGCTACGAGCTGCCGGCCACCGTGTTTCCGGCGAGCGCGCACTACGTGGCCCTCGGGCACCTGCACCGATACCAGGAGATCGACGGCCCGTGCCCGATCGCGTACTCCGGGGCGCCGCTGGCCCTGGACTTCGGTGAGGAGTCCAACGAGCCGGTCGCGCTGATGGTCACCGCCACCCCGCAGAGCCGGGCGCATGTCCGGCCGGTGCCGGTGGCCGGCGGCCGGCCGCTGCGCACCCTGCGCGGCACGCTGGACGAGGTGATCGCCGCCGCCGAGGACGCCGGCGAGGCGTTCCTGCGGGTGATCCTGGCCGAACGGGCCAGCGCGGGCCTCGGCGAGCTGGTCCGCGAGAAGCTGCCCAACGCCATCGACGTGCAGCTCGACGAGCGGCACCAGCCGCGACGTGCCGGCGCCGGCAACCGCGACGGCGAGCGCAGCCGGCTGGGCCGGTCCCCGCTGGACCTGTTCGCCGCGTTCCTGGCCGAGCAGAATGTCGCCGACGAGCGGGTGACCGCGCTGTTCGCCGAGCTCCTCGACGACGTCACCGCGGGGCGCTGATGCGGCCGATGCGGCTGATGCTCGACGGCTTCGGCAGCTACCGCGAGCGCACCGAGCTCGACCTGTCCGACGTGGGCTTCTTCGTGCTCACCGGCCCGACCGGCGCCGGCAAGAGCACCGTGATCGACGCCATGTGCTTCGCCCTGTACGGCACCGTGCCCAGGTGGGGCAAGAGCAACGTGATCAAGAATGCGCTCGCGCCGTCCACCACCGAGGCCAGGGTGTGCCTGGTGTTCGAGGCCGCCGGCGGCCGGTACGCCGCGGCGCGGGCGTTGCGGCGCGACGCCAGGGACCAGGTGCACACCAAGGAGGCCCGGCTGGACCGCCTCGACCCAGCGGTGCCACCGGACGCCGAGCTGGCCAGGATCCTGGAGGCATGCGTCGAGCCGATCGCGGAGGGCCCGGACCGGGTGGCCGCCGAGGTCACCGAGCTGCTCGGCATCGGCTACGAGCACTTCACCCAGTGCGTGCTGCTGCCGCAGGGCCGCTTCGCCGAGTTCCTGCACGCCAAACCGGGGGAGCGGCAGAACCTACTGATCGAGCTGCTGGCCTACGCGGTGTACGAGCAGGTCGGGCAGCGGGCGCGGGAGCGGGCTCGGGTTGCCGGCGCCAGGGAGGCCGGCGCACAGGAACGGCTGGCGTCCCTCGGCGAGGTCACCCAGGACGAGGTGGACGCGGCCCAGCGACGGGTGGCCGCGCTGGACGAGCTGGTGCCGCGGGTGGACGCTGCGGTGGCCGAGATCGCCGGCTGGCACGCCGAGGCGCCCGGGCTGGCCGCGGCCGCGGACGAGGCGCGGGCCCACCTGACCCGGCTCGCCGCGCTGCGCATGCCCGGCGACGTGCCGCGGCTGGCCGCGATGCTGGCGGACGCCGACCGGCTGGTCGAACGCCGCGTCACCGAGCGGACCGGCCTCGACGGTGCCGAGGCGGCCGCCGAGCGGCACTGCGCCGGCCTGACCGCGCGGCCGGTGCTAGTGGCCTGGCGCGGCGGCTACACCGCCGAGGCGGCGTTGCGTGCTGATCTAGCCGAGCGGGTGCGCCGCCGCGACGAGGCCGACGGTGCGGAGCGCGCGCTCACCGCCCGTGTCGACTCGGCAGAACGGGCCACCGCGGACGCCGCCGAGGCGCTCGCCGCCGCCGAACGGGCGCACAGCGCGGCCGCGCTGGCCACCGGCCTGCGGCCCGGCCAGCCGTGCCCGGTGTGCCGGCAGCCGGTCGCCGCCGTGCCACACCACGACGTGCCGGCCGACCTCGGCCTGGCCACCGCCGCCCTGAACCGAGCCAAGGAGGCGCAGTCGCGGCTGCGAGCCGAGCTGACCACCGCGGGCCAGCGCACCGCCGTCGCCCGCACCGCTGTCGAGGACCTCGAACGACGGCTCGCTGACGCCGCCGCCGCGCTGGTCGGCGCGCCGCCACTGGCCGAGGTCGACGCCCTGCTGACCGCCCGGGACCGCGTCGAGGCCGAGGTCGAACGGGCCAGGTCGGCGGCCCGCGCCGGCCGTTCTGCCGCCGAGGACGCGGTGCGCGCCCGCGACGAGCTGCGTGCCGCCGAGCAGCGGGCCTGGTCGCAGCTGCGCAGCGCCCGCGACTGGGCCCACGACGGGTTCGTGGCGCTGCACGCCCCCGCCGTCGACGGCCTCGACCTGGCGGCGGCCTGGCGGGCACTGCTGGACTGGGCGGCCGGCCGGCACGCCGGGCTGAGCGCGCGGGCCGGCGAGCTCGACGCGACCGCCGGCGCGCTGCGCGAGCGGATTGACGCCGGGGCGCGGACGCTGGCCGCGATGCTCGGCGAGCACGGCGTCGTGGTGCTGGCCCGCGATGTCCAGCGCGCCCCGGTCGCGCTGGCCGCGCACCTGGCCGAGGCGCGGCGCGATCTGGCGCAGCTGCGCACCCGGCAGGCGGAGGCGGCCGCGCTGGCCGGGGAGATCGCCCGCCACCGCGAGGAACGCCAGGTCGCCGACAAGCTCGGCGGGCTGCTGCGCTCGGACGGCTTCGAGCGGTGGTTGTGCACCGAGGCCATCGACTCGCTGGTCTTCGAGGCGTCCGAGACGCTCTTACAGCTCTCCAGCGGGCAGTACGAGTTGGACCGCGGCGAGCGCAACGAGCTGGTCGTCATCGACCACAACGACGCCGGCACCCGCCGCCCGGTGCATACGCTGTCGGGCGGGGAAACGTTCCAGGCCTCGCTCGCGCTTGCCCTCGCGCTGTCGCACCAGGTCGTCGGTCTCTCCGGGGGCCGGCGTTCGCTCGACTCGATGTTCCTCGACGAGGGCTTCGGCACCCTGGACGACGCCACGCTGGACACCGTGGCGTCCACCCTGGAGCGGCTGGCCTGCGACAGCGACCGCCTGATCGGCATCGTCACCCACGTGCCGGCGCTGGCCGAGCGGGTGCCCGTGCAGTTCGCCGTCACCCGCGACGGCGCGTCGTCGCGGCTGCGCCGGGTCCCGGTGTGATGGTGGCCCCGTGACGGCACTGCTGGCCACCGCCACCTACACGGTCGATCCGTGGGACCCGAGCTACGGCGTCGCCTACGGCGACGAGCTCGACAGCCGGGAACCCCGCGCGGCCCTGGACCTGGACGTGGAGCTGCCGGCCGCGTCGTGGCGCGCGGTGTCGCCGGCGCACACGGCGGCGCTGCCGTCCTCGGTGCTGTTCCTGGACGGCGTGCGCCGCATCGACGCCAGGGTCTGGGTGCACGGCGTGGCACCGCAGCCGGTGCCGGCGATCGCCGCGTCGCTCGCCGCCGGCCTGGTGCGCTGCGACGGCACGGCGCGCATCGTCGACGTGCGCATAGACCGCAGCCTGTACACCTCGGCCGCCGGCGCCCGCGACCTCGACACCAGGCACGCCACGTACACCGTGCGTCCCAGCCGCGCCGGGCGCCCGGACGACGACCTCGTCCTCGCCGTGCAGCGGCGCCTGGCCGAGCTCGAGGTGGAGCTGGCCACGGCGTGGCAAACGGCCTGGCAATCGGAACGCCCAGCGGGCTCGGCAGTGGACGGCCTGCTCGTGGTCGACGGCCCACTGCGCGGGCACGCCACCCATGTGGCTGGCGCCGTGGGCTACGTCAAGACCCACCACGTGCCCTACCTCCCGCCGGACCAGGCCGCCGTCGTCGCAGGCATGGCGGCCGGCGAGCGCAGCCCGGTCTTCGCCATGACGACCTCGTGGCGGCGCTACAGCTGGTACCTACGGTTGGCCGAGCGGTCTGCCGGGGGGTCGGCCGCGCCTTGGTCCGGCGTGGTCCGCCTCGAATGCTCCGCCGACCTCGCCGCGGCCGGCGCGGTGGCGCTCGCCGACCTCACTGCGCGGCTGCTGCCCCCGTTCGCCAGCACACCGCACAAGGACCCGCGGGCGCCGCAGAACCTGGTGCCCATCGGCGGTCTCGAACGCCAGCTCCGCCACCGGCTCGGCGACCCCGCGCTGCTCTACCGCGCCCTTCGGGCCGCGGCCCGTGAGTAGTGAAGGGCGCTCCAACGCCCCTTGCCACTCACAACTATCCACCTGGAGGGGTGAGCGGCACCGCGTCGCCGGGCAACCACGCGTTCTTCCGCGCGTCCCGTGGCAAGCTGGTGCTCACGGTCGCGCCACGGTGAGGCCGGCCTCGGCGGCGAGCTGGTCGGCCACCGACACGGCCTGGTCGGCCGTGATCATCGCGCCCCGCAGTGACAGCAGCCCTCGGGCGCCGACCAACCGGGACGATCGCAGGTCACACCCCTTGGCCGCGCCGGCGTCGAACTCGGCCCCGGCGAAGTCGCAGTCCAGGAACACCGCGTCGGACAGGTCCCCGGCAATGGTGGCCTCGCGGAAGGTGCACTCCCGAAACGCCAGGCGTCCCTTCACCCGCGCCACGTGCAGCGAGCCGTAGTCGAACCGACAGCCCTCCGCGTACACGTCGGACACCAGCGCAAACTCCAGCCGTACGCCCATCGCCCGGCACCGCAGCAGCTCCACGCGGCGCGCCGTGACCTCGTGCAGCACCGCGCCACTGAGGTCGACCTGGGTGAACACCGCGTCGGTCAGCATCAGCGGCCCGAGCCGCGCCTGCGACAGGTCCACCCCGGCCAGCACCGACTCCGCCACCGACCCGCCGCCCCGCACCCCCGCCTGGCTGCCGCCGTCCACGCGCACCAGCTCGTGCTCGAACTCCCCGCGCAGCGCCGCCGGCCCGACGGCCAACGCCGCCTGGTCCAGCACCGCGCGGCGTACCACCCTGCCGTCGCCGACCTGCCGAACCTCCATGGCGCTCGAGCCTATGCAGCCGGCAACCTCGGCGGCGACTGTCGGTGCTCGGGGGTACGGTCCGGGGCGACATGGCCAACCGAAGAAAGGCCAACCGAAGAAAGGCCAACCGAAGAAATGGAGTGCGGATGAGCGGGGTACGGGTACTCGTCGGCACGCGCAAGGGCGCGTTCATCCTGACCTCGGACGGTCGGCGTGAACAGTGGGAGGTCGCGGGGCCGCACTTTGCCGGCTGGGAGATGTACCACCTCAAGGGATCACCGGCCGATCCCGATCGGCTGTACGCGTCGCAGTCCAGTGGCTGGTTCGGGCAACAGATCCAGCGCTCCGACGACGGCGGCGCGACCTGGGAGCCGGTCGGCCACGAGTTCAGCTACGAGGGCGAGCCCGGCACGCACCAGTGGTACGACGGCTCGCAGCGGCCATGGGAGTTCAAGCGGGTGTGGCACCTGGAGCCGTCGCTGACCGACCCGGACACGGTGCACGCCGGTGTCGAGGACGCCGCGCTGTTCCGGACCGTTGACGGCGGGCAGAGCTGGCACGAGCTGCCCGGGCTGCGCCAGCACGAATCGGGCCCGACCTGGCAGCCGGGCGGGGGCGGAATGTGCCTGCATACGATCATCCAGGACCCCGGCAACTCGGAGCGGATCTTCGTCGCGATCTCGGCCGCCGGCACCTTCCGGACCGACGACGCCGGCAAGACCTGGCGCCCGATCAACCGGGGTCTGCAGTCCGAGGGGATACCCGACCCGGACGCCGAGGTCGGCCACTGCGTCCACCGCATAGCGATGCACCCGTCCCGACCGAATGTGCTGTTTCTGCAGAAGCACTGGGACGTCATGCGCAGCGACGACGCCGGCGAGTCGTGGCGCGAGATCAGCGGCGACCTGCCGACCGACTTCGGCTTCCCCATCGAGGTGCACGCGCACGAGCCGGACACCATCTACGTCGTTCCGATCAAGAGCGACTCCGAGCACTTCCCGCCCGATGGCAGGCTGCGGGTGTACCGCAGCAGGACGGGCGGCGACGACTGGCAGCCGCTCACCAGCGGGCTCCCCCAGAGAAACTGCTACGTCAACGTGCTGCGCGACGCGATGGCTGTCGACTCGCTCGACTCGTGCGGCGTGTACTTCGGCACCACCGGTGGCCAGGTGTACGTGTCGGCCGACGCCGGGGACAACTGGATGGCCATAGTCCGCGACCTGCCCGCGGTGCTGTCCGTCGAGGTGCAGACGCTGCCATGATCCGCGTCAAGCTTCCGGCTCACCTGCGCAAGCTGGCGCAGGTCGACGGGGAGGTCCAGCTCGAGGTCGTGGGCCGGCCCACCCAGCGCCTGGTCCTCGACGCGCTCGAAGCCCGCTACCCGGTGCTCCGCGGCGCGATCCGCGACAGCAACACCCATCAGCGCCGGGCGTTCGTCCGATTCTTCGCCTGCGAGGAGGACCTGTCCCACGAATCGCCGGACACCCCGCTGCCCGACCGGGTCGCCCAGGGCACCGAACCCTTGCTGATCGTCGGCGCCATGGCGGGCGGTTAGTTAGCCATCGACAGCTACGCCGGGGCGACCGACTCGATGTTGGCGATGGTGAAGTCGCGCTGGGCGTCGCGGAGGTGGCACCAGGCGTCCAGCCAACTGCCGTAGATCTGCTGCGGCCGGATGTGCCGGACGGTGCGGCTGCCGTTCTTGTCGCGGTAGGCGATGAGGATGTCGCCGCAGCGGTCGACCGCGTCGGCGAGCAGCTCCAGCTCGGCCTCGTCGAGGTGCGGGTTGAGCTGGGTGAGCGCGGCGAAGGTGTCCGACGCGTCCGAGGCTCGCGGCCGCTTGTCGTGGGGGTCGGCGACCAGCAGGCGGGCCAGCTCGGCGGCGCCCAGCCGGGACCGCGGGCGGGGTGCCATCAGCGCGTGGTGCGCGGGCGATGCCCGGTGCTCCGGCTTGGCCTCCACGATCACGGCGCCGAGTGCGTCCTCGGCGACGGGGGACAGGCCGGCGACGCGCAGCCGGACGAGCACCTCGTCGAGCTCGAACGGGCTGGACGCGACGGTGGGGGCGAGCCGGCTCAGGTGCAACCGGGCCAGCGACCGGGTGTGCAGGATCTCCGTGATGGTGGCCTCGTCGGCGAGCAGGCAGCTTCGCATGCCGCGCACCCGCACGTGCCCGTGCCGGCGGGCCACGTCGTTGATCAGGTACTCCAGCGGCTGCGGCAGCGCGCAGTCCGAGGCCGCCTTCAGCTCGGCCAGCAGGTCCTGGGCGTCCCACCCGGCGTCCAGCGCGGCGCGCACGCTGGCCGGGGTGAACCGCCACACCGCTGCCGTGCCGCGCGCCTCGCTGACCGCGGCGGCAGCCAGCAGCCGGGCGACCGCGGCGCTCGGCCGGCCGGCAACAACCGCGGTGAGGTCGGACTGCAGGATCACGGTGCATCTGGCCTCGGGCAGCAGCGGGGCGCACCGCCGCGCCAGCTCGGCGTTGGCGCCGTCGGTCACTGTGTCGGTTGCGCCGTTGGTTGCGCCGTCGGTTGCGCCGTCGGTCTCGGCGCCGTCCGGGTCGGCGGCGGTGGCCAGCAGGTGCTCGCCAAGCTCGGTCAGCCGGTCGGCGGCCACCACGCCGAGCAGCTCGGCCTCCCGGATGGCGGCGGCCACCTTGCTTGCGCCGCCCGCGACGTCGTAGCCGTGCAGCGGGCAGAACCAGTCGATCTGCTCGCCTACCCCGCGCACGGACAGCCCTGGGCTGGCCGCCAGCAGCAGCGCGCGCCGCATCCGGCCGGCGCCGGATACCAGCGGCAACGGCGGCGGCTGCTCCTTGTCCCCGTCCACCTCCCGGCTCAGCGGCGCGTGCTCCAGCCCGAACCACGCGCGGGCCAGCGCCGCCCACTGCGCGCCCGGCCCGCCGTCGCGCCAGGCCTGGTAGCCATCGGTCGGCACGTACCCAGAGTCGGTCTGGCCCAGCAGGCCGGCCACGTGCGCCAGGTCGATCCACAGCACCAGCACGTCCTCGGCGATGGAGAGCCGGGTGGTCAGCCGCCGGCGTTCCCGTGCCCCGATCCCACCCTTCTTCAATGCGACCACCGGGTTGGCGGCGGCGTGGTCGAGCAGGGTGGTGACGCTCCGCAGCGCGTCCTGCGCGGCGGCCTGGGCGGCCGAGCGCACCGCGGCGGCATCGACGACGGCGGCCGCCGGGACGTGCGGTGGTCCGGGCAGCGCCGGCGCGCACTCGGCCAGCCAGGCCGCCACCGCGACCTCCCTCGGCAACTCCGGGTGGTAGCCGTTGACCCGTAGCACCAGCCCGGCGCGCACCAGCAGCTCGGTCGGATCGTCAATGCGGCGTATGCCGCCGCTGTGGCTGCTGCCGTAGCCGCTGCGGTAGCCGGCGTAGTGGCCGTACTGGCTGTCGTGGCCGAAGGGGTCCGCGACCGAGCCGCGCCGAAGCTCGTCGAGCCGGGTGCGGGCCGGCTCGGGCAGTGCCGCCACCACGGCGGCCAACGACTGGGCGTCCGCCATCCGCTCGGCCAGCCGCGCGACCAGATCCGACTTGCGAAGGCCCGCGGCCGGCACGCCAAGCGCCTCCGCCGTCGGCCGCAGGTCGTCGACGCGCACCGCCGTGGCGATCCTCCTCACCGGCCGACCGCTGCCGATCTCCGCGGCCCAGTGCGCCGCCAGCCGCTCCGGCAGGCAGAGCGTCCCCGACCCGCCGTCCACCCACGTGAGCCCCCGCGCACACAGCTGCGTCACGCACTCGCGCACGGAGTCAACCACCGGGCCGTCCGCCGCGCCGAGCAGCCGCGCCACCCCCGGCACCGTTGCGGCCGCCCCACTCGCCAACGCAGCGATCGCCTGCCCGACGATCACCTCGTCCCGGTTCAGCCGCCACAACGCGGCCACCAGCGAGTCCGCCCCGCCGAGCCGCTGCGCGAGCTGCCCGAACCCGCGCGGCACCGGCTCCACCCGCACGTCCGGCCGGGCCCGGAGCAACTGCGTCAGCGACTCCTCATCCAAGCCTGACAGGTACTCGGCGAACGACCCGGCATCCATGACCGCATTCTGCCGTGTACCCGGTACCCCCTCGGAGTCGCCTCGCCGAGCAGAAGGCGACGGTCCGTGGGCGTTCGAGGCGAGTGGTCACCCGACGAAACTGGCCGGTTCCTTCTTGCGATGCGGGATCAGATCACTGTAAGTACAGTCGTGACGCCGCGCAGTTCACAGGGTGCGGCGCGGATCGCACTCCCAACCCCGCTGGAGGGCCGAATCGTGATAAATGTTCGACAGGTTCTGGGCTCCGCGGCCGCTGTGGTGCTCACGGTCGCCGGCCTGACTGCGCTGGCGCCGGGGCACGCCGTGGCCGCCCAGAACGCGCGCAGCAGCCAGCAGCTCGACCAGCTCATCGCACGCCTCGACACCCGGATCCCGGGGACGGCGTGGGGTATCGACCCCGCCCGCAACCAGGTGGTGATCACCGTCGACAGCTCGGTCGCCGGGGGCAGCCTGGCCGGCCTGCAGGCCGCGGTTGCCGGCACCGGCGGCGCGGCGCGCATCGAGCGGACGCGCGGCACCTTCCGCCCACTGATCTCCGGCGGGGACGCGATCTACGGCAGCCAGTACCGCTGCTCGCTCGGCTTCAATGTGCGCAGTGGGAGCACGTACTTCTTCCTCACCGCCGGGCACTGTACGGACCTAGCCGTCGAGTGGTTCGCCAACGCCAACCACACCACCAAGCTGGGCAACCGCGCCGGGTCCAGCTTCCCAGGCAATGACTACGGCATCGTGCGGTACACGAACACGTCCATCACGATCTCTGGCACGGCCGGCTCGCAGGACATCGTTTCGGCCGGCAATGCCTACGTCGGTGAGTCCGTGAGCCGCCGCGGCAGCACCACTGGCGTGCACACCGGCACGGTGACCGCGCTGAACGTGACCGTGCACTACGTCGGCGGCGGCACCGTCCGGCAGATGATCCAGACCAATGTCTGCGCCGAGCCGGGTGACAGTGGCGGCCCGCTGTACGACAAGACCATCGCGCTCGGGCTCACCTCCGGCGGCAGCGGCAACTGCCGTACCGGCGGCACGACGTTCTTCCAGCCGGTGACCGAGGCCCTGAGCAAGTACGGCGTCTCGGTGTTCTGAGGTCGGATGTTCCGTTGGTTGATCGCCAGAACTGTCGGCTGACGTTGCAGGCGACCGCTTCTTGTGGTGCTGGATGACGTAACTGGTCTCGGCGGCCGCCGCGGTGCTCGCCTTCGCAGGCCTCCGGCACGGCCGGCTGGCAGGACATCGTCTCGGCGGGCAACCCCAATGTCGGCCAGCCGGTGACCCGCCGCGGCAGCACCACCGGCGTGCGCACCGGCACGGTCATCGCGCTGAACGTGACCTGCATTACGCCAGCGGCGGCACGGTCGGTGGCATGACCCGGACCAACGTCTGCGCCGAGCCCGGTGACAGTGGCGGCCCGCTGTACCACAACACGGTCGCGCTCGGCCTCACGTCGGGTGGCAGCGGCAACTGCCGGACAGGCGGAACCACGTCCCACCAACCGGTGACCGAAGCCCTGAGCAGGTACGGCGTGCCGGTGTTCTGAGGTCCTGACAACCGGTCCGCAAGGAGCTCCAAGCAGGTGGTCGTCTGACATTCTGATTCAGCTAGTCTGAGATCGTGCGTGAGATGACGGCCTCGGAAGCATCGCGGAATTTCTCCGCCGTGCTGGACCAGGCCGAGCATGGCGAAACGATCGTGGTGACCCGCGGCGGCCGGCGGGTCGCAATGATCGTCCCGGCGCCCGGGGCAAGCGGCAAGGCGCTGCGGGAGATCGTAGATCGCTGGCGTGGAAACGCCGCCTTCGATCAGACGTTCGCCGACAACATTGCCGCGGCACGAGAGGCAGCCTCGGCCGACCAGGATCGTGATCCATGGCGAGGTTGATCCTGGACACCGGGGTTCTCGTCGCGGCTGTTCGCCGGCGGCTCGACCTTGCGGCGATGCCGGACGAGGACGACGTGGCCCTGCCCGCGGTCGCACTCGCTGACTTCCTCGCGGGGGTCCTCCGTGAGGAAGATCATGGCCGGCGGGCCGTGCAACGCGCGTTTCTCGACGAGGTACTGGCGGCTGTTCCGGTCGAGGACTACGGCCAGACCGTCGCCGAGCACCATGCCGAACTGCTAGCGCACACTCAGCGGCATGGGAAGCCACGCGGAGCCCACGACCTGATCATCGCCGCAACCGCCCGCGCGACCGGCCGGACCCTGGTTACAACCGACAAGCACGCTCGGTTCGAGGAGCTGCCCGGGGTGGCTGTTCGCCATCCTAGCTAAGGCTGAGCCAGTTTCTCCAGCTCAACCGGATCCACGACGAACCCGAGCCGGTCTGGGCCGCGGCGCAGCTGACGTCGGCTGTCACCAGCGGCGCACCGCGGAGCCTTGCCAGGGCGAGAAACTCGGCGTCGTAGGTCTTGGCCAGCCCGAGCTCCTCGGCGACGCGCCATGCCTCGTCCGCGATCTCTGTCACATCCTCGCGGTGGACGGGCAGGCTGGCGAACACCGCTCGGGCATCCTCTGCCTCGTCGGCGGTGAGCGCGCCCGCCACATCGCCTCATGAAGCGCCGACAGGACCTCTGACCAGAGCAGCGTCGGGGCGAACCAGAGCCACCGGCCAGCGAAGCGCAGCCCACCTGCGAGGCACGCCGGCAACACCACACTGGTGTCCACCACAACCGGGCGCGGCGAGCCCACCACGTCAGTGCCCTCGACGTGCATCGCGCACGAGGCGTGTCCAGTCCGGCTGCGGCCGCCCGTCGGGTCGCCACCGCATCCAGTCCGGCATCGGCGTCGAGCCCTCGCCGACCGTGGTGCACCTCCTGATCACCAAGCTTGGCATCGACGAGTCCGAGGTGGCCTCGATGAGCAGGCAGGAGGCCATCGCCCGGCTGCAGGAGCACTGGGCGTCCGAACGCTGAGGCATGCGGAAGGCCGACCTCGTCAGGGACCGTGTACCACGCCTTGGGGGCCAGTCCTGGGTGGGCCGACCAGAGGCGACCTCAGAGGCCGAGGTCGCGGCCGATGAGCTCCTTCATGATCTCGTTCGAGCCGGCCCAGATCTTGGAGACCCTGCCGTCGCGCCAGGCCCGGGCGACGCGGTACTCGTTCATGTAGCCGTAGCCGCCGTACAGCTGGACACAGGCGTCGAGCACGTCATTCTGCACATCCGCGCACCACCACTTCACCTTGGCGGCGTCGACGGCGGACAGCTCGCGCTTGGTGTGCGCGAGTACGGCGTTGTCCAGGAAGCTGCGGGTGACGTCGATCTTGGTGACCAGCTCGGCGAGCAGGAACTTGTTGTACTGGAACGACCCGATCGGCCGCCCAAAGGCCTTGCGCTCCTTGACGTACGCCAACGTCTCGTCGAGGATCTGTGCCGCCTGGGCGATGTTGCCGATCGCGTTGGAGAGCCGCTCCTGCGGCAGCCAGGTCATCATGTGGATGAAGCCCTGGTTCAGCTCGCCGATCAGGTTGTTGCCCGGCACGCGCATGTTGTCGAAGAACAGCTCGGCGGTGTCGGACTCGTCCTGGCCGACCTTGTCCAGCTTGCGGCCGCGGGTGAAGCCCGCCATGCCGGTCTCGATGGCGAACAGCGAGATGCCATGGCCGCGCTTGGCCTCCGGGTCGGTGCGAGCGGCGACGATCACCAGGTCGGCGGAGTAGCCGTTGGTGATAAAGGTCTTGGAGCCGTTGACGATCCAGTCGTCGCCGTCGCGCACGGCGGTGGTCTTCAGCGCCGCGAGGTCGGAGCCGCCCGATGGCTCGGTCATCCCGATGGCAGTGAGGATCTCACCGGACACGAAGCCGGGCAGCCAGCGCTCGCGCTGCTCCTCGGTTGTCAGTTCGACGAGGTAGGGCGCGCAGATGTCGGCGTGGATCCCGTGGCAGGAGCCCAGCGACATCGACACCTTGCCCAACTCCTCGCACAGCACGGCGTTGAACCGGAAGTCGCCGGCCGCCGCACCGCCGTACTGCTCCGGGATCTCCAGGCCGAGCAGACCGGCCTTGCCGAACGCCAGCCACATCTCACGGGGGAACTGCTTGTTCTCGATGTACTTCTCCCAGTTCGGCTTCACCTCGCGGCCCAGGAAGGACCGGACCGAGTCGCGGAAGGCCTCGTGGTCGGCGTCGTAGATCCGAGATTTCACAACGGGCTCCTTGGCTCGGTTCGGCAGACCAGAGTGCGGTCGCTCGGGCAGCCCGGACAGGGCGCGCGAGGCATGTCCCTGTGGTCCGGGTCAAGTGGATCCTGTTGGACGGACGTGAGGCGGGACAAGGTTCCCGAGCACCAAGAGCCCGGCGTGGGATTGTCATCCGGGAACGATTGGCTCCCGGCGGGACGGCTCAGCCGGCTGGGGCCGCATGCCATGGAAAGGCGGCTGACCATTCGAGCGCAGCCAGAAGGCGATTCTCGCAGGTCAGCCGCCGTTTCAGACGATCTGGCGCGGGCTCAGGCCCGCCACGGATCAGACGTCGTAGTAGAGCGCGAACTCGTAGGGGTGCGGGCGCAGCCGAATGGGGTCGATCTCCTGCTCGCGCTTCAGTGCGATCCAGGTCTCGATGAGGTCCTCGGTGAACACTCCGCCCTCGACGAGGTAATCGTGGTCCTCCTCGAGGCGGTCGATCACGGCCTCGAGGCTTCCCGGCACCTGGGCGACCTCCTTGGCCTCCTCGGGCGGCAGCTCGTAGAGGTCCTTGTCGATCGGCGTCGGTGGCTCGATCTTGTTCTTGATGCCGTCCAGGCCGGCCATGAGCTGGGCGGCGAACGCGAGGTACGGGTTGCCGGAGGAGTCTGGGCAGCGGAACTCGAGGCGCTTGGCCTTTGGGTTGCTGCCGGTGATCGGGATCCGGATGCACGCTGAGCGGTTGCGCTGCGAGTAGACCAGGTTGACCGGCGCCTCGAAGCCGGGCACGAGCCGGTGGTAGGAGTTCATCGTCGGGCAGGTGAAGGCCAGCAGGCTCGGCACATGGTGCAGCAGTCCGCCGATGTAGTGCCGCGCCTTGTCCGACAGCCCGCCGTAGCCGGACTCGTCGTAGAAGATCGGCTCGCCGTCCTTCCACAACGACTGGTGGGTGTGCATGCCGGAACCGTTGTCGCCGAGCAGCGGCTTGGGCATGAACGTGACGGTGTGGCCGGCCTGCCAGGCGGTGTTCTTAACGATGTACTTGTACAGCTGCAGGTCGTCGGCGGCGTGCAGCAGCGTGTTGTACTTGTAGTTGATCTCGGCCTGGCCGGCGGTGCCGACCTCGTGGTGGGCCTTCTCCAGGGTGAACCCGGCCGCGATCAGGTTGCCCAGCATCTCGTTGCGCAGGTCGGCGAAATGGTCGGTTGGCGGCACCGGGAAGTAGCCGCCCTTGTACCTGACCTTGTAGCCCTTGTTGCCGCCTTCCTCGTCAAGGCCGGTGTTCCACCAGCCGGCGATGGAGTCGATCTCGTAGAAGGTGCCGTTGGGCAGGCTGTCGAACCGCACCGAGTCGAAGATGTAGAACTCGGCCTCCGGCCCGAAGTAGGCGGTGTTGGCGATCTCCGACTCGGCCAGGTACTGCTCGGCCTTGCGCGCGATGTTGCGCGGGTCGCGGCTGTACGGCTCGCGGGTCACCGCGTCGTGCACGAAGAAGTTGATGTTCAGGGTCTTCCGCTTGCGGAACGGGTCGATGCGCGCCGTGGCCGCGTCGGGCAGCAACAGCATGTCCGACTCGTGGATGGCCTGGAAGCCGCGCACCGAGGAGCCGTCGAACATCAGGCCTTCCTCGAAGGTCTCCGCCAACATCTCCGCGGGCACGGTGAAGTGCTGCATGATGCCCGGAAGGTCGCAGAACCGGACGTCGATGAACTCGACTTCCTCGTCCCTGACGTACTTCAAGGCCTCGTCGGGGCTGCTGAACACGCTGTTGGCTCCTTACGCTCGGCGGCTGGATACCGGGGCAGCTGGATGCTATCGCCCCTGATGCCGCGTCCTGCCGGGACGCTAGGTGGGCGGTGTTGCCCGACTATCACTGAGGTGTTTCACCGGTGTAAACCGAACGGACGGTGTTGGGGCGGTCGCCGCGCCGTTTCAGCAGCCGATTCACTCCCGGGATGGGGTGGATGGGGCTCTAGGCTGGCGCGCGTGAGCGAGCGTGCGACGGCGATCCAGGACTGGCGGGGGCAGCGGCTGGGCCTGCCCAAGGACGGGCCTGGTGCGGTGGCCGGGTTCGGCCGGCGGATCGTTGCGCTGTTCATCGACTGGGTGCCGTGTGCGGTGCTCGCCCAGCTGCTGACCGAGAACCCGGCGTGGTCGGCGCTGGTGTTCTTCGCGCTGCTCACCACGCTGAGCGTGACGCTGTTCGGCCGGACGCCGGGGCACGCCGCGGTGGGCGCGCGGGTGGCCATGCTGGACGGGGGGCGACCGCCCTTCGGCGCCGCGGTGGTGCGCACGCTGCTGATCTGCCTGGCGCTCATCCCGCCGGCCATCTACAACGCGGACGGCCGTGGCCTGCACGACCGCGCGGCCGGCACCATCGTGTTACGCACGCGCTAACGAGCGCCCCGCCGACGAGCGTGTCGGCGCGGACGGGCCAAGATGACGCCATGCGCCTGACACCGCACGAGCAGGAGCGGCTGCTCATCCACGTCGCCGCCGATGTCGCCGCCCGCCGCCGTGCGCGCGGCCTGGCCCTGAACCACCCGGAGTGCGTCGCGCTGATCGCGGTGCACGTGCTGGAGGGTGCGCGCGACGGGCGGACCGTCGCCGATCTCATGGAGAGCGGCCGGCAGGTGCTCAGCCGCGCCGATGCCATGGAGGGCGTGCCGGAGCTGCTGGATCCGGTGCAGATCGAGGCCACCTTCCCGGACGGCACCAAGCTCGTCACCGTGCACCGGCCGATCCCATGATCCCCGGCGAGATCGTGTACGCCGCCGAGCCGGTGCCGCTGAACCCTGGGCGGCCCCGCACCACCCTGGTGGTGGTCAACACCGGCGACCGGCCGGTGCAGGTCGGCTCGCACTTCCATTTCGCGGTGGCCAACCCGGCGCTGTCGTTCGACCGGAACGCCGCCTGGGGCACCCGCCTTGATGTGCCGGCCGGGACGTCGGTGCGGTTCGAGCCCGGGGTCAGCCGCGAGGTGTCGCTGGTGCCGCTCGGCGGTCGCCGCCTGATCGCCGGCCTGCAGCTCGGCTCCACCGGCCCGCTGGATCGGTCAGCGCCCGAATCGGCGGAGGAGGGGGACCAGTGACCACCGTCGACCGGGCCAGGTACGGGGCGCTGCTCGGGCCGACGGCCGGCGACCGGATCAGGCTGGCCGACACCGACCTTTTCGTCGAGATCACCGAGGACCGCAGCATCGGCCCCGCCGGGTCGGGCGACGAAGTGGTGTTCGGCGGCGGCAAGGTGATCCGCGAGTCCATGGGCCAGGGCCGGGCCACCAGGGCCGACGGCGCGGCCGACACGGTGATCACCGGCGCGGTGGTGCTCGACCACTGGGGCGTGATCAAGGCCGATGTCGGCATCCGGGACGGCCGGATCGTCGCGCTGGGTAAGGCCGGCAACCCGGACACGATGGACGGCGTGCACCCCGGTTTGGTCATCGGGCCGGCCACGGAGATCATCGCCGGCAACGGCCGGATCCTGACCGCCGGAGCGGTGGACTCGCACGTGCACCTGATCTGCCCGCAGCTGGTGGCCGAGGCGCTGGGCGCCGGCGTCACCACGCTCATCGGCGGCGGCACCGGGCCGGCCGAGGGCACCCGAGCCACCACGGTCACCCCCGGTGGCTGGCACCTGGCGAGGATGCTGGAGGCGCTGGACGGCTGGCCGGTGAACGTCGCGCTGCTCGGCAAGGGCAACACCGTGAGCGAGGACGGCCTCTGGGAGCAGCTGCGCGCCGGCGCGTCCGGGTTCAAGCTGCACGAGGACTGGGGCTCCACGCCGGCCGCCATCGACGCCTGCCTGCGGGTCGCGGACGCCGCCGGGGTGCAGGTGGCGCTGCACTCCGACACGCTGAACGAGGCCGGTTACGTGGAGTCCACGCTGGCCGCGATCGCGGGGCGGAGCATCCACGCGTACCACACCGAGGGTGCCGGCGGCGGGCACGCGCCGGACATCATCACGGTGGCCGCGCACCGCAACGTGCTGCCGTCCTCGACCAACCCCACCCGGCCGCACACGGTGAACACCCTGGACGAGCACCTCGACATGCTGATGGTGTGCCACCACCTCAACCCGTCCGTGCCCGAGGACCTGGCGTTCGCCGAGAGCCGCATCCGGCCGACCACCATGGCCGCCGAGGACGTGCTGCACGACATCGGCGCCATCTCCATGATCGGCTCCGACTCGCAGGCCATGGGCCGGGTCGGCGAGACGGCGATCCGCACCTGGCAGACCGCGCACGTCATGAAGGAACTGCGCGGCGCGCTGCCCGGCGGCGGCCGCGCCGACAACCTGCGGGCCCAGCGCTACGTGGCCAAGTACACGATCTGCCCCGCGCTGGCGCACGGCCTTGACGAGGAGATCGGCTCAGTGGAGCCCGGCAAGCTCGCCGACCTGGTGCTCTGGGAACCGGCGTTCTTCGCGGTGCGGCCGCACCTGGTGCTGAAGGGCGGCATGATCGCCTGGGCGGCCATGGGGGACGCGAACGCCTCCATCCCGACGCCGCAGCCGGTGCTCCCGCGGCCCATGTTCGGCGCTTCGTTGGCGGCAGCCGCCGCTACTTCGGTGCACTTCGTCGCGCCGGCCGCGCTGGAGGCCGGGCTGGCCGAGCGGCTGGCGGTTCGGCGGCCGCTGGTCGCGGTGCGCAATGTGCGGTCGCTGGGCAAGGGCGACATGCCGCTGAACGACGCCCTGCCGCGCATCGTCGTCGACCCGGACACCTTCACGGTCCGCATTGACGGCGACGAGGTGGAGCCGGCGCCGGTGGCGGCGCTGCCCATGGCGCAGCGTTATTTCCTGTTCTGAGGTGGTGGTGACACCGTGGCTGCTTCGATCGTGTCCTCGGCCGCGTTGCTCCTGCTCGCCGACCCGCGGCTGCCGGCCGGGTCGCACGCGCACTCTGGCGGCGTCGAGCCGGCGGTGGCCGCCGGGTTGGTGCGCGACGAGGCAACGCTGCGGGCGTTTCTCGCCGGCCGGCTGCCGACCGCGGGCCTGGTGTCCGCTGCGTTCGCAGCGGCCGCGTGCCTGGAGTGCCCTTCGCCCGCACCGCGGTGGCGGCTGCTGGACGCCGAGCTGGACGCGAGGACGCCGTCGCCGGCACAGCGGGCGGCGTCCCGCGCTCAGGGCCGTGGCCTGCTGCGGGCGGCCCGCGCGCTCTGGCCGTCGCCGTCGACCGGCCGCGATGTCCTGGACGCGGTGGCCGCCGGCCCGGGCGTTGAGCCGGGGAGTTGGCCGCACCACGCTGTGGTGCTGGGGGTGTGCACCCGGCTGGCGGGGGGCACGCCGCTCGATGCCGCCACGCTGGGGGCCACGGCGGCGGTGACGGGGCCGGCGTCGGCGGCCGTGCGGCTGCTCGGGTTGGACCCGCTCGCCGTGCACGCCATGCTCGCCGGCCTCGCCGCCGCCGTCGACGCGGTGTCGGCGGCAGCGGTCGCGGCCGCCGCCGAGGCCACCGGGCCGGCCGATCTGCCCGCGCCGTCCGCGCCGGCCATGGATGTCCTCGCCGAGCAGCATCAATGCCAGGAGGTGCGTCTGTTTGAGTCATGACCACGATCTCGACCGCGACCCGCACGGCGTCGCGGCGGTGCCGGCGGTCGGCCGGGCCATGCGGCTCGGCATCGGCGGCCCGGTCGGCAGCGGCAAGACCGCACTTGTTGCGGCGCTCTGCCGGGTGCTGCGCCAGCACCTGCGGCTTGCCGTGGTGACCAACGACATCTACACCACCGAAGACGCCGATTTCCTGCGCCGCGAGGCCGTGCTGCCCGACTCGCGCATCACCGCGGTGCGCACCGGGTGCTGCCCGCACACCGCGATCAGGGACGACATCGCGGCCAACCTGGACGCCGTCGAGGCGCACGAGGCGGCACACGGCCCGCTCGACCTGGTCATTGTGGAGAGCGGCGGCGACAACCTCACCGCCACGTTCAGCCGCGGCCTGGCCGACCGGCAGATCTTCGTGCTGGACGTGGCCGGTGGCGACAAGGTGCCCCGCAAGGGCGGCCCAGGCGTGTTGCTGGCCGACCTGCTCGTGATCAATAAGGTCGACCTCGCGCCGCTGGTCGGTGCCGACCTGGCGGTCATGGGCGCGGACGCCTCGCGGGTCCGGGAGGGCCGGCCGGTGATCATGACCTCGGTCCGCCGGGAGCCGGACGTGCCGCAGGTCGCCGAGTGGCTGAGCGCCGAGCTGGCGTCCTGGCGGGCCGCCACCGGCCCGGGATGAACCTCGGATGAGCCGTGCGCTGCGGGCGCGCGCCGTCATCGCGGCCGAGGCAGACGGTGCCGGTGGCACCCGGCTCACGGTGCTGCGCGGCGACGGCCCGCTGGCGCTGCGGCCGGCGGCGGACGCGGTCTACCTGGTCGGCGCCGCGGCCGGGCCGCTCGGCGGCGACGAGCTGTCGCTGCGGGTCGCCGTCGGGGCGGGTTCGGTGCTGCGGCTGCGCTCGGCTGCCGCGACACTGCTGCTGCCGGACGCCGGTGGCGCGCGCTCCAGCTTCGAGCTGCATGCCACCGTCGGGGCCGGCGCGACACTCGACTGCGCCCTGCAGCCGCTGATCGCCGCGGATGGCTGCGACCACCGGCAGGCGTGCACGGTGTCGCTGGCCGGCGGCGCGTCGCTGCGCTGGCGCGAGGAGCTCGTCCTCGGCCGGCACGGCGAGCCGCCGGGGGCGTGCACGCTGCGGCTGGACGTCGAGTTCGGCCGCGCGCCGCTGCTACGCCACTCGCTGGACATCGGCCGGTGGCATGCCAGCCCGGCGGTGCTCGGCGACGCCCGCGCCGCCGGGTCGCTGCTCCTCGCCGGCCGCCGGTGGCCGGACCCAGGGCAGTCGCACCCAGGGCAGTCGCACCCAGTGCAGCCGCAGGCCACCGGCTCCGTGGTGATCACCCCGCTGGCCGGCCCCGGCGTGCTCGTCCAGGCCATGGCCCCCGGTGCCGCCGAGCTGTCCCGCCTGCTC
>DASXTS010000549.1:0-1963 GCA_036505275.1 Pseudonocardiaceae bacterium
GACCGAGAACAGCGTTGGCTCGGTGACGAGCAGCGCGCGGTCCGCGGCCACCAGCGCGGAGCGGGTGAGCTGGCCGAGCGACGGCGGGCAGTCGAGCAGCACCAGCCGGTACCGCCGGCTGTCTTCGGCGAGCCGGTCCACGGCCGTCAGCGCGCGAGCCAGCCGGCCGAGCCGCCGGGCGTCCGGGTCCGGCCGGTTGTGCACCTCGACGTCCTCGGAGCCGACCAGGACGTCCACGTTGTGGTCCCACGAGCTCGGTGAGATGGCCTTGGCCACGGTCGACACCGACGGGTCCGCGAGCACCTCGGCGAGCGTCGCCTCGGCGTCCGCCGGCTCCAGCGCGCTGGTTGCGTTGCCCTGCGGGTCGAGGTCGACCACCAGGGTGCGCACCCCGCGGATCATCGCCGCCCCGGCCAGGCCCAGCACCACCGAGGTCTTGCCCACGCCACCCTTCAGGCTGAGCACCGCCACGGTTCGCACGGCTGCGACGCTATCGCGTCGCCCGTGAGTGGCGAATGGTGCCATAGCACCATTCGCCACTCACGAGGGCACCCGTAGGGTGCCCCTGTGCGGGCCGATGCGGTGTACCGGGCACTCGATGCCGAGATCACGGCCGCCAAGGCCCGGCGTCCGGGTGTGCCGCCGGCCGTGCTGGACGTCGGCGGTGGCTCGGGGGTATGGGCCGTGCCGCTGGCCATGGCGGGCTGCTCGGTGACCGTCATCGACCCCAGCCCCGACGCCCTGGCCGTGCTGCGCCGCCGGGCGGCCGATGCCGGCTGCGGCGACCGGATCATTGGCGTGCAGGGCGACACCGACGTGCTGACCGACCTGGTGCCGCCCGCCGCGGCCGATCTGGTGCTGGCGCACGGGGTGCTGGAGGTGGTCGACGACGCCGTGGTCGCGGTGCGCGCGCTGGCAACCGTCACGGCCGCGGGCGGAGTGCTCTCCGTGCTGGTGGCGAACCGGTTCGCCGCCGTGCTCACCCGCGCCATGGCCGGGCACCTCGCCGACGCGAGGCAGCTGCTCGACGACCCGGACGGCCGCCTTGCCAGCCGCGACGACGGTGGTCACGACGTGCTGCGCCGGCGGCTGGACACCGTTCGGCTGCGGTCGCTCCTGGAGGAGGCCGGGCTCTCGCTGGAGCTGCTGCAGGGCGACGGGGTGGTCACCGAGCTGGTGCCGGGTGCGATGCTCGACGCCAGCCCAGGCGCCGCCGAGGCACTGGCCGAGCTCGAGCTGCGGGCGGCGGTGACACCACCGCTGCGTGATGTGGCGTCACGACTGCACGCCATGGCCCGCCGTGCGCCGAGTGGCTAATGTCGCCGGCTGGCGATCACTAGTAACAGGGGTACTCACCGGGTAGTCCGAATCAGCGCCGGCTCGTATCCTGGACAGAGGATCGCCGCTCCACATGGGGTGGCGCGCCGCCATCGACCGTCGACTGCCGGAGGAGGGAGCCATGCCACTCTCCGAGCACGAACAGCGGCTGCTCGAGCAGATCGAGCGAGCGCTCTATGCCGAGGATCCGAAGTTCGCCTCGACGGTGCGCGGTGCCAAGATGCGCCGCCCGTCCCGCCGGAGGCGGCTGCAGGGCGCGGCCTTGTTCCTGCTCGGCCTGGTATTGCTCATCGTCGGCATCATCCTCCCGCTGCGGGCCTTCGAGGTGCCCGTGATCAGCGTGTTCGGCTTCCTGGTGATGTTCGCAGGCGCCGTCCTCGCGATCATCGGCGGCCGGCGCCGGGCCGCTGCCGGTGGTGGCGAGTCCGCCGACGCTGCCGGCGGAGGTTCCGGCCGTAACACGTTCACCCAGCGGATGGAAGACAGGTTCCGCCGCCGCTTCGAAGGGCAGTAGCTCGGGTTCAGCGGGCCCGCTGGGGGCGTTCTCCCTCGCTTGCGCGCCATCGGCACGCATCGTTTGGTTCGGCGCGGGCCGTCGCCGTGTGCAAGATCACTGCAAGGGTCG